>NZ_JBVVPP010000019.1:14257-106550 GCF_055811315.1 Bradyrhizobium sp. MI1.4 | reverse complement strand
TTGTGCCTGTTCCTGGTCCGACTATGCCGCGTGCTGGCCGGTCCAGCCCCGCTCAATTCGCCTTCTTAACGGACGACTATGAAATCTAAGGCTACCCTCGTCGACGGTGACGCCGGCCCAAACCCGAGCTAGCAGAGTCTTCTTGCTGACAACTTCGCCAGCATGCTCGACAAGAACTGTAAGGATGTCCAAGCTACGGGCGCCCAACTGAAGTGGTACACCCGATTTTTCTAGACGTCTCCGCTCCGGGATTAATTCAAAGGGCCCAAAAGAAAAACTTTCTTTCGCGAGCCGATCTTCATTGACGACCGAGCCCACCATCATCATGCGTCCAACTGGTTGTGCCGCGCGAGCTACCTTGCCATGGTTGCCACTGAAATCAATGGACTGGTGAAGGCGGCGGAACTCAGCAGAGCATGTTCGCCCCTCTGTCGCGCACATGTGGCGGCCAGCGGACATCGCTCAGTCCGCACCAATAAATCTCGATTTTATGAGTACAGGGCCTACTCTGCGCTAATGAACGCCGCTTCCATGGCCTTCCGCGTCCTGATCGTCTCGTTGCCCGCGTCGAACTCGACATCGCTCCAGCGCACGATCTCGCCATGGGCGACGTCGTGCTTCAGCCTCACGCGATGCGCCAGCCCGATAGGCAGCGCGCCGGCCTTGAGGCTCGCGGCCGCCGGCAACAGCTTGCCCCACACCGTGTAGCCGCCTTCGCCGTCCAACATCTCGCCGGCGCGCAGATTGCGTTTTGCCACGGCGGCGACGTCGCCGCGGAAACCATGGGGCTGCCCGGTCGGCTCGCCCCGCAGCGCGGCCGACAGCACCGAGATGTTCAGCTCGAGGCCGATCAAATGGTAGGGCTTGTACATCGCCGCGTACCGTCCGCTGCCGTCGGTCTTGAGGCCGTATTGCCTGAAGCAGTCGGCGGCGTAGTCGTTCGGCGCCTCCAGCACGACGTAGACGCCCCAGCGCAGATCGCGAAACACCGGCCTTCCATCGCGCTCGAGCGAGGAGACCACCTCCACGACGCCCGATCGCTCCAGCACGCCGCCCTTGCTGCCCGGCCGCATGATATGCGGCAGGTCGTCGACGCCGCAGGGTGGAAACAGCAGGCCCTCCGCAGGCACGTCCAGTCCGCAGGCGTTCGCAATCGCGGCCATCTCGATCGCCGATTTGGTACCGTCGAGGAAGGAGTTGAACATCTGCGGATTCATCCCGGCCGATTGCGCCTCGCCCGCGGTCAACCCGTAATGCTGCCAGACGCTGTCGGGCGTCACGTCGTGATAGGCCGGCAGATATTTTGTGCCTTTGCCGGCGGCAACGACGTGAAAACCGGTGGCGCGCGCCCAATCCACCATTTCCGCGGTCAGCGCCGGCTGGTCGCCATAGGCGAGCGAGTAGACCACGCCGGCCTTGCGGGCTTCCTGGGCGAGCAGCGGACCGGCAAGCACGTCGGCCTCGACATTGACCATCACGATATGCTTGCCGGCCGCGATCGCCGCGCGGGCGTGTTTGATGCCGACGGCGGGATTGCCGGTCGCCTCCACCACCACGTCCATCGCGCCGCCGGCGATGGCGCGCGCGCCATCATCGGTGAAGACGGTGGCGGCGATCCGCTCGGCGCTCCAGCCCACCGTGCGGCAGGCCTCGCGCGCGCGGTCGCGATCGATGTCGACGATGATGGGTACCTCCAGCCCCGTCGTGTGCGGCACCTGCGCCAGGAACATCGAGCCGAATTTGCCGGCGCCGATCAGCGCCACACGGACGGGCTTGCCGGCGGCAGCGCGGGCCTGGAGGAGGCGGAAGAGGTTCATGTTGTTACCCGATCAAGTATGGTGGTCCGGACGCGGTGCAGCGCCATAAGCGCGTTCACGCGCGTCTTCGACGCACTATGGCGCTACTCCGCAGAGCCGGCACCCAGAAAGAAAACTATCCGTGTGGTATGGGCCCGGCTCTGCAGCGCACCGCTTCGCGCTGCGCTGCGTCCGGGGCACGAGAGTGTCCTACTCCGCCGCCTGCCGCGGCGCACGGGCGAGCCGCACCAGTGCGTCGTCCTCCACCGTCTTGATCGGTGCAAAATCGCGATGCGCGATGTACTCCGGCCGCGTCGGGGTACGGATGTAATTCGAAACCGCGTTCAGCGTCAGGTACACGATCTTGCGCGGATAGGGCGTGATGTTGCCGGCCGAGCCGTGCACGAGATTGCCGTGGAACATCAGCATGCCGCCGGGCTTTCCCGTCGGCGCAACGATGCCGCCCTGCTTGACCAGCCGCGTCACGGTCTCCTCGTCCAGCGTCCACAGCGGATAGGAGGTCGTCGCGAGGTCATGCGAGGCCTTGAGGTCGCCGGCGTTCTGGCTCTGCGGTACCAGCATCAGCGGGCCGTTGATCGGCATCACCTCGTCCAGGAAGATCGCGATGTTCATCGCGCGCGGCTCGGGCATGCCGTCGTCGCGCTTCCAGGTGCCGTAATCCTGGTGCCATTGCCAGACATCGCCGGTGAAGGCGGATTTCGCGTTGATCTTGAACTGGTGCATGTAGACCTGCTCGCCGAACAGCTGCTCGACCGGGCCGATCATGCGCGGATGAGCACCCAGAATGCCGAACGCCTCGTTGTAGAGATGCGCGGCAAAGGCGGTGCGTGGCGCGCCGCTCTTCTCGCGCCAGACTTCCGGCCGGTTCGTGTCATAGATGCCGACCGCCTCGCGCGCGAGGAGATCGACCTCCTCCGGACTGAACAGTTCGGGCAGGAACAGCCAGCCCTCGTGGTGGAAGAACTCCAATTGCTCCTGGGACAGTTTCACGGCGCGTCCTCCTGTTTTGATTTGTTGTCGCTCGTCTTGGCCGGCCATCCACGTCTTGGCAGTGGCGGTCGCTACGCCGCCGCCTCTTCCGTCGCCCTCAATCTCTCCTCAGTCATCCGTCCCGCCGTCTGCGCGTGCGCAAGCGCCGCACGTTCCGCCGCCTTCGCATCGCCCGCGAGAATGTGTCCGGCGATGTCGGCATGCTCGGCCCAGGCGCTGCCGCGGTAATCGAGCTCCGACAGCACCGTCGCCATCGAGCGGCGCATATGCGGCCATTGCGGCGTGATCGTCTCCTCGATCACGGGATTGCCGGAGAGCCGATAGATCGCGCGATGAAACGCGACGTCGAGCGCGATCAGCTCGGCGAGCGTGGTCTTGCCATCGATCCCGCGCCCGGCGGCGAGCACCGCCTCCAGCCGCGCGCGTCCCACCGCATCGCTTGCGGCGCGTTCGCCGGCAAGCCGTGCCGCCAGCGCATCGATCGCGCCGCGCACCTCGTAGAGCTGGCGGATGCGTGCGGGATCGAGCTGGGTGACTTCAAAGCCGCGCCGGCCGCTCTCGGCGACGAGTCCCTGCCGGTGCAACAGGTGCAGCGCATGCGACACCGGCTGGCGCGACACGCCGAGCCTGTCGGCGAGCTCGTTCTGCCGGATGCGCTGGCCGGGCTGCAGCGTGCGGTCGGAGATCGCCTCCAGGATCCGCGCATAGACCTGGTCGATCAAGTTCGGAAGCGGGTCGAGAGGGATCACGCCGGCAGCTCCGTGACCATGAGAGGGAATACGGAATTCCGTATTCGAAGATACGGCGAGAAGGGGAAGGGCGTCAAGCGCGGCCAAGGGGGCGACTAGCCTCATTCTTGCGCTCCTCTAAGCCATTGATATTGCTAATGCCGGCTACTGTGCATGGGGTTGTTTTCGAGAAAAAGAGGTGTGAGGCCCTTACTCAGCCAGAAACGCGCTCACGGCCTCGCCGAACTGCAGCGGTGCCTGCTCGAACATCCAGTGGCCGGCGTTGGGGATCACGGCCGTCTTGGCCCCGGTGATGTGCTCGGCCAGCACACGCCACATCACCGACAGGCTCCCCGTCGTCGCCCCGCCGCCGATCAGGAGGGTCGGGGTCGTGATCGCCTGCGCGTCCGCGAGCGTGTAGGGCCTGCGCTGCTCGTTGATCTGGCCGAGGAAGGTGATCGCGTTATCGCGCAATTGCTGCTTCGCCGCCGCCGGCACGCGCCGCCACGACCCGTCGCCTTCGATGCCTTCGTAGAAGTTCTGCAGCGCCCCCTCGACGTCGCCGGCGCGGATCATCTCGACCGAGCGCGCCGTGCGCGCGGCCAGCGGCGGATGCGCGGGCGTGCCCGCAGGCACCGGCAGGCTCGCATCGAGATCACCGCCGGGTTCTGCCAGCACCAGCTTTCGCAACAGATCGGGCCGCGACTGCGCCACACGAAAGGCGATGTGGCCGCCGCGCGAATGGCCCATCAGATCGACCGGCGCGGGTTCGACCTGCTCGATGAAAGCGATCACGTCAGCGACGTGCTGGGCCATCTTGTAATCGTCGCCGACGGCATCCCAATGTTCGGGAAAGAAATGCCGCAGGCTGACCGAGATCACGCGATGCGATTTCGACAGCGGACCGAGCACGGAGTACCAGGTGCGGAAATCGCCGAGCGTGCCGTGCACGCAGACCAGCGGCGGCCCCTCGCCCACTTCGAGATAGGCCATGTCGTAACCATTGACGCGAAGTGTCTGCATGATCAGCCCGCCAGAAAATCCAGCACCAGTTCGGAGAATTTCTGCGGCGCCTGCTCGAACATCGGGTGCGTTGCGTTTGGGATGACCGCCGTCCTGGAATACGGCACATGCGCCGCGAGCGCATGCAGCACTTTCGGCAGCAGGCCCTTGGTCCGCGCGCCCAGGATGAACAGCGTCGGCATCCTGATGGACTCCGCGTCGGCCTTCGAGAACGGCGGGCGGTTGTCGCGGACCTGGCCGATCAGCGTGAAGGCGTTGTCACGCAGATTCTGCTTCACCAGGGCCGGCAGCCGCGGCCAGGTGCCGGGCCCTTCCAGCGTGTCGACGAAGACTGCAAGGCCGCCGTCGATGTCGCCGGCCGCGATCTTCTCGGCCGAGGCCGTGAACCGCGCCAGCAACGGCGAGGGGCCGCCGGCATAGTCTGGATCGAGGCTCGCGTCGAGCTCCCCGCCGGGCTCGGCCAGCACCAGCCGCCGGAGCAGGTCCGGCCGCCGCTGCGCCACGCGGAAGCAGATGTGCCCGCCGCGGGAATGGCCCATCAAATCAACCGGGCCGAGGTCGAGTTCCTCGATGAAGGCGATGACGTCGTCGACATGCTGGGCGATCGAATAGGTGTCGCCAACGCCATCCCAGCGATCGGGGAAGAAGTGCCGCAGGCTGACGGCCATCAGCCGGTGCCGCTGGGACAGCGGACCGAGCACGCAGCCCCAGACACGAAAGTCGTTGAGCGAACCATGCACGCAGACCAGCGGCGGCCGCCCTCGGTCTTCGCCCACGTCGAGATAGGGCATGTCGTATCCGTTGACGTGGAGGCTTTGCATTCTGGGCTCGCAAACAGGGAAGGCGGAACTCCTGTGCAAGATTCCCGGAAACCGGGTGGATCGCAACTATTTCCAAGTCTAGATTTGAGCTCAGTTCACATTGGGGCATGCGAGGGGAACGCAAGCCAAGGACCAAGTTATGACCGACCAGCATTTTGCCCTGTTCGACAGCAAGATCGGCCTTTGCGCCATTGCCTGGGGTCCGCGCGGCATCAACGGCACGCAACTGCCGATGGGCGGTGAGCAGAAGATCCGCACCCGCATCAGCCAGCGCCATGCCGATGCCAGCGAAGCCGCGCCGACCGCCGAAGTACAGCAGGCGATCGACCGCATCACAAAACTGCTCGCGGGCGAGCCGGATGCCCTCACCGACATCCCGCTCGATCTCGACGGCGTGCCCGACTTCAACCGCGGCGTCTACGCCATCGCCCGCACCATTCCGCCGGGCAAGACCGTCACCTATGGCGACATCGCCAAGCAACTGGGCGGTGTCGAGCTGTCGCGCGACGTGGGCCAGGCGCTCGGCCGCAACCCGTGCCCGATCGTCGTGCCCTGCCATCGCGTGCTGGCGGCCGGCAACAAGCCCGGCGGCTTCTCCGCGAATGGCGGCGTGGTGACGAAGCTGAAGATGCTGGAGATCGAAGGCGCGCTGGTGAACCACACGCCGAGCTTGTTCGATTGAGGCGATGACGCCGCGGGCTAGATCTTCGCCGCCGTCTTCGGCCAATATTTATCGCGCAAATGCCGCTTCACCAGCTTGCCGGTTGGCGTGCGCGGCAGCTCGGCCTCGAAATCGATCGAGCGTGGGCATTTGATCGTCGAGAGGCGGCTCCTGCAGTAGGCGATCAGGTCGGCCTCGAGCTCCTTGCCGGCGCGCTTGGGATCGTGCGGCTGCACCACCGCCTTGACCTCTTCGCCCATCTCCTCGTTCGGCACACCGAACACGGCGACGTCGGCGACCTCGGGGTGGGTGATGAGCACGTCCTCGGTCTCCTGCGGGTAGATGTTCACGCCGCCCGAGATGATCATGTAGGACTTGCGGTCGGTGAGAAAGAGAAAGCCATCTCTATCGAGATAGCCGACGTCGCCGAGCGTCGACCAGCCTTTTGCGTTATAGGCCTTCTTCGTCTTCTCGGGATCGTTGTGATAGGCGAAAACCGGCGCGTCGGCGAAATAGACCGTGCCGATTTCGCCCGTCGGCTGCTCCGCGTCGTTCTCGTCCAGAATCTTGATGTTGCCGACCACGGCGCGGCCGACGCTGCCGCGGTGCTCCAGCCATTCTTTCGAGTTGCAGACGGTGACGCCGTTGCCTTCGGAGCCCGCGTAATATTCGATCAGGATCGGCCCCCACCATTCGATCATCTTGGCCTTGACCTCGACCGGGCAGGGGGCGGCGGCGTGGATCGCGCCCTTCAATGTCGAGACTTCGTAGCGGTTACGGACCTCGTTCGGCAGCCTCAGCATGCGCACGAACATGGTCGGCACCAGCTGCGCCTGGGTCACCTTGTACTTTTCGACCAGTTTCAGGAAATCTTCGGCGTCAAAGTGCTCCATGATGATGGAGGTGCCGCCGAGCAGGACCGCCATCATGTTGAAGCGCAAGGGAGCGGCGTGATAGAGCGGTGCCGGTGAGAGATAAATAGTCTCGGCGTTCATGCCGCACATGCTGGCGCAGAGCACGCGCAGAAACGCGTTCGGCTCGTCGATCGGCTTGCCCTCGAAAGCCTTCTTGATACCCTTGGGCCGGCCCGTGGTGCCCGACGAATACAGCATGTCATAGCCGGCAACCTCGTCGGCGATCGGCGTTGTCGGCTGTGCGGCGGCTTCCCTGTCGTAGGAGCGGAAGCCGGCTTGCGGCTCGTCCATCATGTAGAAGACCGGCTCGCCGGGCGCACCCTTGATCAGCGTCTTGATCTGGTCGGCACATTTCGGTGTCGTGATCACGACCTTGGCGCCGCAATCGGCGATGATGTAGTCGATCTCGTCCTGCTTTAAATAGCGGCTGATCGCGGTGTAATAGAGCCCGCTGCGTTGCGCAGCCCAGCAGATCTCCATAAAGGCGAGGCGGTTCTCCATCAGCAGCGCGATGTGGTCGCCGGCCTTCAGCCCGAGCGAGCGGAACAGGTGCGCGCCCTGGTTCGAGAGCTCGTCGAGCTCGCGATAGGTAATCGCCTTGCCGGTCCCGGCCATTTGATAGGCGATCTTGTCGGGTGTGGCGCGGGCGTGGATGGAGGGGTGTGTCATGTCTCTGTTTACGCGGCTGGGAGTAACGTTCCCCGGATATCCGGGGTCCATTGTGAGGCATGGGTCCCGGCTCTGCGCCGCAGCGTTTCACGCTGCAGCGCGTCCGGGACACGAGAGGGCTTACAGCCGCTCCACGATCGTCACATTCGCCATGCCGCCGCCTTCGCACATGGTCTGCAGGCCATAGCGTTTGCCGCGCTGATGCAAGGCATGCACCAGCGTCGTCATCAGCTTGGTGCCGGAGCCGCCGAGCGGATGGCCGAGCGCGATGGCGCCGCCATTGACATTGAGACGTTCCGAATCGGCGCCGGTGGTCTTCAGCCACGCGGTCGGCACCGAGGCAAAGGCCTCGTTGACCTCGAACAGGTCGATGTCGTCGATCGCCATGCCGGCCTTCTCCAGCGCGCGCTTGGTGGCGTGCAGCGGTGCGTCGAGCATGATCACGGGATCGCCACCCATCATGGTCATGTGGTGGACGCGCGCCAGCGGCTTCACGCCGAGCTGCTTCAGGCCACGCTCGTTCACCACCATCACGCCGGAAGCGCCGTCGCAGATCTGGCTGGCGCTGGCCGCGGAGAGCTTGCCATTCTCGGCGATCAGCTTGACGCCCTTGATGCCGTCGAGTGTGGCGTCGAAGCGGATGCCCTCGTCGATGTGGTGGGTGTCCTTGGAGCCGTCGGCGCGGGTGATCTCAAGCGGCACGATCTCCGTCTTGAAACGGCCGGCCTGCGTCGCCGCGATCGCGCGCTGATGACTGTTGTAGGAGTACTCGTCGAGCTCATCCTTGGAGAGGCCGTACTTCTCGGCCATCATCTCGGCGCCGGTGAACTGGCTGAACACGATGTTGGGATAACGCTGCTCGATACCCGGGCTCTTGTAATTGCCAAAGCCGTTCTTGGCGGGAAGCTGCGACGACAGGCCCATCGGCACGCGCGTCATCGATTCCACGCCGGCGGCGATCACCACGTCCATCGCGCCCGACATAACGGCCTGCGCAGCAAAATGCAGCGCCTGCTGCGACGAGCCGCATTGGCGGTCGATCGAGGTGCCCGGCACGCTCTCCGGCAGTTTCGAGGCCATGATGGCGTTGCGCGCCACGTTGTTGGACTGCTCGCCGACCTGCATGACGCAGCCCATGATCACATCCTCGACCAGCGCGGGATCGACCTTGGTGCGGTCGACCAACTCGTCCAGCACCTTCGCGGCGAGATCGGCCGGATGCCATCCGGCGAGGCGGCCCCCCTTGCGCCCACCGGCGGTACGCGCAGCGGCGACGATATAAGCCTCGGCCATGTCGGTTTCTCCCTGGATTATTTTGAACGGTTGGTTGTCGGGGCGGGATTTAAGGGGCGACCGGTTGTTTAGTCAATCGATCAATTAACTCTTGTGGGGAGGCGCTGCTTGGGCTTATCTGCGGCCGCTCTTCCGCCAAAATCCGGGATCTCCGTGACTACCAGCGTACCGAACAGGCTCCCCAGCGGAAAGAATTCCACGGCAGAGAAATTGCTCGTGGCCGCGAGCGAGCTGATGATCGAACGCTCCTCGATCGAGATTTCCCTGAGCGACATCGCCCAGAAGTCCGGCGCCAACGCCGCGCTGGTCAAATATCACTTCGGCAACAAGGACGGCCTGCTGCTGGCGCTGCTCGAGCGCGACGCAGGAACGGAACTGTCCAACCTGGAATATCTGCTGGCGCAGCCGATCACGCCGACCGCGAAGCTGAAGCTGCACATCGGCGGCATCATCCGCGCCTATCACCGGTTTCCCTACATGAACCGGTTGATTCACTATCTGCTGCACGAGAGCGTCGCGGGCTCCGCGGACGAAGTCTCGAAATTCTTCGTCGCACCGCTGCTGGATTTCCATCGCCGCCTGCTCGCCGAAGGTGTCAGTCAGGGCGAATTCCGCGCCACCGATCCCGTGCTGTTCTACACCAGCCTGATCGGCGCCTGCGATCATTTGTTCTTCGGCCGGCACGCGATGTCACGCGCGACCGGCGTCGGCCCGGTCACCGACGACGTCTGCCGGCAATATATCAAGCACATGGAAACGCTGATCTGCGGCGGCATTCTCACGAATATCGAGGAAGCCGCCGCGGCCGGATGATCCGGCCAGAACGCAGAAGTCTAGAGAAGAAACGCCCAAGGAAAAGGTTCGAGGAAAGGTACAAGCGATGCAGTTGAAAGACGTAGCCGTTCTCATCACCGGCGGCGGGTCGGGCCTTGGTGCCGCGACCGCCCGCGCCATGGCCGCCAAGGGCGCCAAGATCGGCGTGATCGACCAGAGCAAGGAAAACGCCGAGAAGGTCGCCGCCGAAGTGAAGGGCATCGCGCTTCATGCCGACGTCACCAGCGAGGAGCAGATCAAGGCGGCGATCGCCAATGCGGAAGCCGCGCACGGCGTCGCGCGCGTGCTGATGAACTGCGCCGGCATCGGCGGCTCGCAGCGCATCGTCGGCCGCGATGGAGTCTACCCGCTGGAAAAGTTCGCGCGCATCATCAACGTCAATTTGATCGGCACGTTCAACTGCCTGCGTCTGTTCGCCGAGCGCTTGGTCACGATCGAGCCGGTCGGTGAAGAGCGCGGCGTCATCGTCAACACTGCTTCGGTCGCGGCTTACGAAGGCCAGATCGGCCAGATCGCCTATGCAGCGTCGAAGGGCGGCGTCGTCGGTCTCACGCTGCCGGCCGCGCGCGACCTCGCGAGCCAGAAGATCCGCGTCAACACCATCGCCCCCGGGCTATTTCTGACGCCGCTGCTGATGGGCTTGAACGAAGAGGCCCGCAAGAGCCTCGGTGCCCAGGTGCCGCATCCCGCGCGTCTCGGCGACGCCAATGAATACGGGTCGCTGGCCGTGCACATCGTCGAGAACCCAATGCTCAATGGCGAAACCATTCGCCTCGACGGCGCGATCCGCATGGCGCCGCGGTAGAGCTCTTTTTCCTTCTCTCCTTGTGGGAGAAGGTGGCGCGCTCCTGAGCGCGCCGGATGAGGGGTTCTCTCCACGATCTCACCTGTGGAGGCAGACCCCTCACCCGAGCGAATGCGCGGCGCGTGACGTACATGCCCTCTCCCACAAGGGGAGAGGGCGCAGTAATCGGCACCATCGTTGCGGATGAAGGAAGTCGCGCGCATGTCCCAACTGCTGCTGATCGAGCACAATGACGGCGTCGATACCGTGACGCTCAATCGTCCGGAACACCTCAACGCGCTCGATCCTGCGCTGATCGACGCGCTCAATGTCTACTTCCAGGGCCTCCAGCGCAACCGCGACACGCGCGTCGTGGTGCTGAAGGGCGCTGGCAAGAATTTCTGTGCGGGCCTCGACCTCAAGGCTGCAATGCAGCGTCGTGCCGGGCAGCAGGAGCCGCCTGATGTCACCGAGTCGCTGGATTCGCAGCGACGCATCGCCGACATCGTGATGCTGATGCGGCGCTGTCCGCAGCCGATCCTCGCGCTGGTACAGGGCGCGGCCGCCGGCGGCGGCTTTGCACTCGCGCTCGCCTCCGATATCCGCATCGCGACGAGATCGGCGCGGATGAACTGCGCCTTCATCAAGCTCGGCCTTGGCGGCTGCGACATTGGCACCAGCTATTTCCTGCCACGCCTTGTCGGTGTCTCCGTGGCATCGGAGCTGATCCTCACCGGACGCTTCATCGGGGCCGAACGCGCACTCGCGGTCGGGCTGGTCTCCGAGGTCGTCGACGAGGACAAGCTCGCTGAGGCCGCCGAACCCTATGTCGACGCGATGATCACGGCCTCGCCCGTGGGCCTACGCCTGTCCAAAGAATGTCTCAACATGAGCGTCGATGCCGGATCGCTGGAAGCCGTAATCGCGATGGAGGATCGCAACCAGGTCCTGTGCAGCCGCTCCGAGGAATTTTCGGAAGGCATCAGGGCCTTCCTTGAGAAGCGAAAGCCTGTCTATATCAGGCGCTGACAATGAAGATCCGTAAAGGACGAGAAATTCCGGGAGACGCACTATGAGTGGAAGCGCGGCGGCGGTGATGACGAAACCCACCTTTCGCAAGGTCAAGTGGCTTGCGCGCGACATCGACGTCGAGCGCCGCGACGACGGCACGGTGGTGCTGAAGTCGCGCATCCCGCTGCAGACCTACGAGAAGCATATTCCGGCTTCGCTGGCAAAATGGGCGAAGGAAGCGCCAGAGCGGATCTGGCTTGCCCAGCGCGGTGGCCCGAACCGCGAATGGCGCAAATTGTCCTATGGCGAAGCCAAGCGCACCGTGGATGCGCTGACGCAAGGCCTGCTCAATCTCGCGCTCGATGGCCGCCCGGTCGCGATCCTCTCCGGCAATTCGATCGAGCACGCGTTGATGACGCAGGCCGCGATGCAGGCGCGCGTCCCTGCCGCGCCGGTCTCGCCGGCCTACTCATTGATGAGCCATGATCACGTCAAGCTGAAATACCTGTTCGACCTCATCAAGCCCGGCGTGGTGATGGTGCAGGACGGCCCAACCTTCGAGAAGGCGCTGAAAGCGCTCGATCTCACCGGCGTCACCGTCGTTCACGTCTCGCGGCCCTGCGAGGGTATCGAGAGCGTCAGCTTCGCCGAGCTCGCGGCGACAGCCGTGACCGCCGATGTCGAAGCGTCGATCGCGAAGATCACGCCTGAGACCGTCGGCAAACTGCTGTTCACGTCAGGTTCGACCGGCATGCCCAAGGCCGTCATCAACACGCAAGCGATGATGTGCGCCAATGCGGCGATGATGATGCAGGTACGGCCGCGCGATCCCGGCGGTCCGATCTCGACCATGCTGGACTGGATGCCCTGGAACCACACCATGGGCGGCAATGCGGCGTTCCATCCGATCCTGGTCGATGGCGGCACGCTCTATATCGATGACGGCCGGCCGATGCCGGGCCAGTTCGATGAGACGCTGCGCAATCTGCGCGAGATCTCGCCGACCTATTACGCCAACGTCCCCGCGGGCTATGCCGCGCTCGCCGCCGCCATGGAAAAGGACGACGCGCTGTGCCGATCCTTCTTCAAGAACCTCTCGATCATGGCTTATGGCGGCGCGCGACTGCCGGATGATCTCTACGACCGCATGCAGGCCCTCGCCGTGAAGACCACCGGTGAGCGCATCGTGTTCTACACCGGGTGGGGCTCGACCGAGACCGCGCCGACATCGACCGGTACCTATTGGGACACCGAACGCGTCGGCCTGATCGGCCTGCCGTTCCCCGGCGTCGAGTTGAAGATGGTGCCCTGCGGCTCGAAATACGAGCTGCGTCTGCGCGGCGTCAACGTCACGCCGGGCTATTTCGGCCAGCCTGACCTGACGAAGAAGATGTTCGACGAGGAAGGCTTTTATTGCATCGGCGACGCCGGAATCTTCGTCGACGACACCGATCCGGTGAAGGGCATCATCTTTGCCGGGCGCGTCGTCGAGGATTTCAAGCTGACCACCGGCACCTTCGTCCATGTCGGTTCGCTCCGTACGGATGCGATCGCCGCCGCGACGCCCGTCGTGCATGACGCGCTGGTCGCGGGGCAGGATCGTGCCTTCATCGGCCTGCTGGCGTGGCCGAACCTGCATGCCTGCCGCCAGCTCGTCGGCAATCCCGATCTCAGCTTCGAGGATGCAGTGAAGCATCCCGAGGTGATCGCTTGCTTCAGGCGCGGGCTGGAGGCTCACAACAAGGAGTGCGAAGGCGCCAGCAGCCGTATCATCGCGCGCGCCATGCTGATGGCGGAACCGCCATCGATCGACGGTAACGAGCTCACCGACAAGGGTTACATCAACCAGCGCGCCGGCCTGGAGCGCCGCGCCGGGCTGGTGGAGCGCCTTTATGCGGAGAATCCTGATCGGGACGTCATCATTCTCAAGTAATCGACATCATCAACACGGGTACGCGCCATGAACTTCGATTTCTCCGACGACCAGAAGCAGCTCCGCGACCAGGCGCGCAAATTCCTCACCGAGAAGTGCCCACCGAAGGCGGTGCGCGCAGTTCTCGACGGCAAGGCGCCGTACGACAAGGACCTGTGGAAAGGCCTCGCCGAGATGGGTTTTCTCGGTGTCGCAATCCCGGAGGAATTCGGCGGCGCGGGCGCCGGTCATCTCGAACTTTGCGTGATCGCCGAAGAAATGGGCCGGGCGAACGCGCCGGTGCCGTTTTCCTCCACCGTCTATCTGGCTGCCGAGGCGCTGCTGATCGCCGGCAGTGACGCGCAGAAGAAGAAATGGTTGCCGGCGATTGCCTCGGGCGAGGCGATCGGAACGCTGGCGCTGTTCGAGGGAAAAGGCAATCCGTCACCGAAGACCATCAAGCTGACGGCTGCGAATGGCATGCTCAACGGTGTCAAGAAGCCGGTCGCCGACGGCGCGATCGCGGACTTCGCGGTGGTCGCGGCACGCACGGGATCGAGCGGGCGCGACGGCGACATCTCCTTGTTCATTGTCGATCTCAGGGCCGGCGGAGTCGAGGTGAAAAGCCTGACCAATCTCGATCCGACCCGCGGACAGGCCGAGATCACTTTCAGGGATTGCAAGGCCGAGCCGCTGGGCGCGGCCGGCGAAGGCTGGAGCATCTTGACTCAAGTGCTCGATCGCGCCGCGGTGCTCTGCGCATTCGAGCAGGTGGGCGGCTCCGACCGCGCGCTGGAGATGGGCCGCGACTACGCGCTCGACCGCATCGCCTTCGGGCGACAGATCGGCTCGTTCCAGGCCGTCAAGCACATGCTGGCGGACATGTACGTGTCGGCGACGCTGGCGCGTTCCAACAGCTATTACGGCGCCTGGGCGCTCTCGACCAACGCCGCGGAGCTGCCGGAAGCCGCCGCCGCGGCCCGCATCAGCGCGACGCAGGCGTTCCAGCACTGCGCCAAGAACAACATCCAGGTTCACGGCGGCATGGGTTTCACCTGGGAGTTCGACTGCCACATGTACTACCGCCGCGCCAACGCGATGGCGCTCGGGCTCGGCAGCCTGTCCTATTGGGAAGACCAGTTGATCGACCGCATGCGCAAGAAGAACGCGGCGTAGGCGAAAGGCAACGCCATGAACTTCGACGACACTCTGCAAGAAGCCGAATTTCGCGCCACGGCTCGCGCCTGGATCGCGGCAAATGCGCCCAAGCAGTACGAGGAGGAGCTTCGCAAGTCCTCGCTCGGCCGCACGCAATTGAAGAACGCCAACATTCTGGAAGTGGCAAAGGCCTGGCAGAAGAAGAAGGCAGATGCCGGCTGGGCCTGCCTGCATTGGCCGAAGGAGTATGGTGGCCGCGGTTCGTCGCCGATCGAACGTGTGATCTGGCAGCAGGAAGAAGGGCCGTTCGGCCAGCTATCCCGCATGTTCATCATCGGCCACGGCATGTGCGGGCCGACCATGATGGCGTTCGCGCGCGAGGAGCATAAGCGCGCCTATTTGCCGCCACTCGCCTCCGGCGAAAAGGTCTGGTGCCAGCTGTTCTCCGAGCCCGCCGGCGGCTCCGACGTTGCGGGCCTACGCACGCGCGCCGAGAAGGATGGCGATGACTGGGTGATCAACGGCCAGAAGATCTGGACGTCGGGCGCGCACTATTCCGATTACGGCATTCTGCTCACCCGCACCGATCCGACCGTGCCCAAGCACAAGGGCCTTACCATGTTCTTCCTGGACATGAAGAGCCTTGGCGTCGAGGTGCGGCCGATCAAGCAGGCGAGCGGCGCTTCCGACTTCAATGAAGTCTATTTCACCAACGTCCGCATTCCCGATCACCAGCGCCTCGGCGAGGTCGGTGACGGCTGGAACGTCTCGCTGACCACGCTGATGAACGAGCGCAGCGCGATCGGCGCGGCCGTCTCGACCGGCTTCCCCGAGCTGTTCGAATATTGCTCCAGCCTGATGCTGGACGATGGCCCGGCAATCGAGGACCGCGCGGTGCGCGCGAAGCTGGCGAGCTGGGCGGCGAAAGCGAGCGGACTGAAATACACCAGCATGCGCGCGATCTCGGCGCTGTCGAAGGGCGAGCGTCCGGGACCGGAGAACTCCATTGGCAAGCTGGTCGCGGGCTCCATGATCCAGGATGTCGCGACCTATGCGCTGGATCTGCAAGGCGCTGCCGGTGTGATCAGCGGTGCCGAAGATTCCGAACTCGCCGGCCGCTTCCAGGCGATGCTGCTGCGCGCGCCGGGAACCCGTGTCGAAGGCGGCACTGACGAGATCATGCGCAACATCATCGCCGAGCGGGTGCTGGGCCTGCCCGGCGACATCCGTGTCGACAAGGACGTGCCGTTCAACAGGATCCCGACGAAGGGAAGAGGCTGATGATCCTCATCCTGAGGAGCCGCGGAGCGCGGCGTCTCGAAGGATGCAGGACCAACTGGGGCCTCGTGGGTCGAGACGGCGCTGCGCGCCACTCACCATGAGGGACTAAGACGGAGCAAGAACGAAGAGGTCCGCCATGAATTTCGACGACACCCCGCAGGAAGCCGCCTTCCGCGAGACCGCGCGCAAATGGGTCGAGGCCAACGCGCCGAAGGAGTTTTTGGCTGAGCTGTCAAAATCCTCGCTCGGCCGCATCCGGCTGGCCAACCACGACATCGTCGATGTCGGCAAGGCCTGGCAGAAGAAGAAGGCCGAAGGCAATTGGGCCTGCCTGCATTGGCCCAAGGAATATGGCGGCCGCGGTGCGACGCCGATCGAGCGCGTGATCTGGCAGCAGGAGGAAGGCGTCTATGGCAAGCTGACGCAGCCGTTCCAGATCGGCGAGGGCATGTGCGGGCCAACCGTGATGGCTTTTGGCAGCGAGGAGGCCAAGCGGCGCCATTTGCCGAAGCTGGCCGCGGGCGAGGAGATCTGGTGCCAGCTGTTCTCCGAGCCATCAGCGGGCTCTGACGTCGCGGGCTTGCGCACGCGCGCGGAGAAGAAGGGCGACAATTGGGTCGTCAACGGCCAGAAGATCTGGACCTCGGGTGCGCACTATTCCGACTACGGACTTTTGATCGCGCGCACCGATCCCAATGTGCCCAAGCACAAAGGTCTCACCATGTTCTTCCTGGACATGAAGAGCCCCGGCGTCGAGGTGCGCCCGATCAAGCAGGCCAACGGCATGCAGGAGTTCAACGAGGTCTATTTCACCGACGTCGTCATTCCCGACAGCCAGCGTCTTGGCGCCATCGGCGAGGGCTGGAGCGTGTCGCTGACCACGCTGATGAACGAGCGCATGTCGATCGGCTCGCGGCTTGCGACCGGCGTCCCGGAGATGTTCGAGTTCTGCTCCAACCTGATGCTGGAGGATGGCCTCGCCATCGACGATCCCGCCGTGCGCTCAAAACTCGCGAGCTGGGCGGTGAAGTCGAGCGGGCTGAAATACACCAGCTACCGCGCGATCTCGGCGCTGTCCAAGGGCGAGCGGCCGGGACCGGAAAATTCGATCGGCAAGCTCGTCTCCGGCATGATGCTACAGGACATCGCGACCTATGCCATGGACCTCCAGGGCGCGGCCGGCGTTCTCACCGGCACGGACGAGGAGACCGTGCAGGGCCAGTTCCAGCAGATGCTGCTGTCCTCGCCTTCGATGCGCATCGCGGGCGGCACCGACGAGATCTTGCGCAACATCATCGCCGAGCGCGTGCTGGGATTGCCGGGCGACATCCGCGTGGACAAGGACGTGCCGTACAACAAGATTCCGACCAAGGGGCGTTGACATCTCGTGTCCCGGACGCGCGAAGCGCGAGCCGGGACCCAGGAGCCATAATAGACAGGCCACAATGGGCCCCGCCTCAGCGCCGCATCACTTCGTGCTGCGTCGCGTCCGGGGCACGAAAGCGAGCTTAAGCAATGGACGCTGCAGTCAATCATAACAACCGCATCGGCGTGCTCGAAGAGCTGCTCAACGAGCGCTACTCGGTGCGCGCCTTCCTGGCCAAGGAAGTCGATCGCGCGACGATCGAGCACGTGCTGACCACCGCCCAGCGCACGGCGTCCTGGTGCAACAGCCAGCCCTGGCAGGTCGTCATCGCCAGCGGCGAGGCCAAGGAGCGTTTCCGCAAGCTGATCTACAAGGAGGCTTCGGGCGGGCTCGGGGACGACTATGATTTCACGCCGCCGCGCGAATATCTCGGCGCTTATCTCGAACGCCGCCGCGAGAGCGGTTTTCAGCTCTACAACACGCTCGGCATCGCGCGCGGAGACAAGATGGCCTATGCCAAGCAGGCGCTGGAGAACTACAATTTCTTCGGCGCGCCGCATGTGGCCATCATCCATACCGACGAGCCGCTCGGCATCTACGGTGCGATCGATTGCGGCGCCTATGTCTCGAACTTCATGCTGGTCGCGCAGGCGCTCGGGCTCGGCACAATTCCGCAGGCGGCGCTCGCGCGCCACTCCGGCCTGATCCGCCGCCATTTCAATTTGCCTGATGATCGCCGCATCGTTTGCGGTATCTCGTTCGGCTATGCCGACAATGCCCACAAGGTCAACAGCTACCGGACGTCGCGTGCGAGCCTGGCCGAGACCGTGACCTTCGTGGACGAGTGATCGAGGCGATGCACGCTCCGTATTGGACGTGATCCCGTTCGCGCGAAAAGACGGCCGCGGATGCGGCCGCCTTCATCGCGGTCTCAGTTCGATTGACGCCGGCCGTCAGCCGCCGCTGCCGCCGATCACGGCGCGAATGGTCTCGTCGGGCCCGAAATCCTCGGCGCCGTCGACATAGAGCAGCGCCGCGAGCTTGGAGCGCGCACGGTTGACGCGGCTCTTGATCGTGCCGACTGCGCAGCCGCAGATCGAAGCCGCGTCCTCATAGGAGAAGCCGGAGGCGCCGACGAGGATCAGCGCTTCACGCTGGTCCTGCGGAAGCTTGTCGAGCGCCGTGCGGAATTCCTCGAACTCAAGATGGGCGTTCTGCGAGGGCTGCGTCTTCAGCGTCTTAGCATAATTGCCTTCGGCATCCTCGACTTCCCGCCGCCGCTTGCGATAGTCGGAGCGGAACAGGTTGCGCAGGATCGTGAACAGCCATGCCGGCAGATTGGAGCCGGGCTGGAACGAGTCGATGTTGGCGAGCGCCCGCAACAGCGTCTCCTGGACCAAATCGTCGGCGCGGTCCGCATTGCCGCTGAGCGAGATGGCAAACGCGCGCAGACTGGGCACGGCCGCCAGGATGTCGTTACGCAGGGAATCCGTGAGAGGCATCAATCCCTCCCATTGTTGTCGTTAGAGCCGCCACCATTTTCCACTTGGGGGGTCGCTCCCGGCGCATCAAGTTTCTTGATCAGTTCCGCGAACCGGTCCGGAACCCCCTGCCGCACCACGTCGTCGTACATGGCGCGCAGCTGGTGCCCGATCCGGGACTGGATCTCCGGAGTGAGCCCTCCCTTGCCGGGGGTCGTGCTTTTGCTGGCTTGAGACTTGAGATCTTTCATGACCTGTTCCACGTTTCCCCGAGTTAAGTAGCTGTAAAATCGAGAAGTTCTCTCAACCGGGAGCCGTTCCCTGGATAGGCTCAATGCGAGCTGCGAGAAAAAGTTCCGCCCCCATGCGGAACTTTTCTTGGTCTGAGGCGTAATCAGCCCAGCAGGGGAACCCGGGCCCCCCGCCTAACGCCTGCACGTCAAGGTCGGCCCGAAGATGATATGGAGTGGGGATGTCCCGTTCACAGCTCGTTGCTGAACACTTGCCGTTGTTGCGCCGGTACGCACGCGCCCTGACGGGCAGCCAGTCCTCCGGTGACGCCTATGTCGCAGCCATGTTGGAAGCCATGCTGGGAGATCCGTCGGTGCTCGACGAGAGCCACGGGCCGCGCGCCGGCCTGTTCCGGCTGTTCACCCAAATCTGGAATTCCGTTTCCGTCAACGACGATTCCGAGGTGACGAACCTGCCGATGCCGCCGGAGCGGCGGCTGTCCAACATCACGCCCTTGCCGCGGCAAGCCTTCCTGCTGCTCTCGCTCGAGGGATTTTCGGAAGAAGAGGTCGGCTACATTCTCGGCACCGACGTCGGCGAGACGCGCCGGCTTGCGGATGCTGCAGGACGTGAGATGGCCGCCGAGATCGCCACCGACGTGCTGATCATCGAGGATGAGACCTTCATCGCCATGGATCTCGAGAGCCTGGTGAAGAACCTCGGCCACAATGTCGTCGGCGTCGCCCGCACCCACGCCGATGCGGTCGCGCTGGCAAAGAACAAGCGACCGGGCCTGATCCTCGCCGACATCCAGCTCGCCGACGGCTCGTCGGGCCTCGACGCCGTCAACGAGCTGCTCCGCACCTTCGAAGTGCCGGTGGTGTTCATCACCGCATACCCCGAGCGCTTCCTCACCGGCGAGCGACCGGAGCCGGCCTTCCTGATCTCGAAACCGTTCCAGCCGGCGATGGTGTCGGCGGTGGCGAGCCAGGCGCTGTTCTTCCAGCGCAACTCCCGCAACCGCGCGCCGAAGGTACCGGCGGCGTAACGAAGGCGCCAGCGCCCGGCATTTTGACGAAATCCGATCCGGCGTGCCGCAAGGTGCGCCGGATTTTTGTTGATCCGGTTGTCACGCTTGACGGCCATCGAATTCGCCGCTCATACCTCGCGCAGCGGCCGTTGCAGCCGCGGTGCCATCGGAGACGTGTTCATGGACCAGCAACTCCTCGATCGCCTCGCCATCCGCGACCTCGTCGAGAACTGGGCGGTGTGGCGCGATGCCGGCGATTGGGAGCGTTTTGCCACCGTCTGGCACGAGGAAGGCTGGATGTCCGCTACCTGGTTTCAGGGGCCGGCGCGGGATTTCATGCGGGTCAGCCAGGAGGGGTTCGCCAAGGGCGTGCGCATCCTGCATTTCCTCGGTGGCTGCAGCATCGATCTCGAGGGGGCGCGCGCCATCGCGCAGACCAAGATGACCATCTCGCAGCGCGCACCGGTGCACGACGTGCCCTGCGACGTCGTCTGCACCGGGCGCTTCTACGATTTCCTGGAGAAGCGGCAGGGAAAATGGGGCATCGTCCGCCGCCAGCCGATCTACGAGAAGGACCGGATCGACCCGGTTGATCCCTCCGCGACGCTTCAGCTCGACCAGAAAACCCTTGCCGCGCTGCCCGAAGGCTACCGCCACCTCGCCTACATGCAGGAGCTGATCGGCTACAAGGTCAAGCGCGACATGCCAGGCCTCACCGGGCCCGAGGTTGAGAAGCTCTATGCGGAGGGGCGGGAGTGGCTTGCGGGGAAGGCGAACTGAACGCCAGACAAAAGTAAGGCGCGACTGGCATCACCACAGTCGCGCCCTACGTCGCCGGCTTATGGGGCAGGGGGGAATAGCCGGCTGTTGATACGACTCCCGTCCCTGAAAGTCGTTCCAGGGGGTTGCAAAATTTTTCGTGGGGCCATCCTTTTCGCACCCTGCCTTTTCGCACACGGTTAAGTGATCTTAACGCCTGAGAACTCTGGGTCCTCTCCTCGCGTTGTTCCCGCGATCGCCATGGGGCGAGGGACCGACAGCCATGTCACAGATTCAAAAGGTATTTTTAGGCGCCGTTGCGATCGCCGCGACGCTTGGCGCCGTCCAGGTCGGCGCCGTGCAGCTGGCCTCCGGCCATGATCTGGCCGACCGCTGGCAGGCGGTTGCTGACAAGCCGGGCCATAACGTCAATCGCTCCAGCAAAGCCGACCGGCTGGCCGACATCAAGCAGGCTGAGGTTCCGACCCGCACCGTGTCGATGCGGCTGAACGATCTGGCCGACACGTCGGTGCTGCTGCGGGTCCCCGCGGTGATCGAGACCGGCAACGCCAAGCCGCCGGTGTTGCTCCCGGACCAGAAGCAGAGCCGCAAAAAGCCGACGATCGCCTGCGAGCCGATGGTCAGCTCCCTGACCGAGGTCGCAAAGCTGCTCCAACCCGGCCGCTGTGTGACTTGATCGGCTTTGGCCACGGAGTCGCCCTCCGCCCGGAGGGCGATTGCTGACGTCTACTTGATCCCCTGCCCCTTCGCGTTATATCCCGGGTTTCTTCCTCTTTGGATTGACCGGGTAAACGCATGACGACGTCAGACACGGCTGTGCATACGCAGCCCTTCCAGGCCGAGGTTTCCGAGCTTCTGCACCTGATGGTGCATTCCGTCTATTCCGAGACCGATATCTTCCTGCGCGAGCTCGTCTCCAATGCCTCTGACGCCTGCGACAAGCTGCGCTATGAGGCCATAGCGAATCCGGCGCTGCTGGGCGAAGGCGACGCGCTCAAGATCCGGATCATTCCGAACAAGACGGCCGGAACGCTTGCGATCGCCGACAATGGCATTGGCATGGAGCGGCAGGAGCTGATCGACCACCTCGGCACCATCGCCCGCTCGGGCACCAAGGCCTTCGTGTCGAAGCTCAAGGAGGCCAAGGATGGTCTCGGCCTGATCGGCCAGTTCGGCGTCGGCTTCTATTCCGCCTTCATGGTAGCCGACAAGATCGTCGTGGTGAGCCGCCGCGCCGGCGAGAGCGACGTCTGGACCTGGACGTCCTCGGGCGGCTCGGGCTTCGAGATCGCGCGTGCCAGCGAGGAGGATGCGGGCCGCGTGCAGCGCGGCACCGAGATCGTCCTGCATCTCAAGGACGATGCGAAGAAATATCTCGAAGCTTACGAGATCGAACGTATCGTCGGCGCTTATTCCGACAACATCCTCTTCCCCATCGAGCTCGTGCCTGAAGGGGGCGAACCGCGTCAGATCAATTCTGCGAGCGCGCTGTGGCAGCGCTCGAAATCCGAGCTCACGCCGGAAGACTACAAGAAGGCCTATCAGCAGATCGCCTCCGCCTTCGACGATCCCGCGATGACGCTGCATTATCGCGCGGAGGGACGTTACTCCTACGCCGTGCTGCTGTTCGCGCCCTCGACGAAGCCGTTCGACCTGTTCGAACCGAACCGCAAGGGGCGGGTCAAGCTCTATGTCCGCCGCGTGTTCATCACTGACGATGCCGATCTGCTGCCGGGCTATCTCCGCTTCATCCGCGGCGTCGTCGACAGCGAGGATCTCCCGCTCAACATTTCCCGCGAGATGCTTCAGAACAATCCGCAGCTCGCGCAGATCCGCAAGGCCGTGGCGACCCGCGTGCTGTCCGAGCTCGAAAGCCTGGCGGAGAAGGATCCGGAGAACTTCGCGAAGATCTGGGAGGCCTTCGGCGCGGTGCTGAAGGAAGGCATCTACGAGGATTTCGAACGCCGAGAAAAGCTGCTCGCGCTGTCGCGTTTCACCACGACCTCGGGCGAGAAGCGCTCGCTCAAGGACGTCGTCGCCGGTTTCAAGCCGAACCAGACCGAGATCTATTATCTCGTCGGCGCCAGCATCGACCGGCTGAAGTCGAACCCCCGGCTCGAGGCGGCGACTGCGCGCGGCATCGAAGTTCTGCTGCTGTCCGATCCCGTCGACGCCTTCTGGACCTCGATGCCCTCGGAGTTTGACGGCAAGCCGCTGAAGTCGCTGAGCCAGGGCGATCTCAATCTCGACCTGATCCCGCGCGTCGACGAAGCCGACGAGGCGAAAAAGGACGAGCCGCCCGCCGACGAGGCCGCCACCATCGCGGTGATCAAGGCCGCGCTCGGCGAGCGCGTCAGCGACGTCAAGGCCTCGACGCGTCTTACCAGCTCCGCGTCCTGCCTCGTCGCCGACAGCCAGGGCCCGAGCCGCGAGCTCGAGCGCATCCTGTCTCAGCAGAACCGTGGCATGCGCACCAAGCCGATCCTTGAGATCAACCTGCGCCATCCGCTGGTGACGGCGATCACGAAGGCTCAGGCCGGCTCCAAGACGGTTGACGATCTCTGCCTGCTCCTGCTCGAACAGGCGCAGATCCTGGACGGCGAGCTGCCGGAGGACCCTGCGGCGTTTGCGGCAAGGTTGAACCGGCTGGTGTTGCAAGGGCTCGGCGCGTAGCGGGCGCAGTGCACCGCACTCACCTTGCCGTCATCTGCGCGCAGGAACGGTCGCCTCTGCCATGGTGTTATGCCATACGAGGTGGCCGGTATCCGGGCCGCCGACATGACAGATTCGAGGATTTCTCCATGCGTTTGCCGATCCTGACCCTGACCGCAATTGCCACGCTGTTCGTGGCGGCAGATGCCAGCGCCCAGACCTACGATCCGCGTTACCCGGTGTGCATGCACGTCTATACGCCCGGTAGTTTTGGTGGGGGCGGCGGCGATTATTTCGATTGCTCCTTCACCTCGCTGCCGCAGTGCCGCGCCACGGCCTCGGGCCGCTCGGCAAGCTGCGACGTCAATCCCTACTATGCGTTCGACCAACCCCCGCCGCCGCCGCGCCGGCGCCACAAGAACGTGCACTAGCGGTCCCCAACGGCCTTCAGGGGGAATTTTCATGCATCGCTTGTTCGGACTGATCATGACCGTCGGTGCCCTGCTCACGGCCGCGCCGTCGCATGCACAGACCTTCGATCCGCGCTATCCCGTCTGCATGCACGTCTATTCCGGTGCAAACGGCGGTGGCGGGGAGTGGTACGATTGCTCCTTCACCTCAGTGCCGCAGTGCCGAGCTACGGCTTCCGGCCGCTCCGCCAGCTGCGATCTCAATCCGTATTATCCGTTCAACGCACCGCCGCAGCGCTTGCGCCATCAGCGAGGCGCCTAGGGCTCACCGCCCGTTCGGCCGTCAATCAGACGGAGTATGCAGGGCTAGCTGCCGTGGGGCGCCTCGTTGGCCGCGGTGACGATCGCGTCGGTCAACTGCCAGGTCATCTTGTCCGTGGTCCAGTCGCTTGCGTGCAGCCTGCTGTCGTCGCCCGGGTCGACCATGCGGTCGAACGAAATTCTTGCAACGTCGTGCCAGCCCTTCATCAGCGCGAAGCGGCGAAAGACGTTGACCCGCTTTGCATGCGCGATCTCGCTGATCGCTGCGACCATCGCGTTCGCCTTGTCGGCCTTGGCCGGCGTCAGCACCGCCGGCACATATTGCAGATCCATTAGGATGACGTCGATCCCTCCGTCCACAAGCAGCTGATCGACGCCGTCAGCGATGGCCCTCCTGGTCTCGTCAAAGGTCGGTGGATTCTGATCGGCCGATTGCCACACCGCATTGGTGCCGACCTGCCAGATCACGAGATCCGGCTTCTGGTCGAAGACGTCGTGCTTGAACCGCAAAAGCTCCTTGGGAGCCTCTTCGCCGCCGACGCCCCGGTTGATGACATCGATCCCGGGCTTCGGAAATATGCTCCGAAGGTCCGCCAGCAATCGTTGCGGATAGGGCGCGATGCCTCCTTCGCCCGCCGTGGTCGACGAGCCGATCGCGACCACCTTGACCTGTCCGCGCCTCAGGCCATTGGCAAAATTGGTCAGCGGCTGCTCGAACGGCGCGGCCTGGACGGGAAATTCAGACGAGCCGAGAGCCACAGGTCGTCTCCCTTTCGCAACCGGGACAATGCAGGGTCAAAAAGACTAACCCGTTTGCCCGGAGCCGCCTAGCCTCACGCCCCGACAACTGGCTTTGCTATTGCAAGAACTGCCAGGCGGCGCACCTCGATCGCCTCCGGTTTGGTAAAGGATCACTAGAGTTAATCGTGCACTAACCCGGTTTTACCTTGTCTCTTAACATCTGGGCAGGGCGTGCGAGCTAAGCTGCCGGAAACCCGCAGACACGTTCCGAAAGAATGAACGGCATGACAACCGGCGTCATCGAGCAACCGAAAGCCGCGCGCGCACCTTCGGCTTCGAAAATCTGGCTGAAGGCGATCGAGCTCACCGCACGGATCGAGACGTTGCCGGGCCGGCTGTTCGCCGATGTCGTCGACGATTGGGCGCAGCGCCAGCCCAATCGCGTTGCGCTGACCACCGATGACGCGAGCCTCGACTATGAGGGACTTTCGAAACGCATCAATCGTTATGCGCGCTGGGCGCGCTCGGCCGGTGTGGCCAAGGGCGGCACTGTCGCGCTGATCATGCCGAACGGCATCGATTATGTCGCGGCCTGGCTCGGCATCAGCCGCGTCGGCGGCGTGGTCGCGCTGATCAACACCAAGCTCGTCGGGCACTCGCTCGCGCATTGCGTCGGAGTCGCAAAGCCCGCTCACATCATTGTTGCGCATGAGCTTGCAGCGGAGCTGGCCGGGCCGTTGCCGCACTTGAAGACGGAAGCAAAGGTCTGGACCCACGGCGATGCCCGCAGCGAGCGTCCGATCGATGTCGCGCTCGACGCCCTCGATGACCGGCCGCTTTCGCCGGACGAGCGTGGTGACGTCACCATCGACGACCGGGCCCTGCTGATCTACACGTCCGGGACCACCGGCCTGCCGAAAGCCGCAAGCATCAGCCATCGCCGCATCCTCAATTGGGGCTTTTGGTTCGCCGGCCTCACCGGCGCGACGCCGCAGGATCGGCTCTACGATTGCCTGCCGCTGTTCCACTCGGTTGGCGGCATCGTGGCACCATGCAGCATGCTCGCTGCCGGGGGCTCGGTGGTGATCGCAGATAAATTCTCAGCCTCGAATTTCTGGCCCGACATCGTGCGCCACGACTGTACGCTGTTTCAGTATATCGGCGAGCTCTGCCGCTATCTGCTCAAGGCGCCGCCGTCGGAATACGAGAACCGGCATCGCCTGCGGCTCGTCTGCGGCAACGGCCTACGCGGTGACATCTGGGACGATTTTCAGGCGCGTTTCGCCATTCCGCGCATCCTTGAATTCTACGCGGCGACGGAAGGCAATTTCTCGCTGTTCAATGTCGAGGGCCAGCCCGGCGCGATCGGCCGCGTTCCGCCGTTGCTTGCGCATCGTTTCCCTGCCGGTCTCGTCAAGCTCGAGCCCGATAACGGCGCCCCGCTGCGCAATGCGGAGGGGTTTTGTATCCCCTGCGCGCGCGGCGAGGCCGGCGAAGCCATAGGCCGCATCGGCACTGCGGATGAGGGCGGCGGTCGCTTCGAGGGCTACACCGAGGCGAGCGAGACCGAGAAGAAGATCCTGCGCGATGTCTTTGCCAAGGGCGATTCCTGGTTCCGCACCGGCGACCTGATGCGGCTCGACGAGAAGGGCTTCTTCCACTTCGTCGACCGCATCGGCGACACCTTTCGCTGGAAGGGCGAGAACGTCGCGACTTCGGAGGTCAACGACGCCATGCGCGATTTCACCGGCGTGATCGACGCCACCACCTACGGCGTCGGCATTCCCGGCACCGACGGCCGCGCCGGCATGAGTGCGATCGTGGTGAACGAAGGCTTCGCCGTCGAGGCACTGCCCGCCCATCTCGCACAGCGCCTGCCCGCCTATGCTCATCCCGTCTTCATACGCATCTCGCGCGAGCTCGATGCGACCGAGACGTTCAAGCAGAAGAAGGGCGAGCTCGCGCGCGAGGGATTTGATCCCGGCGCGGTCTCCGATCCGCTGTTCATGCGGGACCCGAAGACCGGCGCCTATGTCGCGCTGGACGCGGAGACGTATGCGCAAATCAACCAGGGTACGATCCGGCTCTAGCCGCGCGAAAATCCGCCAGATAGGTCCAATTTTATCCGAATTGTCCAAGAAGCCATTTACTTCTGTCGGGTAAACAAACGGGCAAGGGAGGCGGTCATCAAGAACCGCCGCAACACGAACGACAACAGAAGCGAGCCAGCCATGTCGGTACGGTCTAAGGTCATTGAAGCGATCCAGCAGATCG
Organism: Bradyrhizobium sp. MI1.4; assembly: GCF_055811315.1. Lineage (NCBI taxonomy): Bacteria > Pseudomonadati > Pseudomonadota > Alphaproteobacteria > Hyphomicrobiales > Nitrobacteraceae > Bradyrhizobium > Bradyrhizobium sp. MI1.4. The sequence goes on along the minus strand of NZ_JBVVPP010000019.1, from coordinate 79,368 downwards.
CCAAAGAGCAGCACGTCGCGCTTCCCGCACTCTCGGACGAGCTGTCCCTGCACGAGACGGGCTTCGACTCGCTCGCCTTCGCCATCCTGGTGGCGCGCCTCGAGGACGAGACCGGCGTCGACCCTTTCACCATTTCCGAGGACGCAGCGTTCCCCGCCACCGTGGGCGATTTCGTGCGGGCCTACGAAAATGTCCCCGCGTGAGATCTTTGCGCTCCGCGACCATCTCGGCGCGGAGCTGACCGGCCGCACGCTGTCGGACGCGCACGATGTCGTGTCGTTGACGGATATCCTGTCGCAGACGGTCCTGGGTGGCCGCCTGGGCGAGCTGTCCGGCCGCGCGGTGCTGCTGAAATTGTCCGACCAGCTCCGATCGGGTCTTGCCATGATCGAGCTCGACGGTATTGCCCGCCGCATGCTGCTGTGCCCGCCGGATCTCAACCCGGCGCATCTCGACGCGCTGATGGCGGATGCCGGGATCGATGCCGTTGTCACCGACGAGCCCGATCGCTGGGCCGAGACTGGCGTGCCGCTGGTCGTCACCGCACAACTGCCGCTTCAAGCCACAGCGCCGGCCAGGACCGAACGCGCCACGGAATGGCTGATGCTCACCTCGGGCACGTCGGGCGTGCCGAAAATCGTCGGCCATACGCTGGAAGCACTCACCGGCGCCATCGTCGCCGAAGGCCCGGCGCGCGGACCCGCGCCGGTATGGGCGACGTTCTACGACATCCGCCGCTATGGCGGCCTGCAGATATTCCTCCGCGCCGTCCTCTCGGGCGGCTCGATGGTGCTGTCCGATCCGCATGAGGCGCTCGCCGATCACGTCACGCGGCTGAACGCGCGGGGCGTCTCCCACATCTCCGGCACGCCCTCGCACTGGCGCAAGCTGTTGATGAGCGGCTCGGCCGCGCAGTTCGCGCCGCGCTATGTCCGCCTCTCCGGCGAGATCGCCGACCAGGCGGTGCTGGACGGCCTGAAAGCGGCGTTCCCGAATTCCTCCGTCGGCCATGCCTATGCGTCAACCGAGGCCGGCGTCGGCTTTGCCGTCAATGACGGGCTGGAAGGCTTTCCGGCGGACTACCTCGGCAACCGCAACGGCGTCGAAATGAAGGTCGTCGACGGCTCGCTACGTATCCGTTCGACGCGCACGGCGCACGCCTATATCGGCCGCGACGCGGCTGCGCTCACCGATGCAGACGGGTATGTCGATAGCGGCGATATCGTCGAATTGCGCGGCGACCGCTACTATTTCGTTGGCCGCCGCGGCGGCATCATCAATATCGGTGGGCTGAAGGTTCACCCCGAAGAGATCGAGGCGGTGATCAACCGTCATCTCGATGTGCGGATGTCGCGGGCGAAGTCACGCAAGAGCCCGATCACCGGCGGCATCGTCGTCGCCGACGTGATCCTCGCCGACGGCACCGATCCGGCGCGCGCGAAAGAGATCCGCGACCAGATTCTGGATCAGTGCCGCGCTCAGCTCGCCTCCCACAAGGTGCCGGCGGTGATCCGCTTCGTCGAGGCGCTCGACGTCACCCCGGCCGGCAAACTGGCGCGCACCGATGCATAATGTTCTCGTCACCGGCGGTAGCCGCGGTATCGGCCTTGCGATCGGCCAGCGGCTTGTTGATGGCGGCTACAACGTGATCGCGGCGGCGCGGCGCGAGAGCGACGAGCTCAAGGCGGCGATTGCCGGGTCGGAAGGGCGCCTGCATTTTCGCGCTTGCGACCTCGCCGTGATCGACGCGATCCCCGCCTACGCAAAACTCGTGCGCGATGAATTCGGCCCGATCTACGGCCTCGTCAACAATGCCGGCCTCGGCACCGAAGGCTTGCTCGCGACCATGCACAATTCCGAGATCGAGGCGCTGGTGCAGCTCAACGTGCTGTCGCCGATCATTCTCACCAAATATGTCGCGCGCCAGATGATGGCCGACGGCGCCGGCCGCATCATCAACATCTCCTCGATTATCGCGACGACCGGCTATAATGGCCTCTCGGTTTACGGTGCGACCAAGGCCGCCGCCACCGGCTTCACCCGTTCGCTCGCGCGCGAGGTCGGCAAGCTCGGCATCACCGTGAACGCGATCGCGCCCGGTTTCATCGACACCGAGCTGACGCACAACCTGTCTGACGACAGCCGCAAGCGCATCGCCGGCCGCAGCGCGCTGCGCCGCCTGCCGGAGACCGACGACGTCGCGCGGATGGTGGAGTATTTGCTGGGAGAGGGCGGTCGCAATGTGACGGGTACCGTGTTTACGGTCGACGCGGGCAATACGGCGTAGGTGGAACTCATCGCCACAATTGCATTGATCCGGCGCAATGACATCGTCCGGATTTGGTCGTAAGATCCCGCGCAATCGATTGGGTTACGTCAATCGATCTGCCCTAATCGATAGGGAGCAGTCCATGACCGCTTCGAGCCCGGACAAGGCGTCGGTAAAGCCATCTTGCGCAGAGCAAAGCGACGTTCACTGCGAGCCCGTTCACTGCGAGCCGATGTCTCACCAAAATTCCGGTGACCACGGTTACGAAATGTATCCGCAGAAATTCGTGCGTCTTGTCGGCTGCCATGACGTTCCCGCCTCCGCGCTACGCAAGCGCGTGGGCGAGAAGCTGCACTAGACATTCAGGTCCGATGCTTCGGCAGGTCAATCCGTTCGTGTGAGAACTCCGGCGGGCCCTCGGTCAGGCGGCGGATCCGGCGCTCGCGTTCGTCTTCAGACAGCGCAGGATCGAGCAGTCCCTCGAGTTCACGCACCGCAAGCTCTTCGATCCTGGTGGCATCCGAAGCGAGCGGGTGCCCTGGCGGGAGTGCCGGGGGCGCGACCTTCAGGCCGAGCTCGACCAGCTTACCGATGGCTTCCGAGCGCTACAGGTGATGGGTTTCGGCCCAGCTATCCACGGCCGCGGTCAGGCTTTCCGGCGTCTTCACCGCGCTGATCGGATCACGCCCAGTGCGCCGGCTTGCCGGAGCGATGGAGTCCTTCCTGTCGAAGTCGGACACGTCGATGTTCCCGCGCAACCATGTCAGATCATCGAGACTAGACGCCATTTACGGTCAACCGTTTAATGACCTTCTGTGGCATTGCAGTGCGCCCTCATCTTGTTGTCCGGGTCCATTTCGGCCAATGGTTGCAAGGGCGCGCGCCTGGCGAACCGAATCGATTCTTCTACGTATGTCCCTTTGGACGTGCGTCCCAACCATCCGGCATCATCCGATGACATCAGCGTTCTATAGCGGCATTCCGGTCTTTCGCGGCTTCACCAGTCTGATGGACCCCGCTTTGTATTCGCCGCTGCCCGACGACTGGAGCGTCGGCGTTGCCGACATCGTGGATTCGACCAAGGCCATCGCGGCGCAGCGCTACAAGGCGGTGAACATGGCCGGTGCCGCCGTGATCGCGGCCGTGACGAATGCATTGGAGGGACGCGAATTTCCCTTCGTGTTCGGCGGCGACGGCGCGAGTTTTGCGGTCGCGCCTAATGATCTCGAACTGGCCCGCGAGGCTTTGGCTGCGACCGCGACCTGGGTGCGGGAAGATCTCGACTTGCGGATGCGCGTCGCGCTGGTGCCGGTGAGCGTCATTCGCGCGCATGGCCTAGACGTGCGCGTCGCGCGCTTCGGACCGTCGGCCAATTTGTCCTATGCGATGTTTTCTGGCGGCGGGCTCGCCTGGGCGGACGCAGCGATGAAGCGCGGCGAGTTTGCGATCACCGAAGCGCCCGCGGGGACGCAGCCCGATCTCTCCGGCCTGTCCTGCCGCTTCGAGGTGATTCCGGCTGCGCGCGGCCTGATCCTGTCCGTGCTGGTCATGCCGGCCCAAGGCGCCGATCCCTCGGCATTCCGCAACGTGATCGAGGACATCATCCATCTCGTCGAGCGCAGCCCGGATGCCGGTCGTCCCGTGCCGCCACAAGGGCCGCCGCTGACATGGCCGCCGCAAGGGCTGGAATATGAGGCGCGCACCAAGCGCGGAGGTCCGTTGCTCGCACGCCGCGCCAGCGTGCTGGCCTACACCCTTTTCGTCTATCTGATCATGCGCTTCGATCTCAAAGTCGGCGGCTTCGTGCCGAAGCTTTATACACGGCAGGTCGTGGAGAACTCCGACTTCCGAAAATATGACGACGGCCTGCGCATGATCCTCGACTGTACGCCGGAGCTCGAACGCGCCCTCAGCGATCGCCTCGCGATTGCCGCGCGCGACGGCATCGTGCGTTACGGCCTCTATCAGCAGGACGCTGCGATGATGACCTGCTTCACCCCGTCGGCGTTGCGCAGCGATCACGTCCATTTTATCGACGGCGCGCGGGGCGGCTACGCCTCGGCGGCGACGGCGCTGAAGGCGATGACGGCGTGAAGCGCTAGCGCCCCGCCCGCGTCCAGGTTTCGCCGCCGCAGAGCGCGCCGACGCAGCCTTCGACCCGCAGCGAATCCGGATGGAATCACATTCCCGCGTTTATTTGCCTGCGTGCAATGACCTGCGCTTATTTGACCCAGCGCACGAAGGCGACCGAGGCCGCGGTCGACAGCCCGAATACCGCCATGGCGCCGCCGACCAGCGCGAACAGGGTCCAGGCCGGAGCCTGCGCCATCATGAGGCCGCCGCCGCCGATCGCGACGATCAGCAGCCGCGCGGTGGAGGCGAGCACGGGACCGCCGACCCGCGCCGCGCCTTGCGAGGAGAAATACAGCGACACGCCCACGCCGAAGAACACGAAGGTCGGGCCTGCCCAGTGGAAGTAGCTGTGCGCGGCGGCGGCAACGCCGGGATCCCTGGTGAAGAGCGAAACCCACAGGGATGGATCGAGCGCGATGATGAGGCCGATCAGGCCGACGGTAAGTCCCGAGGCCCCGGCCGCGGTCCAGGCCACGCGCCGCGCGCGCTTCACCTGTCCGGCGCCCATCGCCATGCCGACCATCGGCACCGATGCGATGCCGAAGGCGAAGGTGATCGGGATCAGCAAGAATTCCAGTCGCGAGCCGATGCCGTAACCGGCCAGCATCTCGGTGCCGAAGGTCGCCAGGATCTTGGTGAAGATCAAAATGGTGAGCACGGTCTGGAGCGGCGACAGGCAGGCGACCGCGCCGACCTTGAGGATGTCGAAGAACAACGCGCGATCGAAATGGAAGGCGCCGAAATCCAGCGGCAGCCGGCTGCGGCCGGACCAGAGATACCAGAGGAAGAAGATCGCAGCGCAGGTGAATGCGATCAACTGACCGGCGGCCACTCCGGGCATGCCGAATTGCGGCACGCCGAACAGGCCGAGCCCCAGCGTGCCGCCGAGCGCGATCTGGAGCACGCTCGTCCCGATCAGCGCCATCGAGGGCAGACGCATGTCGCCGGTGCCGCGGATCACCGAGGCCAGCGTGTTGACGAGCCAGATCGCGACCGCGCCGGAGAACAGCATTTGCGAATAGCCGCTGGCTTCCTCGAGCACACGCTCGCGCCCGCCCAGCAGCGCGAAGAACGAGCGGCCGAAGACGAGCATCGTCACCGTGAAGAAAAGCCCGCCGCAGAGGCCGATGATGGCGGCATGCAGCGCCAGCGTCGCCGCACGGTTCCGGTCGCCTGCGCCGAGCGCGCGGCTGATCGCAGACGAGACGCCGCCGCCCATCGCGCCCGCGCTCATCATCTGCGTCAGCATGGCGAATGGAAACACCAGCGCGATCGCTGCGAGCGGAATGGTGCCGAGCCGGCCGATATAGGAGGTCTCGGCGACCGCGACCAGCGTGCTGCCGACCATCGCGATCATGTTGGGGATCGCGAGCCGCAGCAGCGTCGGCAGGATCGGGGCCGTCAGCAAGCTGGCGATGGGCGAGGCGACCGGGGCAGGCGGCGGCATGGCGTCTATCGAGGCGTCGATCGTCATGTGTCACCGCGCGGAATATTGGATGATGATCGACATATTATATGGCGCGCAGCGCCGGCACCAGCCGCGCCTCACGCAGGGCTCACCAGGGCAGGCCGCAGAGGTCGATAGTGCCGAGTGTCGGCGCGCTGACGATGTTGCAGACATAGGGCGCCATGTGGGTGAAGCGGATCCGCCCCTCCGGCTGCTCGCAATAGACCTCGCCCTTGAAGGGGAGCCAGCTGCGGGCCTCGTAGAACGCGACATTGTGCGGCTCGCAGAACAGCAGCGCGAAGCGGACCGCCTCGTTGGCGCGCATGGTATGCACCGCGGCATCGATCGCCATGGTCGCATAGCCGCGGCCGCGCCGGTCCTCCCGCGTGCAGACGCCGCCGATGCCGCCGATGTGAACCTTCTGCCCGTTCCAGGTGACGGTGCGAAAATAGATGCCGACATGGCAGACGAGACCATCCTCGGGCGTCTCGATCAGAACGCGCAGGTCGGCATTGGCCCATTTGACGTGGGCCCAGGGCTGCTTCCCGACGATATCAGGTCCGAAGACCGCCTGGTGCAGCGGCTCCGCGATCCGCCAAGAGGCGTCGCCGTTCAAAATGTCGATCTCGATGCTCATGGCTCTCTCTTTCGCGTCTCCGCGCCGTCGGTGCGTGTCGTTCTGCCATAAGCACCTCAAAGGCAATGATATTTTATGGCCTGGTTCAAACGCCCTACATTCTTGCGACGATTTTATGCAATCCGGCTAAGCCGCCGCACCATGCCTTTTGGAAAATTCGCGGTATTTAACAGCCGCGGAACCTTCTATAAGGGGTGACCGTTAAGTCTCGTTCCCCATCAGTCGCGGACAACACCCATGACCTTTACGCTGCCCCCACTCCCCTACGCCTATGACGCCCTCGGACAATTCATGTCGAAGGAAACGCTCGAATTCCACCACGACAAGCATCATCAGGCCTATGTCACCAACGGCAACAACGCGCTCAAGGGCACCGAATGGGAAGGCAAGTCCCTTGAGGAGATCGTCAAGGGCTCGTTCGGCAAGAACCCCGCGGTGTTCAACAATGCCGGCCAGCACTACAACCACATCCATTTCTGGAGCTGGATGAAGCCCAATGGCGGCGGCACCAAGCTGCCGGGCAAGATCGAGAAGAAGATCAACGAGGACCTCGGCGGCTTCGAGAAGTTCAAGACGGACTTCCAGGCGGCCGGCGTCGGCCAGTTCGGCTCCGGCTGGTGCTGGCTCCAGGTCAAGAACGGCAAGCTCGAGATTTCCAAGACCCCGAACGGCGAGAATCCGCTGGTGCACGGCGCCACCCCGATCCTCGGCTGCGACGTCTGGGAGCACTCCTACTACATCGACTACCGCAACCGCCGTCCCGACTATCTGAAGGCGTTTGTCGAGAACCTCGTGAACTGGGAATACGTCGAGTCGCTGTTCGACAAGGCCTGAGTTCGACGAGGCCTGGGCTTCACGCATTCCGGGGCCGGCTTTGCCGCTCCGGAATGACGGAATTGAAAGGCGGTCGAGGCGCGGCCGCCTTTTTGTTGTGCGGAATTCGCACTTCGCCTCGCATGGCCCTGCGCGAGGTGCGCATCGCTCCCGTCATCGTACTGTTTGCATCGCATCTGCGGCGCCCTTAAGCAGGACGGGCATCGCCCTCGAGCCGAACGCGCCCGTTGTCAGATCCTTCCTCGAAAGACCCGGCATCCGCCGAGGACGCGGAATCCGAGCCGCGGCCGGGTCGCGTGCGCAAGCCGATCGGCTGGTCGACCATCATCATCGCAGCCCTTGTGGCGGTGAGCGCAGGTCTGGTCTGGCGGCGTGATGGCACCGACGGTGTTCTCGAGATACTGACCCACGATCTCTCGCTGTTCGGCGGCATCCTGCCCCGCGTGCTGGCCGGCTGCCTGCTCGGTGCGTTCATCTCCGAGATCCTGCCGCACGAAAAAGTCTCGCGCGCGCTCGGGCCGAAATCGGGCCTGAAAGGCCTTCTGATCGGCACCGCCTTCGGCGCGATCCTGCCCGGCGGTCCCTTCACCGCCTATCCCGTGGCGAGTGCGCTGCTGGCGGTCGGCGCCGATTTCGGTGCCACCATCGCCATGGTCGTGAGTTGGACCTTGATCGGCTATGGCCGGGCGGTCGCCTGGGAAATCCCGATTATGGGCACCGACTTCACGCTGTGGCGCATCCTCATCTCGCTGCCGTTGCCGGTGCTCGCAGGCGCGCTCGGCCGCTTCGTCTATGTCCGGCTTTGTCCGAAGCCGGCCATGAAGGACGACGAGACATGAGCGCCGCGCTCCTGATCGACATCCTGTTGTGGGTTCGGTGTTCGGCGTTGGCCTGATCGCCTTTCGCCGTGGCCCACCGGTGTTCAAGGCCTCGCTGCGCGAAGGCTCGATGGACTTCATCAACATCGTGCCGCGGATCGCGCTGGGGGTGATCGGCTCCGGCTACATCGCCGCTATCATCCCACAGGAGGTGATCAGCGGCTGGCTCGGCCCGGACAGCGGCTGGCTGGGGGTCGCGACTGCCGTGGTCGCCGGGGCCGCGACGCCCGGTGGCCCGGTAATCGGGTTCTCGATCGGGACGGTGGCCCTGAAATCGGGTGGTGGGGTGCCGCAGGTGGTCGCCTATGTCGTCGCTTGGGCGCTATTTGCCTTCCAACGGGTGATTTTGTGGGAAGTTCCGTTCATGCCGGCCCGTTTCGTCTGGTTCCGCTGCGCGGTTTCGGTGCCGTTCCCGTTCGTCGCCGCCGCCATCGCCATGCTGATCGGCAAACCCTGAGCCCGGCATGGACAGCTGTAATGTTATAATATAACATCCAGGAATGGTTCCCGCCGCGTCCCAAGCCCATCATAGCGATCATGCTCATAGCCATTCCCATGACGACGGGCATTCGCATGGACACGATCACACCCACGCACATGTCCACGGTGCGGCCTCTCCGCATCCGGCTCAGGCGGCGCACTGGTCGATCCTGCGCATGACGATGGCCGCCCGTCTCGCGGCCGCGCTCGCGGTCTGCGCCGTGCTTTGGGGCGTGGTCTTCCTGGCGATGAGGTGACCATGGCGGCGCTGCATTTCCACAACGTTACGCTCGGCTATGACCGCCATCCGGCCGTGCACCACCTCAATGGGGAGGTCGCGCCGGGCGCGCTGCTGGCCGTGATCGGCCCGAACGGCGCCGGCAAGTCGACGCTGCTGCGCGGCATCGTCGGCATCCTCAGGCCGCTCGACGGCAGCATCCATCTCGGCGGGCTCGACAGCCGCGATATCGCCTATCTGCCGCAGAGTGCGGAGATCGACCGCAGCTTCCCGATCTCGGTGCTGGATTTCGTCGCCACCGGGCTGTGGCGTGGGACCGGCCTGTTCGGCGGCATCGGCAAGGCGGCGCGCGAAAAGATCCTCCGCGCGATCGCTTCCGTTGGCCTCAACGGTTTCGAAAACCGCCCGATCGGAACGCTCTCGGGCGGCCAGATGCAGCGCGTGCTGTTCGCGCGCGTGCTGCTCCAGGACGCCCGGCTGATCGTGCTGGACGAGCCTTTCAACGCCATCGACAGCAAAACCACGGCCGATCTGCTGGCGCTGGTGAAGCACTGGCATGGCGAGGGCCGCACAGTGCTCGCCGCACTGCACGACATGGAGATGGTGCGCACCCATTTCAGCGAGACGCTGGTGCTGGCGCGCGGCCCCGTGGCGTGGGGCCCGACGGCGGAGGTGCTGACGCCGGAAAACCTGATGGTGGCGATGCGGATGTGCGAAGCCTTCGACGACAGCGCCGCCGCCTGCTCGGCCGATGATGCCCGCTCACGGGCGGCTTGATATCCGATGCTCTATGACGCGTTGATCGGCCCGTTCACCGAATTCGAGTTCATGCGACGTGCGCTCGCGGCCGTTATCGCGCTGTCGCTCGCGGGTGCGCCGATCGGCGTGTTCCTGATGTTGCGGCGGATGAGCCTGGTCGGCGACGCCATGGCACATGCAATCCTACCCGGCGCCGCTGTCGGTTTCCTGCTCTCCGGTCTCAATCTGTTCGCGATGACGGCCGGAGGCCTGATCGCAGGTTTTGCCGTCGCAATCCTCGCAGGCCTCGTCGCGCGCTCGACCGGGTTGAAGGAGGATGCCTCGCTCGCGACCTTCTATCTGGCCTCGCTGGCGCTCGGCGTCACCATCGTCTCGATCAAGGGCACCAATATCGACCTGCTGCACGTGCTGTTCGGCAATATTCTCGCGATGGACGACCAGACGCTGCTGGTCGTCGCATTCAACGCCACGGTCACGCTGCTGGTGCTCGCCGTGATCTACCGTCCGCTGGTGATCGAAAGCGTCGATCCGCTGTTTTTGCGCACCGTCAGCCGGGCCGGCGGGCCTGCGCATCTCGCTTTCCTCGCGCTGGTCGTGATCAACCTCGTCAACGGCTTTCAGGCGCTCGGCACGCTGCTCGCGGTCGGCCTGATGATCCTGCCGGCCGGCATCGCGCGGTTCTGGTCGCGCGATCTCACCGTCATGATCTGCATCGCGGTCGTCGCTGCCGCCGTGTCCGGCTATGCAGGTCTCGTGCTGTCGTTCCAGACCCGTGTGCCGTCGGGTCCTGCGATCATTCTGGTGGCAAGCGCGCTCTACACCGTCTCCGTCCTGTTCGGCCGGGTCGGCGGCGTCGTTAGGCAGCTGTTTCCCGGCCGGCATTTGGAAGCGTGATAGCGATGCGGCGCATCCTGCTTTGTGTGCTTATGCTGATCGCCTCGCCGCTGCACGCCGCTGAGCAACTGAAAGTCGTCGCGAGCTTCTCGATCCTGGCCGACTTCGTCCGTAATGTCGGCGGCGACCGGATCAATCTGACGACGTTGGTCGGGGCCGACAGCGACGTCCATGTCTACGCGCCCGCGCCAAGCGATGCGAAGCGGATCGCGGACGCAAAGCTGGTCATCGTCAACGGGCTTGGTCTCGAGGGCTGGCTGCCACGGCTCGTGCAGTCCTCGGGCAGCAAGGCGCAGGTGGTTATCGTGAGCGCCGGCATCGCGCCGCTCAAGCTCGGCTCGGCCGCAGATCCGCATGGCTGGCAGTCGGTCCCCAACGCCAAAATCTACGTCACCGACATCGCCAATGCGCTGGCCGCGGTCGACCCGGACGATGCGGAGTTCTTCCGCGCCCAGGCCAAGGCCTATTTGGAAAAGCTCGAAACGCTCGACCGCGAGGTCCGCGAAGCCGTGGCCAAGATCCCGCAGGAGCGTCGCAAGGTGATTTCGACCCATGACGCTTTCGGCTATTTCGCCGCCGAATACGGCGTCCAGTTCATCGCGCCCTTGGGCGTCTCCACGGAAACCGAGCCCAGCGCGCGGGACATCGCCACCATCATCGGCCAGATCAAGGCCCAAAAAATCCCCGCCGTGTTCCTGGAAAATATCAGCGACGACCGGCTGATCCGGCGGATCGCGGCGGAGACCGGCTCAAAAGTCGGTGGGACCCTGATTTCGGACGGTTTGACCGGCGAAAAGGGGCCTGCACCCACTTACATTGATATGGTCAGGCACAATATAAAGGCCCTGACCAGTGCGCTTGACCACTAGGGCAGGGGCCACCCCGCCTCGCGTCGCGCGAAAAGCCCGAAGTCCGGAGTTGTTATGTCTGAAGCGACCGCCCCAAAAATTCCCGTGACCGTCCTGACCGGCTATCTCGGTGCGGGCAAGACCACGCTGTTGAACCGCATCCTGTCGGAAAACCACGGCAAGAAATACGCCGTCATCGTCAACGAATTCGGCGAGATCGGCATCGACAACGACCTCATCATCGGTGCCGATGAGGAAGTGTTCGAAATGAACAACGGCTGCATCTGCTGCACCGTGCGCGGCGATCTCGTGCGCATCATGGAAGGCCTGATGAAGCGCAAGGGCAAGTTCGACGCCATCATCGTCGAGACCACCGGTCTTGCCGATCCGGCCCCCGTCGCCCAGACCTTCTTCGTCGACGAGGACGTGCAGAAGAACGCGCGCCTCGATGCGGTGGTCACGGTTGCGGACGCCAAATGGCTATCCGACCGCCTCAAGGATGCACCTGAGGCCAAGAACCAGATCGCCTTTGCCGACGTCATCGTGCTGAACAAGATCGATCTCGTTTCCAAGGGAGAACTTGCCGAGGTCGAGGCCCGCATCCGCGCCATCAATCCCTATGCGAAACTGCATCGCACCGAGCGCTGCTCGGTGGCTTTGGCCGACGTGCTCGATCGCGGCGCCTTCGATCTCGACCGCATCCTCGACATCGAGCCGGACTTCCTGAATGCCGAGGATCATGACCATGATCATCACCATCACGGTCACGACCATCACGATCATGATCACGGCCACGGCCTGAAGCACTATCACGACGAGGACATGCAGTCGCTGTCACTCAAGACCGACAAGCCGCTCGATCCGAACGTGTTCATGCCCTGGCTTCAGAACCTGGTGCAGGTGGAGGGCGGCAAGATCCTGCGCTCCAAGGGCATCCTTGCTTTCCACGACGATGATGACCGCTACGTCTTTCAGGGTGTCCACATGATGCTGGAGGGCAACCACCAGCGCAAATGGAAGGACGGCGAGCCGCGCGAGAGCCGCCTCGTCTTCATCGGTCGCGAATTGCCGCAAGACCTCATTCGCCAGGGTTTTGAGAGCTGCATCGTCTCGTGATGAAAGAGTTTACGCCACCCGCCGATTCCGCCTCGATCGTCTCCGTCACCGAGCGCGTCAAATCGCTCGCGCTCGGCATGGTCGTGACCTCCGTGCATTTCCTTGGCAACCGCGCCGCCTTCGTCGGCGGCGAGGAGAATGTCGCGCTCGTGGATAGCCAGGGTGAGATCAGCAAGATCGCCGTGCACAGCGGCGGCATTCTCTCGGCCGCCTCCGACGGCAAGCGCCTCGTGATGGGCGGCGACGATGGAAAAGTCGTGTCGCTCGAGGCCAAAGGCGAAGTGACGCTGCTTGCGACCGACCCGAAACGGCGCTGGATCGATGCGGTGGCGCTGCATCCGGACGGTGCCTACGCCTGGTCGGCTGGCAAGACTGCTTTCTTCAAGAGCGGCAAGAGCGAGGAGAAGTCGCTCGAGGTGCCCTCGACCGTCGGCGGCCTCGCGTTTGCGCCGAAGGGCCAGCGTCTCGCGATCGCCCATTACAACGGCGCGACGCTGTGGTTTCCCAACATGGCGGGGTCGGCCGAATTCCTGCCTTGGGCCGGCTCGCATCTCGGCGTCACCTTCAGCCCGGACAACAAATTCCTGGTCACCACGATGCACGAATCGGCGCTGCACGGCTGGCGGCTTGCCGACAACAGGCACATGCGCATGACCGGCTATCCCAGCCGCGTCCGCTCGATGTCGTGGAGCGCGGGCGGCAAGGCGCTGGCGACCTCGGGCGCCGACACGGTGATCCTGTGGCCGTTCGCTAGCAAGGATGGCCCGATGGGCAAGGAGCCAGCGATGCTCGCGCCGCTGCAGGCGCGCGTGTCGGTCGTCGCCTGCCACCCCAGGAACGACATCTTCGCCGCCGGCTACAGCGACGGCACCGTGCTGATGGTCCGTCTGGAGGACGGCGCCGAGATCCTCGTCCGCCGCAACGCCACGCCCGCAGTCGCCGCGCTCGCCTGGAACGCGAAGGGGACGCTGTTGGCGTTCGCCGACGAAAATGGTGATGGCGGCCTGCTCGAGCTTTAATCTGTCATCGTTCCGACCGTGGATGGGGCCATGTGGCGCGCAGCCGTCGAGTTCCGGCCGCCACGGGCGGGAACCGCAGAGCGGCAATTTCGTTGATCCCGCAGACAAAGGCGGTGATCGACATGCCCGGCCAATATGACAAGCGCAGACTGAAGCTCGACTTGATGGTCGCCTGCTCGCTGTTCGCGGCAGGCGTCGTGGTGTCAGGCATGTCGCTGGCGCAAATCCGCGCCGAGACCCGGATGCAGACAGCCCAAGCGACGCAACCCCTTCAGGGCACGCCGTCCGACGATCAGAATAAGCCCGCGGAAGCCAAGCCCGGCGGCGACCGGCCGACCACGCCCGCCCCAGAGCCCGCGCGGCCCGAACCGCAGACGCAGGGCGCTGCCGGCGCGGCGAAACCAGCATTGCCGCCAGCCCCAGCCGAGAAGATCGCGCCGCCGATCGAGAGGAAGTAGGTTCTGCATCTACGCGGGTGCTGTCATCGTCCGCGAAGGCGGCCGATCCAGTATTCCAGAGGCTGTGCGTGGATACGGAGATGCTGCGGCGTACTGGATGCCCCGCCTGCCGCTTACGCTAAAGTTCGGCGCGCCTGGACCTCAACCTCGGCTAAGCCTTGGCGTAGCCGGGTCGCGGGGCATGACAGCAGTGGCCGTGGCGCGACGCCGCCTCACCGCACCAGAACATTCCGGAACTGCCAGGGATCGCTAGTGTCGATGTCCTCCGGGAACAGTCCCGGACGGTCCGTCAGCGGCGTCCAGTCGGTATAAAAACCCTTCACCGGGCCGAGATACGGCAGCTGAATTTCCAGCAGACGATCGAAATCCATCTCGTCGGCTTCGACGATGCCCTCGTTCGGGTTTTCCAGCGCCCACACCATGCCGCCGAGCACGGCGGAGGTCACTTGCAGGCCGGTGGCGTTCTGATAGGGCGCGAGCTTGCGGGTCTCTTCGATGGAGAGCTGCGAGCCGTACCAGTAGGCATTGTTGTCATGGCCGAACAGCAGCACGCCGAGTTCGTCGATGCCGTCGACGATTTCGTTCTCGTCGAGGATGTGGTGCTTTTCCTGCATCTTCGCGGCGCGGCCGAACATTTCATGCAGCGACAGCACGGCATCGTCAGCCGGATGATAGGCATAGTGGCAGGTCGGCCGATAGACCGCCGTGCCCGATGCGTCGCGCACGGTGAAATAGTCAGCGATCGAGATCGACTCGTTGTGGGTGACAAGGAAGCCATACTGCGCGCCGCGGGTCGGGCACCAGGTGCGCACGCGCGTGTTGGCGCCGGGCTGCATCAGATAGATGGCAGCGCCGCAGCCGGCTTCGTGAGTCCGCGCATTCTCGGGCATCCATTTTTCGTGGGTGCCCCAGCCGAGCTCGGAGGGCTGCACGCCTTCCGACAGGAAACCTTCCACCGACCAGGTGTTGACGAAGACATCGGGCTCTTTCGGCTTCTTGGAGCGCTGGGTGTCGCGTTCGGCGATATGGATGCCCTTGATGCCGGCTTGTCGCATCAAGTCCGCCCATTCGGCTTTTGTCTTCGGCTTGGGGGCATTGAGCTTCAGATCGGCGGCGACGTTGAGCAGCGCCTGCTTGACGAAAAACGAGACCATGCCGGGATTGGCACCACAGCAGGAGACGGCCGTCGTCGACCCCGCAGGGCGCGCCTTCTTGGCGGCCAGCGTCGCTTCGCGAAGGGCGTAGTTGGAGCGCGCTTCCGGGCCTTTCGAGGAGTCGAAATAGAAGCCGAGCCAGGGCTCGTTGACGGTGTCGATATAGAGAGCGCCGAGCTCGTTGCAGAGCTCCATGATGTCGGTGGAGCCGGTGTCGACCGAGAGATTGACGCAAAAGCCCTGGCCGCCGCCCTCAGTGAGCAGCGGGGTCAGCAACTCCCGATAATTGTCCTTGGTCACGCCCTTCTGGATGAAGCGCACATTGTGCTTCTCGCAATGAGCCTTGCGACCCTCGTCCTTTGGGTCGATCACGGTAACGCGCGACTTGTCGTAATCGAGATGCCGCTCGATCAGCGGCAACGTGCCTTTGCCGATGGAGCCGAAGCCGACCATGACGATGGGACCAGTGATCTTCGCGTAGATCTGCGAGGCGGGGCTCATGGGATGGTTTCTCCGGAACGTGCTGGCGAACAAATGGTGAGGGATGGCTCAGGCGCTGCGGCGCTTGGCGGTGGCTTCGATTTCGACCTTCATCTCGGGCTTGTAGAGCGCCGAGACGACGAGAAGCGTGGCGGCCGGGCGGATCTCGCCGAGGACTTCGCCGCAGACCGCGAAATGCGCGTCCGCATCCTTGATGTTGGTGAGGTAGTAGGTCACGCGGACGATGTCGGCCATCTCGAAGCCACCCTCCTTCAGGGCAGCTTCGATGGTCTTGAAGCAGTTGCGTGACTGGCTCGTGACATCGGCCGGCATCGTCATGGTGGTGTAGTCGTAACCGGTGGTTCCCGCGACGAAGGCGAACTCGCCGTCGATCACGGCGCGGCTGTAGCCGGCGGTCTTCTCGAACGGGGAGCCGGTGGAAATCAGGCGGCGGGACATGGTCGTAGGCCTCGACTGAAGAGGAATTTCGTGGGGTTTACGCAATTTGCCGGCCTGCGCAACCCCAAAGGAATGGAGCTTAACGCAGGCACAGCCGGGCGTTGCCGCTTAACGCGGCTAGGTCGTCGCCATCATGGCGATCCTTAAGCCGCGCGCGCCTGGAGGGCGCGAACTACCCTTCGTTTGGGCAGGGCCGCACCAGTCGGGACGATCATCCCGGCGGCGCCGTCCAGCGCGCCTGTTGTGAATTCGATCGCCAGCAGGCGGTCGCGCTCGAACGGACCGGGCAGCGACAGCTCGCCGGTGTTGGCGGCCAAGAAGCCGAAGCGGGCGTAATAGGGGGCATCGCCGAGCAGGATCACGGCGGCATGCCCGCGCGCCCGGGCGGCAGCCAGCGCTTGTTGCATCAGCGCGGCGCCGATCCCGAGCTCGCGGCAGGCAGGGTCCACTGCCAGCGGTCCGAGGACCAGAGCGGGCCTGCCTCCGGCGCTGACGTGCCACAGCCGCACGGTTCCCACGAGCTTCCCCTCGCGCATCGCGGCCAGCGCAAGGCCGGCAGCGGGTGCGCGTCCGTCACGCAGGCGCTGACAGGTACGGCCATGGCGGTTCTCGCCAAAGGACGCATCGAGCAGCGCTTCACGCATCGCAACGTCGACAGCACGCTCCGCACGGATCGCGAACGGAGCGGCTTTCGAAGTGGGGTCAATTTGTGTCTTCCGAAGAGCAGTCATGGCGCGTCAGTCCCCGCTTGAAACTGACGTGCGCAAAGCACGCCAGTTCAAGGCGTCGTCAGAGATCGAAATGTCAGGGAGGGAGCCGGCAAGCCGGCTCCCGGGTTCGTCAGGCCTCAGACGCGAGGCGGATCAGATGTGGTAGGTTTTCAGCGGCGGGATGCCGTTGAAAGCCACCGCCGAGTAGGTCGACGTATAGGCCCCGGTGCCTTCGATCAGCAGCTTGTCGCCGATCTCGAGCGTCACCGGAAGCGGATACGGGTTCTTCTCGTACAGCACGTCGGCGCTGTCACAGGTCGGGCCCGCGAGCACGCACGGCGTCATGTCCGCGCCGTCATGCGGGGTGCGGATGGCGTAACGGATCGACTCGTCCATGGTCTCGGCGAGACCGCCGAACTTGCCGATGTCCAGATAAACCCAGCGCACCTCGTCCTCGTCGCTCTTCTTCGAGATGAGCACGACTTCGGACTCGATGATGCCGGCGTTGCCCACCATGCCGCGGCCCGGCTCGATGATGGTCTCCGGAATCTGGTTGCCGAAGTGCTTGCGCAGCGCGCGGAAGATCGAGCGCCCGTAGGTCACCACCGGCGGTACGTCCTTCAGGTACTTGGTCGGGAAACCGCCGCCCATGTTGACCATGGTCAGGTTGATGCCGCGCTCGGCGCAGTCGCGGAACACCTGCGAGGCCATTGCCAGCGCACGGTCCCACGCCTTCACCTTGCGCTGCTGCGAGCCGACATGGAAGGAGATGCCGCACGGCTCCAGGCCCAGACGCTTGGCAACGTCGAGCACGTCGACGGCCATCTCCGGGTCGCAGCCGAACTTGCGCGACAGCGGCCATTCGGCGCCGGCGCAGTCATAGAGGATGCGGCAGAACACCTTTGCGCCGGGCGCGGCACGGGCGACCTTCTCGACTTCGGCGGCGCAATCGACCGCGAACAGCCGAATGCCGAGCGCGAAGGCGCGCGCGATGTCGCGCTCCTTCTTGATCGTGTTGCCGAAGGAGATGCGGTCGGGCGTCGCACCGGCGGCCAGCGCCATCTCGATCTCGGCGACCGTCGCGGTGTCGAAGCAGGAGCCCATGGAGGCGAGCAAAGCCAGCACTTCCGGCGCCGGGTTCGCCTTGACGGCATAGAACACGCGGCTGTCGGGCAGCGCCTTGGCAAAGGTCTGGTAATTGTCGCGCACGACTTCGAGGTCGACGACGAGGCACGGCTCGGTGTCGAGGCCCTCGCTGCGGCGGTTGCGCAGGAATTCCTGGATACGGTCGGTCATAGCACTCTCCCAAACGGCCCAGCGACGGGGATCCGTTCAAAAAATGACGTCGGATAAGAGCGCTCCGGCCAGATCGCGCGATGGAGGCGCGACGAGCCAAAGACTCACATCAGACTGTGCTGCCGTGGATTGGTTGGGAATGTTCCCGCCCGCACACCTGGCAATGAAGGACAAGCCTTTTCAGTAGCCCGCGCCGGCGTTGGACTGCCGGTAGAGACCAAAAAAGCCCGATCCGTCGTTGCTTTAAGTCGCGTCCCCCGTTGAGAGCGGGGTGCGCCGGTTCGCCTCCGGCTGCCAGTCACGGTTGCAAAGAGCAAAGTCACCTTCGACAAGGCATCTCTTTGAGAGAGATGCTGGACGCTCCGGGTTTGCTTTCGTCTTCCGGCGATGAGCCTTCCGACTTCCACACTTCCGAAGAGCCCCTCGGCTTCTTCACCCCTTGGCGGCTGTCCGGCCTCTTGTCCGGATACCTACCGACTGACACACGACCACAGGCACGTGCGAAATTGGGCAATCCGCACATAAGTGTTTTGACTCTGCTTCGCAAGAGA
Source organism: Bradyrhizobium sp. MI1.4 (assembly GCF_055811315.1). Taxonomy (NCBI): domain Bacteria; kingdom Pseudomonadati; phylum Pseudomonadota; class Alphaproteobacteria; order Hyphomicrobiales; family Nitrobacteraceae; genus Bradyrhizobium; species Bradyrhizobium sp. MI1.4. The sequence goes on along the minus strand of NZ_JBVVPP010000019.1, from coordinate 60,708 downwards.
TTTTTTAGGCTGCGAACAGAATTGCCTAACATCTGCTTGCGCAGTGTTGCGCGCGCGACGCGAAAGATGAACGCGCGTTAAGTTTTCTGCGCGGCGCGCGTCACTCGCGAGCGTCCGCGCTTCAGCCGCGCTTCGTGAACGGCTCGACGCGTTGAGCGGCGCGGATGAAGGCCGTCATCACGAGCACGCCGAGCGCAAACAGCGTGGCCTGAAGGATGTGCGTGCCTTGCTCGCCCAGCCCGAACAGGATCGCGAGCGCCCAGCCGCCGGCAAACGCCGCGCCGAACACCTCGGCGCCGATCAGGATGGCGGCGCTGACGACGGTGATGACGCTCGGCCAGACGATCCGACGGGAAGACGAGGAGGTCGCGTTCATGAGCTCAGGGGTCCTAGGCTTGGAGGGCCGCAATCTCACCGAAAAGGCAGCCGGGAGCAAGGGCAAACGGCCCAAAAAAGCCCTATCGCGTGCTATAGCTGGCCGCAACAATCGAGCCACAAATCGGGACTTGTAATGTCAGAACCCCGCCAAACTACGGACTCCGAGACCAACCCGCTGCTGAAGGCGTGGGTGACGCCGTTTGCGACCCCGCCCTTCGACGAAATCAAGCCGGAGCACTTCCTCCCGGCCTTCGAGCAGGCCTTCGCCGACCACTCCGCCGAGATCGCAGCGATCACCAACGACCCGACCGCGCCCGACTTCGCCAACACCATCACGGCGCTGGAGCGCTCGGGCAAGCTGCTCAGCAAGGTCGCGTCGGTCTTCTACGACCTCGTCTCGGCGCATTCCAACCCGGCCATTCTGGAGATCGACAAGGAGGTTTCCTTGCGGATGGCGCGGCACTGGAATCCGATCATGATGAACGCCGTGCTGTTTGGCCGCATTGCCCAGCTACACGAGAACCGCGCCAATCTCGGTCTGACACCGGAACAGCTCCGCCTGCTCGAGCGCACCTACACCCGCTTCCACCGCTCCGGCGCCGGCCTCTCCGAAGAGGCCAAGACGCGGATGGCGGAGATCAACGAGAGACTCGCCCAGCTCGGCACCAGCTTCAGTCATCATCTGCTCGGCGACGAGCAGGAATGGTTCATGGAGCTCGGCGAAGCCGACCGCCAGGGCCTGCCGGAGAGTTTTGTCGCCAGCGCCAAGGCTGCGGCGGAAGAACGCGGCATGGCCGGCAAGGCCATCGTCACCCTGTCGCGCTCCTCGGTCGAACAGTTCCTGAAGAGCTCGGCCCGGCGTGACCTGCGCGAGAAGGTCTACAAGGCCTTCACCGCGCGGGGCGACAACGGCAATGCCAACGACAACAACGCGACCATCGTCGAGGTCCTGAAGCTGCGCGAGGAGAGCGCCAATCTCCTGGGTTATCCGACCTTCGCGGCCTACCGGCTCGAGGATTCCATGGCCAAGACGCCGGAAGCGGTGCGCGGCCTTCTGGAGCGGGTCTGGAAGCCGGCCCGGGCGCGGGCGCTCGCCGACCGCGACGACATGCAGGCGCTGATCACGGAGGAGGGCGGCAATTTCAAGCTCGCCCCCTGGGACTGGCGCTTCTATGCCGAAAAGCTGCGCCTTCAGCGCGCCAATTTCGACGACGCCGCGATCAAGCCGTATCTCGCGCTCGATCACATGATCGCCGCCGCCTTCGACTGTGCCACGCGCCTGTTCGGCGTCACTTTCGAGGAGCGCAAGAACGTGCCGGTCTGGCATCCGGACGTCCGGGTCTGGGAGATGAAGGGGCGGGACGGCAAGCACAAGGCGCTGTTCTATGGCGACTACTTCGCCCGGCCGTCGAAGCGCTCCGGCGCCTGGATGACCTCGCTGCGCGACCAGCAGAAGCTCGACGGCGAGGTCGCGCCGCTGATCCTCAACATCTGCAACTTCTCCAAGGGCGCGGACGGGGAACCCTCGCTGCTGTCGCCCGACGATGCCCGCACCCTGTTCCACGAGTTCGGCCATGGCCTGCACGGCATGCTCTCCAACGTGACCTATCCGTCGCTGTCGGGCACCTCCGTGTTCACCGACTTCGTCGAATTGCCCTCCCAGCTGTACGAGCATTGGCAGGAGCGGCCCGAGGTGCTGCAAAAGTTTGCCCGCCACTACCAGACCGGCGAGCCGCTGCCGGACGATCTGCTGCAACGGTTCCTGGCCGCGCGAAAATTCAACCAGGGTTTCGCCACGGTCGAGTTCGTCTCCTCGGCGCTGATCGATCTCGAATTCCACACCCAGCCGGCCTCCGCCGCGCAGGACGTCCGCGCCTTCGAGAGACGCGAGCTGGAGAAGATCGGCATGCCCGAGGAGATCTCGCTGCGTCACCGTCCGACGCAATTCGGTCACATCTTCACCGGCGATCATTATGCCGCCGGCTATTACAGCTACATGTGGTCGGAGGTGATGGACGCCGACGCCTTCGGCGCATTCGAGGAAGCCGGCGACATCTTCGATCCCGCCGTCGCAAAACGCCTGCACGACGACATCTACTCGAGCGGCGGATCGGTCGATCCGGAAGCCGCCTATGAGGCCTTCCGCGGCCGCCCGCCGGAGCCCGATGCGCTGCTGCGTCGCCGAGGTCTGCTTGACGCCCCGAAGGCGGGCTGATGGGCGTGCGCGCCCTGCTCGGGCTGCTGCTCGCCGCTGGCCTCACCTTTGTGGCCGGGGCGGCGCAGGCGCACCCGCATGTCTGGATCACCGCGACCAGCGAGTTGCTCTATGCCGCGGACGGCACCATCACCGGCGTGCGCCACGCCTGGACGTTTGACGACATGTTCTCGGCCTATGCCGTGCAGGGGCTCGAGAGCAAGACCAAGGGCGTCTATACCCGCGAGGAGCTCGGACCGCTGGCGCAGACCAATGTCGAGTCGCTGAAGGAATATGCCTACTTCACCTTCGCGCGAGCCGACGGCAAGAAGGAGCGATTCCAGGAGCCGGTCGACTACTTCCTCGACTACAAGGATACGGTCCTGACCCTGCACTTCACGCTGCCGCTGAAGAATCCGGTCAAGCCCAAGCAATTGATGCTCGAAGTGTTCGACCGCTCATTCTTCATCGACTTCCAGATGGCCAAGGACAACCCGATCAAGCTGGTCGGCGCGCCCGCCGGCTGCCAGATGAAACTTGAGCGGCCGAGCGACGGCACCGCGAGTGCGCAGAAGCTCAACGAGCAGACCTTCATGAACGGCGAGAACTCCAATTTCGGCATGATGTTCGCCAACAAGATCACGGTGGATTGCCCTTGATCGGTCGTCTTCGTTCGCCGCTTGCCCGCGGGCTTCTCGCCTGCGCCGCCGTTATTGTCGTGCTGGGCGTGGCCGATGCCGCGCTGCATGATCTCCTTGCCCAGAACCCGTTCGGCGCGCCGCGGCCAGCCCCGGCGGCCGAGCCTGAGGCCAGTGGCCTCATCGGCTGGCTCTTGGCAAAACAATCGGAATTTTATCGCCAGATGTCGGCGACCATTCGCGCCGCCAAGTCCGACGGCTCGGCGGTGTGGACGCTGCTCTTCATCTCCTTTGCCTACGGCATCTTCCACGCCGCTGGGCCCGGCCACGGCAAGGCGGTGATCGCCTCCTATCTCGTCGCCAATCGCGAGACTGCCCGGCGCGGCATCGTGCTGTCGTTTGCATCGGCGTTGATGCAGTCGCTGGTGGCGATCCTGATTGTCGGCATCTCGGCCTGGGTGCTGAATGCGACCGCCAGGACCATGTGCAAGGCGGAAGGCGCGATCGAGATCGCAAGCTACGCCCTGATCGCGCTTTTCGGCCTGCGCCTGGTCTGGGTCAAGGGCCGCACCTTCATCCGTGCGCTGCAGGCGGTTCAGCCGGTGCCGGCGATCGCGGGCGTGCCGCATGACCATCATGATCACGGTCACCACCATCATGATGCGCATGATCATCATCGTCACGATCATGCGCACGCCCATCATCACCACGCGCATCACCACGTTCATGACGAGCATTGCGGCCATTCCCACGGCGCCATGCCGAGCGAGCTCGCCGGCCCCGGAGGCTGGGGACGCGGCTTTACCGCGATCCTGACCGTCGGCATCCGTCCCTGTTCGGGCGCGATCCTGGTGCTGGTGTTCGCGTTGGCCCAAGGCCTGTTCTGGGCCGGCATCGCCGCAACTCTGCTGATGGGGCTCGGCACCGCGATCACCGTCGCGGTCATTGCCGTGGTCGCCGTCTCCGCCCAGGACATCGCCGCCCGCCTGAGCGCCGGACGCGACGGCAACGGCGCGCTGTTCATGCGCGGCATCGAAATCGCCGCCGCCGGCCTCGTGCTGCTGTTCGGTGCAGGCCTGTTGTTGGGTTACATCGCGGCCGAACGGACGACGTGTTTCTGAGTTTTTCCCTCTCCCCTTGTGGGCGAGGGTGGCTCGCCGCGTAGCGGCGAGACGGGTGAGGGGTTGTCTCCGCGAGCGATCCTCTTGCAGCTGCGTTCGCCGATAGAACTCCTCATCCGGCGCTTCGCGCCACCTTCTCCCACAAAGGGAGAGTCACACCGGCAAGAACTGCTTCAACGCCGGCATGAAGAAGATCCCGAGATTGATCGCAAAGCCGATGCTCCAGAGGATGGAGCGCAGCGTCGGGCGGTTCCCGAGATAGGTCAGCACATAGGCGATCCGTACGATCAGGAACAGCACCGCGAGCTCGTCGATCATCCGCTGCGGCGAGTCCCGGAATTCGGCCAGCAGCACCGCGAAGGCGAAGAACGGAAAGGTCTCGATACCATTCTGGTGGGCGCCGAGCGCGCGCTGCGCGATGGCCTCTTCGTAGAAGGCGGGATCGCGCGGGCGTGAATTGTCGAACCCGCGAAACCTGATCCATTTGACCGAGACGATCGTCACCAAATAGAGCAGCAACGCTCCGAAGACGCACCATTCCGCGAGTGTCATCTTTCCTCCCCCGCCTCGGTGCGACCCTAGCGAAACCGGCCTGATCTTGACAAGCTCGGGGCAACGCGCGACCCAACGAGCATGACAACCCTAGCCCCTCTCAAGACCACGAAGCCGCTGCCTCAGTCCGGCCAGCCGCGCGTCGGCGTACTCCTGGTCAATCTCGGCACGCCCGATACCGCCGACACGCGCGGCGTGCGGGTCTATCTGAAGGAGTTCCTCTCGGACGCCCGCGTCATCGAGGATCAGGGCTTGATCTGGAAGCTGGTGCTGAACGGCATCATCCTGCGCACCCGCCCCCGCGCCAAGGCGCGCGATTATCTCAAGATCTGGAACACCGAGAAGAACGAGTCGCCGCTCAAGACCATCACGCGCTCGCAGAGCGACAAGCTCGGAGCCATGCTGTCGGACCGCGACCAGGTCACGGTGGAATGGGCTATGCGCTACGGCAATCCCTCGATCAAGTCGGGCGTCGATGCGCTGATTGCGAAGGGCTGCGATCGCATTCTTGCCGTCCCCCTCTATCCGCAATATTCCGCCGCGACGTCGGCCACCGTCTGCGATGAGGTGTTTCGCGTGCTTGCGCGGCTGCGCGCGCAGCCGACGCTGCGGGTGACGCCGTCTTACTACGAGGACGAAGCCTATATCGAGGCGCTCGCCACCTCGATCGAGACGCATCTGGCGAGCCTGTCGTTCAAGCCAGAGCTGATCGTCGCCTCCTTCCACGGCATGCCGAAGGCCTATGTCGACAAGGGCGACCCCTATCAGGACCAATGCGTGGCGACCACCGAGGCGCTGCGGCGCCGGCTCGGCATGGACGAGACAAAGCTGCTGCTGACCTTCCAGTCGCGCTTCGGATTCGACGAGTGGCTGCAGCCCTACACTGACAAGACCATGGAGCGTCTGGCGAAAGAGGGCGTGCGCCGTATCGCGGTGATCACGCCGGGTTTTTCCGCCGACTGCCTGGAGACGCTGGAGGAGATCGCGCAGGAGAATGCCGAGATCTTCAAGCACAATGGCGGGGAGCAGTTTTCCGCGATCCCCTGCCTCAACGACAGCGACCCCGGCATGGATGTGATCCGAACGCTGGTGCTGCGCGAGCTCCAGGGCTGGATATAGTGAGCCTGGATCCGAGGAGCGCCCCATGAACCGCCGCGAGGTTCTGGCGCTTCTTGGGGTGACCACGATGCTGCCGGCCTCGGTGCTGGCGCAAGCGAATGCGACGCGCCGGCTCGGCGTGCTCTCGGTCACTGCGGCGGACGATGCGATCGGGCAGACGCGTAGCGCGGTCCTGGTCGAGGCGCTTGCCGGCCATGGCTGGAAGGAGGACGGCAGCCTTGAGATCGATTGGCGCAACGGCGGCGGCGACCGCGCGCGGATCGCGCAACTCGCCGACGAACTCGTGGCGCTCAAGCCCGACATCCTGCTTGCGGTCGGCACGCCCTCAGTGGAGGAGCTGCGCCAGCGCACGACGACGATCCCGATCGTTTTCGCCGTCGTCACCGATCCTGTCAGCCAGGGCTTTGTCCAGAATCTCGCCCATCCCGGCGGCAATATCACCGGCTTCACCGATTACGACGGCCCGCTGGCCGGCAAATGGCTGGAGATGCTTACGCAGGTCGTGCCAAAGCCGTCACGCGTTTCCGTCGTCTACAATCCCGCCACCGCGCCGTTCGCGCCGCTGATGCTGCGGACGATCGAAGACGCCGGCCGCGCGCTCGATGTGACGGTGGTGCCCGCGCCGGTCCATGACACGGCCTCGATCGCCGCCCTGGCCTTGCGGAAAGACGGCGGCCTGCTGGTGCTGCCGGATTTCTTCACCATGTCCAACCGTGCGCTTCTCCTGGCAGCCATCAATGAAGCGCGCGTGCCGGCGGTGTTCTGGAGCCGGACCTTCGTCGACGAGGGTGGCTTGATGTCCTACAGCACCGACAGCGCCGAGCAGCTCCGCCGCGCCGCCACCTATATCGATCGCATCCTGAAGGGTGCGCGAGCGGCCGACTTGCCGGTCCAGAATCCGACCACGTTCGAGCTGGCGATCAACTTGAAGACGGCCAAGGCGATCGGCGTCACGCTTCCGCCAAGCCTGCTCGCAACCGCGAACGAGGTCATCGAGTAGGATTTGGCTGCGACCGCCGGATTCGTTAACGTCGTCGCTAGGTGTGCGCCAGCACGCTTTCAAGAGCGCCTCGCAAATACATAATCGCGACCATTCCCTCTCCCGGTGTCTTGTGTAGAATCCTACCGATGCCGAAATCAGGCACGACCGCTGAGCCTTGAATCCTTCTGAACTCTTTACTGAACGCTTTACTGAACCCTTGGGGTCGTGATCCCGACCAATGACAGCGCGGAAAAGGCCTTTTCCCGCCAATCTTTTCCGCCTTGGAGGAAATATGAGCGGTTTCGACATTTTCGCGATTGTTCTGGTCTTGCTCGTCATCGTCACGCTGGTGGCCGGCGTGAAGACGGTGCCGCAGGGCTATGACTGGACCATCGAGCGGTTCGGCAAATACACCCAGACGCTGAGCCCCGGGCTCAATCTGATCGTGCCCTATTTCGATCGCGTCGGACGCAAGATCAACATGATGGAGCAGGTGATCGACATTCCCGAGCAGGAGGTGATCACCAAGGACAACGCCACCGTGACGGTCGACGGCGTCGCCTTCTTTCAGGTGTTCGATGCCGCCAAGGCGAGCTACGAGGTCTCTAACCTGACCCAAGCCGTCACCGTGCTGACCATGACCAACATCCGTTCGGTGATGGGTTCGATGGATCTCGACCAGGTGTTGTCGCACCGCGACGAAATCAACGAGCGCCTGCTGCGTGTAGTCGATGCCGCCGTCTCGCCCTGGGGCCTCAAGGTCAATCGTATCGAGATCAAGGACATTGTGCCGCCGGCGGACCTCGTCGAAGCCATGGGCCGACAGATGAAGGCCGAGCGCGTCAAACGCGCCGACATCCTTCAGGCCGAAGGTGCACGCCAGTCCGAGATCCTGCGCGCAGAGGGTGCCAAGCAGGGCCAGATCCTCCAGGCGGAAGGTCGCCGCGAGGCCGCCTTCCGCGACGCCGAAGCACGCGAGCGGTCGGCGGAAGCTGAGGCCAAGGCGACGCAGATGGTCAGTGAAGCCATTGCCAAGGGCGACGTCGCGGCGCTGAACTACTTTATCGCCGACAAATATATCAAGGCGTTCGGGCAGTTTTCGGACTCGCCGAACCAGAAGATCATCATGCTGCCGATCGAGGCCACCAGCATGCTCGGCTCGCTCGCCGGCATCGGCGAGATCGCCAAGGCAACGTTCGGCGAGAGTGCGGCATCCGCCGCTGCCGCCGCTCGTCGCGGTTCGGTGCCGACGACTGGGAGCACGCCCCCGGCGGTGCCGCCGCGGCAGGGGTAAAGCGCATGCCCCGGAAAAGTGGACACCGGTTTTCCGACAAGGGCATGCGCCATTTCAAAGAGGTCGTGTCATGACCGACATGTTCGTATCGCTCGGCACCTGGAACTGGCTGATCTTCGGCTTCATCCTGATGGCGCTGGAGGTGCTGGCGCCGGGAGTCTTCCTGTTCTGGCTCGGGCTCGCCGCGCTGCTGGTCGGGCTGATCTCGTTCGGAGTGGCGATATCCTGGCAGATCCAGCTCGTGATGTTCGCGATCTTCGCCGCCGCCGCGGTGCCGGTTTGGCGTCGGCTCGCCCGGCCGAAGCCGGATGCAATTGCCGCCAGCCCCTTCCTCAACAAGCGCGCGGATGCGCTGCTCGGCCGCGAGTTCACGCTGGAGAAGCCGATCGTCGACGGCAACGGCACCATGCGCATCGGCGACACCGTCTGGCGCGTCGCAGGTCCCGATACGCCGGCGGGCACGCGTGTGAAGGTGGTGCAAGTGGACGGTGCGAATCTGACGGTGGCGGCGGCTTAGTCCACCGTCATTGCGAGCGCAGCGAAGCGAAGCAATCCAGACTGCTGCCGGTGGAAAGATTCTGGATTGCTTCGCTTCGCTCGCAATGACGAGCTAGTCGGGACGGCATCGCCAGACTTACGCGCCGCTCTTGCTGCGCCACCGCTCCGCAAACCTATGCAGCGGCATGAACGTCTCGCACAAGTCCCGCCCGAGCGCCGTCAGCCCGTAACCGCCGGCTTCGCCGAGCTCCACGAACCCGGCCTCGCGCAAATCGTCCAGCCGCGCCTGCAGCACCGTCGGCGAGGCCTCGTCGCAGGCCGTTCGCAATGCGCGCGAGGTGAGGGGGGCGTCGCGTAGCTCCCACAAGATTCGCAGGCTCCAGCGTCGTCCGAGGAGGTCGAGCAGCACCATGATCGGCCGCCCGCTGCGCGAGCCACGGACGCCGCGCGATCTCGAAGTGGTCTGTTTCGCCATCGTCGCCCTCTTGCGTGGTGCTACAAATAGTGTAGCTTTATGCTACGTTAAATGTAGCAAGAGAGGCGGCCAATGTCCCCGGTCACAGCGCGCATTGCCCCGCTCACCCCGCCTTATCCCCCGGAGATCCAGGCCCAGTTCGACCGCATCATGCGCGGCGCGCCGCCACTGCTGCTGTTCCGGGTCATGGCGGGCCACACCCGCGCCTGGGACAAGTTTCGCGCCGGCGGCTTGCTCGATCCCGGACCGCTGTCGCTGCGCCAGCGCGAGATCGTGATCGACCGCACCTGCGCGCTGAACAAATGCGAATATGAATGGGGCGTGCATGTCGCGGTCTTTGCCGGGCCGGCGAAACTCACCGAGGAGGAAGTGCGCGCCACCGTGCAGGGTGATGCGGCGTCGTCGTGCTGGTCCCCGGCCGAGCAGACGCTGATCGCCGCCGTCGACGCGCTGCATCACAGCGCGACGTTTGACGACGCTGAGTTCGCTGCGCTGTCGGCGCATTACGACGAGGCGCAGATCCTGGAGATCATGCTGCTGTGCGGCTTCTACCGCACGGTCTCGTATCTGGCGAACGGACTGCGGTTGCCGCTGGAGGAGACGGCGGCAAGATTTCCTGCGCCGCTCTAGCCGCCGTCGTTGCGAGCGTAGCGAAGCAATCCAGAGTCTTTCCGCGCTGGCACTCTGGATGTTTCGCTGCGCTCGCAATGACGGTGAGTGGCTCCCTACGCCACGCCTGCCCGCAGCAGATCGTGCAGGTGCACGATGCCCACCACCTTGTCCGCCTCGGTCACGACCAGCGTCGTGATCTTGCGGGTGTTGAGCACCTCGATCATCTCCGTGGCCAGCATCGAGGGCGGTACGGTTTTCGGCTGCCTGGTCATGATGTCGTCGACCGACGCCGTCAGCAGGTCGGGCCGCATGTGGCGGCGCAGATCGCCGTCGGTGATGATGCCGAGAGCCTCGTTCGCCTCGTTGACGATGCAGACGCACCCCAAACCCTTGGCGGACATCTCCATCACCGCGTCCGACATCTTGGTGCCGAGCGGCTTGACCGGGATTTCCGCACCGGTGCGCATGTAGTCGCGGACGAATTTCAGCATCGCCCCTAACTTGCCGCCGGGGTGGAAATGCGCGAACTCCAGCGCGGTGAAGCCGCGGCCTTCGAGCAGCGCGATCGCAAGCGCATCGCCTATCGCGGCCTGCATCAGGGTCGAGGTGGTCGGCGCCAGATTGTGCGGGCAGGCCTCGCGCGCCTTCGGCAGCTCGATCACGACGTCGGCCGCTTGTCCCAGCGAGGATGCCGCGTTCGACGTCACCGCGATCATCGGGATTGCGAACCTTGCGGAATAGTTCACGAGAGTCTTCATCTCCGGCTGCTCGCCGGACCAGGACAGCGCCATGATGACGTCGTCGGTGGTAATCATGCCGAGGTCGCCATGGGCGGCTTCGGCGGTGTGCACGAAGAAGGCGGGCGTGCCGGTCGAGGCCAACGTTGCCGCGATCTTGCGGCCCATATGGCCCGACTTGCCGAGCCCGGTGACGATGACGCGGCCCTTCGCGTTGCGGATCAGATCGACCGCCTGGGCGAAGCTCGCGCCAAGCGGGCCGCGCAGGGCGGCGGCGAGCGCGTTGATACCGCCGCTCTCCGTTTCCAGCGTGCGGAGTGCGGATTCGACGCTGTCGGGAATGGGGCCGGATGATTGGGTCATCAGCGGTTTCGAACTCGGCATGTTCTGGTCCAGGAGGAGGGGCCTTCGCCCGTTGGCGCCTGCTTAACACGCCGCGGCCTTCGAGGCGACGAGCCCGACCCGACCCTCAACCGGTCGTTAACCATAATTGTTTTAACTCCATTAACGATAGTTCCCGCCGATCGGTGGGGACAATCGCGAAAGTGTTTGATTTCGTTGGAGTTCTTCCATCGTGGGGTCGTCTCCAGGCACGAGCCGGAGCAAACGCGCGCATTTCCTGCGCGCGGCTTTGCCGTGCTTTGCGCTGACGGTCCTCGGAAGCGCCCCCGTGGCCGCCCAGAGCCTCACCCCCGACCTGTTCAGTCCCAACCGCGGTGGCTTCGCCTCGCCCGACACGCTGCCGACGCGCCGCACCGCGGGCGTTCCGCAGGCACCGTCGGATGCGCTGCCGGCGCTGCCCGATCCCAACTCCGACTTTCGCAAGCGCCAGCAGGCGCCGGCGCGCCCATGGCAGAACCCGACGAACCAAAACGCGACCAGCCAGGTCCCGACCTATGGCCTGCCTGCCGCCAACGGTGCGAGCAGCTCCGGCTACGACTCGCTGAACCGCAAGCGGCAGCAGCCGAAGTTCTATCCGGGTCAGCCCAAGCCGAAGCGCCCTGCTGGTCCCGGCTCGCGGGCGCCGACCACTACGCCGCCGCCATCCACGCTCGGTTCGCCGAAGATCGCGCCGCCCCCGTCCGCCTCCGCCAACAAGGCGCCCGTGCCGGCGGCGATGGCGGGCACCGTGCCCGGCCAGCCGCTGCGCCGCCGCCTCAAGGCCGATGACGATGCGTTCGGCGCGGTCGGCGACTATGCCGGCAGTTTCCTGATCAAGGGCGGGCTCGAGCTCTCCACCGGTTACGACACCAATCCGGCGCGTCTGAACAAGCCGGTTGGCTCGCCGGCCTATGTGGTTGCACCCGATCTCCTCGTGGCGTCCGATTGGGAGCGCCACGCGCTGGTCGCGGATCTGCGCGGCTCGTTCTCGGGCTACACCAACAACATGCCGGCGACGATCGACGGCTTTGCCTCGCCTTCGCCGGTCGAGGTCGACCGCCCCGACTTCAACGGCCATGTCGACGGCCGCCTCGACGTCAATCGCGATCTCAAGCTGACCACGCAGCTGCGCCTGCGGCTCGCCACCGACAATCCCGGCAGCCCGAACGTGCAGGCCGGCCTGCAAAAATATCCTGTTTATGCCGCCTATGGCACGACCGTCGGCTTCGACCAGAGCTTCAACCGCTTCCAGGTCGCGGCCGGCGCCACTGTCGATCGCACCGCCTACACCAACTCCAAGCTCACCGACGGCGCCACCTTCAGCAACGACGATCGCGACTTCAACCAGTATGGCGGCGTCGGACGCTTCTCCTACGATCTCAAGCCGGGTCTGAAGCCGTTCGTCGAGATCCAGGGCGACACCCGCGTGCACGACCGGGCCGCCGACCGCAACGGCTACTTCCGCGATTCGGACGGCGGCTACGCCAAGGTCGGCACGTCCTTCGAGTTCTCGCGTATCCTCACCGGCGAGGTCTCGGTCGGCTATTCCGCGCGCAATTACGTCGATCCGCGCCTCAGCCAGCTCGCGGGCTTCCTCACCTCGGGCTCGCTGATCTGGAACGCAAGCGGCCTCACCACCGTGAAATTCGCCACCGACACGCAGATCGCCGAGACCACCGTCCCCGGCTCCTCCGGCGTGCTGGTGCACACCTACGCCGCCGAAGTCGATCACGATTTCCGCCGCTGGCTTACGGCAGTGGGCAAATTCACCTACGGCACCTACGACTACCAGGGCCAGAATCGCAACGACAAGACCTACTCGTTCGAAAGCAATCTGATCTACAAGCTCAACCGCAACATCTGGATCAAGGGCACGCTCCGACACGACATCCTGGATTCGAACCAGCCGGGGTCAAGCTCGCAGGCGACGGTCGTGATGGTCGGGGTGAGGTTGCAGAATTAGAGGGGGCGACGGCCGCCTTTTGAGCGTACGTGGCTTAGTTGACTCCGCTCGGACCACTCACTCAGCTGTCTTCCCCGGCTTGACCGGGGCATCCAGTACGCCGCGGCGTTTCGGCCCAATCACTGCGGTCTCTGGAATACTGGATCGCCCCCCGTCGCGGGCGATGACGCCGAGTGTAAAATATTCGGGAAAGCGTTTCACGTAGCGCCAAACCCGGCAGATCCGTGTTGCCCCTAAAGAAACGATAGATAGACCAGGCGCCCAGCCGGCCCTCGCGGATGGCCCAGACCACCAGCGATTGGCCGCGGCGCATGTCGCCGGCGGTGAACACGTTCGGGCGCGAGGTCTGGTAGTCGAGCGTGTTGGCCTTGACGTTGCCGCGAGGGTCAAGCTCGACCGAGAGCATCTTGAGCAGGCCCTCGTGCACGGGATGGACGAAGCCCATCGCGAGCAGGACGAGGTCGGCGTCGAGTTCGAACTCGGTGCCGGCGATCGGCTTGAACTTGTCGTCGACGCGCACGCAGTGCAGCTTCTTGACCTTGCCGTTCTCGCCCGAAAACTTCTGCGTCAGCACCGCGAATTCGCGGATCGCGCCTTCGGCCTGGCTCGAGGACGTTCGCATCTTCAGCGGCCAGTTCGGCCAGGTCAGGCCCTTGTTCTCGTGCTCTGGCGGTGCGGGCATGATCTCGAGCTGGGTCACGGAGAGCGCGCCCTGGCGCAGCGAAGTGCCGATGCAGTCGGATCCGGTGTCGCCGCCGCCGATGACGACGACATGCTTGCCGCCGGCCAAGATCTCCTGGACGCCGCCCAGCGGTTCCTCGGAGACGCGGCGGTTCTGCTGCGGCAGGAAGTCCATGGCGTAGTGGATGCCGGCGAGGTCGCGGCCGGGGATTGGCAGGTCGCGCGGGGCTTCGGCGCCGCCGGTCAGCGCCACGGCATCGTACTCGTTGAGCATCTCGCGCGGGTCGACATTGCCGTCGGCGCCGACATGGCTGTTGTAGTGGAAGGTGACGCCTTCGCCTTCCATCTGCGCGACGCGGCGGTCGATGATGCCCTTCTCCATCTTGAAGTCGGGGATGCCGTAGCGCAGCAGGCCGCCGGCCTTGGCGAACTTCTCGAACAGATGCACGTCGTGACCGGCGCGCGCGAGCTGCTGCGCGCAGGCCATGCCGGCCGGACCCGAGCCGATCACCGCGACCTTCTTGCCGGTCTTGTGGGCGGCGATTTCGGGCTTCAGCCAGCCATTGTCCCAGGCGCGATCGACGATCGCGCATTCGATGGTTTTGATGGTGACGGGGTTGTCGTCGATGTTGAGCGTGCAGGAGGCTTCACACGGCGCCGGGCAGATGCGCCCCGTGAACTCCGGGAAATTGTTGGTCGAGTGCAGATTGCGCGAGGCTTCTTCCCAGTTGCCCTGATAGACGAGGTCGTTCCAGTCCGGGATCTGGTTGTTGACCGGGCAGCCCGGCGTGCCGGGCGAGACCGAGCCGGTGCCGTGGCAATAGGGAATGCCGCAATTCATGCAGCGCGCGGCCTGGTCGCGCGTTTCCTTCTCGGAGAGGGGAACGACGAACTCGTGGAAATGCTTCACGCGCTCGGCGACCGGGGTGTACTTGCGGTCATGCCGTTCGATTTCGAGAAAACCCGTGATCTTGCCCATTAAACCCGAAGTCCCTGCCGCTTAAATTCGTTGTGTTTCTCTCTCGTCGTCATTGCGAGGAGCGTGAGCTTCGAAGCAATCCAGTCCGCATCGGAGGAGAAAGTCTGGATTGCTTCGCTACGCTCGCAATGACGGGGTGTGATGCTCAGGCCCCGATCGCGATTTTCGGCTCGGCGTCCGCGTTGGCAGCCATTTCGCGCAGAGCGCGCCGGTATTCGACCGGCATCACCTTGCGGAATTTGGGCAGCCAGTCCTTCCAGTTCGCCAGGATGTCGGCGGCACGCCTGGAGCCGGTCGCCTTCGCATGGCGCGTGATCAGGACGTGCAGCCGCTCGACGTCGGAGGCGAGCAGGTCCTTGAACACGTCGACCCGGCCGTGCGCTTCGAGGTCACCGGAGTGGTGATAGGTGCCGGCGTTGATCAGCTCTTCCGACAGCACCGGCTCGAGCTCGACCATCGCCATGTTGCACAGCCTGTCGAAGTCGCCGGTCTCGTCAAGCACATAGGCGATGCCGCCGGACATGCCGGCCGCGAAGTTGCGTCCGGTCTTGCCGAGCACGACCACGATGCCGCCGGTCATGTATTCGCAGCAATGGTCGCCGGCGCCCTCGACCACCGCCACGGCGCCGGAATTGCGCACGGCAAAACGCTCGCCGGCGATGCCTCGGAAGTAGCACTCGCCTTGAATGGCGCCGTACATCACGGTGTTGCCGACGATGATGCTCTCTTCCGGCACGATGCCGCTGTTGGCCGGCGGCTTGACGATGATCTTGCCGCCCGAGAGGCCCTTGCCGACATAGTCGTTGGCTTCGCCTTCGAGCTCGAAGGTGACGCCTTGCGCCAGCCAGGCGCCGAAGGCCTGGCCGGCGGTGCCCTTGAGGCTGACATGGATGGTCTCATGCGGCAGGCCGGCATGGCCGTAGATCTTGGCGACCGCACCCGACAGCATCGCGCCCGCGGAGCGGTTGGTGCTGTTGATCTTGGCCTCGATCTTCACCGGCGCACCGCGGTCGAGCGCAGGCGTCGCCTGCTCGATCAGCGTGCGGTCGAGCACCGCTTCCAGATGATGGTTCTGGCGCTCTGAGTGATAGATCTTCTGGCCCTTCTCTTCCTTCTGCTTGACGAAGAGCTTGGAGAAATCGAGCCCCTTAGCCTTCCAGTGCGCGACCAGCTTGGTCTGGTCGAGCAGCTGCACCTGGCCGATCATCTCGTTGAAGCTGCGGAAGCCGAGCGAGGCCATGATCTCGCGGACCTCCTCGGCGACGAAGAAGAAGTAGTTGATCACATGCTCGGGCTGGCCGGTGAAGCGCTTGCGCAGGACGGGGTCCTGGGTCGCGACGCCGACCGGGCAGGTGTTGAGATGGCACTTGCGCATCATGATGCAGCCGGCCGCGATCAGGGGCGCGGTGGCGAAGCCGAACTCGTCGGCGCCGAGCAGCGCGCCGATCACGACGTCGCGGCCGGTGCGGAAACCGCCGTCGACCTGGACCACGATGCGGCTGCGCAGCCGCTCGCGCACCAGCGTCTGGTGGGTTTCGGCGAGGCCGATCTCCCACGGCGAGCCGGCGTGCTTGATCGAGGTCAGCGGCGAAGCGCCGGTGCCGCCCTCGAAGCCCGCGATGGTGACATGGTCGGCGCGCGCCTTGGCGACGCCCGCGGCCACCGTGCCGACGCCGATCTCCGAGACGAGCTTGACCGAGACCGCGCCGTCCGGGTTGACGTTCTTGAGGTCGTAGATGAGCTGCGCCAGATCCTCGATCGAGTAGATGTCGTGGTGCGGTGGCGGCGAGATCAGGCCGACGCCCGGCGTCGAATGCCGGACCTTTGCGATGGTGGCATCGACCTTGTGGCCGGGCAACTGGCCGCCTTCGCCGGGTTTTGCACCCTGCGCCATCTTGATCTGCATCATGTCGGAGTTGACGAGATACTCCGTGGTGACGCCGAAGCGGCCCGAGGCGACCTGCTTGATTGCCGAGCGCATGCTGTCACCGTTCGGCATCGGCTTGAAGCGGTCGGCTTCCTCGCCGCCTTCGCCGGTGTTCGACTTGCCGCCGATCCGGTTCATGGCGATCGCGAGCGTGGTGTGCGCCTCGCGCGAGATCGAGCCGAAGCTCATCGCGCCGGTGGCGAAACGCTTGACGATGTCCTTGGCCGGCTCGACCTGGTCGAGCGGTACCGGCTTGCGCTTCTCTTCGTCCGCATTCTTGATCCGGAACAGGCCGCGCAGCGTCAGGAGACGCTCCGACTGCTCGTTGAGGATCTTCGCGAAGGCGCGGTAGCGTTCCAGCGAATTGCCGCGCGCGGCGTGCTGGAGCAGCCCCACCGACTCGGCGGTCCATGCATGGTCCTCGCCGCGGCTGCGATAGGCATATTCGCCGCCGACATCGAGCGAGGTCTTGTACACGAGCGCGTCGCCGAACGCGTCGGCATGACGGCGCACCGCCTCTTCGGCGATCTCGCCAAGACCGACGCCCTCGACGCGGGTGTGCGTGCCGGCGAAGAATTTTCCGACGAATTCCGCCTTCAGGCCAATGGCGTCAAAGATCTGCGCGCCGCAATAGGACTGGTAGGTCGAGATGCCCATCTTGGACATCACCTTGAGCAGGCCCTTGCCGATCGACTTGATGTAGCGCTTGACGATCTCGTAGTCGTCGAGCGAGCCGGGCAGGCGGTCCTTCATCGCGATGATGGTCTCGAACGCCAGATACGGATTGATCGCTTCCGCGCCGTAGCCGGCGAGACAGGCGAAGTGATGCACTTCGCGCGGCTCGCCGGATTCGACGACGAGGCCGACCGAAGTGCGCAATCCGGTGCGGATCAGATGATGATGCACGGCGGCGCAGGCCAGCAGCGACGGGATCGGAACCCGGTCGGTGCCGACCATGCGGTCGGACAGGATGATGATGTTGACGCCCTCGCGCACCGCGCTCTCGGCGCGCGCGCAGAGCTCGTCCAGCACCTGGTCCATGCCGGCCGCCCCGAGGCCGGCGTGGAAGGTGGTGTCCAGCGTGCGCGACTTGAAGTGCGACTCGGCGACCTCGGAGATTGAGCGGATCTTTTCGAGGTCCGCGTCGGTCAGGATCGGCTGGCGCGCTTCGAGGCGCTTGGTAGTGGCTAGGCCTTGCAGGTCGAACAGGTTCGGCCGCGGTCCGATGATGGAGACGAGGCTCATCACCAGCTCCTCGCGGATCGGATCGATCGGCGGATTGGTGACCTGCGCAAAGTTCTGCTTGAAGTAGGTGAACAGCGGCTTGGCCTTGGCCGACAGCGCCGAGATCGGCGTGTCGTTGCCCATCGAGCCTGCGGCTTCCTCGCCGGTGGAGGCCATCGGCGTCATCAGGATGGTGATGTCTTCCTGGCTGTAGCCGAACGCCTGCTGGCGATCGAGCAGCGACAGGTTGGAGCGCACGCCGGTGGTCGGCACCTTCGGCAGCTCTTCCAGCACGATCTGGGTCCGCTCCAGCCACTCCGTGTAAGGATGGCTCCTTGCGAGCTCGGCCTTGATCTCGTCGTCGGGGATGAGGCGGCCCTGCTCGAGGTCGACCAGCAGCATCTTGCCGGGCTGCAAGCGCCACTTGGTGATGATCTGGTCCTCGGGAATCGTCAGCACGCCCATCTCGGACGCCATCACGATGCGGTCGTCCTTGGTGACGAGATAGCGCGCCGGCCGAAGGCCGTTGCGGTCCAGCGTGGCACCGATCTGGCGGCCGTCGGTGAAGGCGATCGCGGCGGGGCCGTCCCACGGCTCCATCAGGGCTGCATGATATTCGTAGAAGGCGCGGCGCTTCTCATCCATCAAGGGATTGCCGGCCCACGCCTCCGGAATCATCATCATGACGGCGTGCGGCAGCGAGTAGCCGCCCTGCACCAGGAATTCGAGCGCGTTGTCGAAGCAGGCGGTGTCCGACTGGCCTTCGTAGGAGATCGGCCAGAGCCGGTTGATGTCCTTGCCGTACAGCTCGGAGCTCACCGAGGCCTGGCGCGCCGCCATCCAGTTGACGTTGCCGCGCAGCGTGTTGATCTCGCCATTATGCGCGATCATGCGGTAGGGATGCGCCAGCGACCACGCCGGGAAGGTGTTGGTCGAGAAACGCTGGTGCACGAGCGCCAGCGCGCTCTCGAAATCCTTCTCGTGCAAATCGGGATAGTACTTGCCGAGCTGGTCGGCGAGGAACATGCCCTTGTAGATCACGGTGCGGCAGGACATCGAGCACGGATAGTAGCCGGCGAGGCCGCGGTCGCGGCGCTGATAGATCGCTTGCGAGATCGACTTGCGCAGGATGTAAAGCCGGCGCTCGAAATCGTCCTCGGTCTTGGCGGTGCCGTTGCGGCCAATGAACACCTGCATGCAGGCGGGCTCGGTCGGCTTTACGGTGACGCCGAGCGAGGAATTGTCGGTTGGCACGTCGCGCCAGCCGAGCAGCGTCAGGCCCTCTTCCTTGATCTGGTCGGCGATGATGCTCTTGATGACGTTGCGCCAGGCAGTGTCGCGCGGCATGAACAACGCGCCGATGGCGTATTCGCCCGGATTGGGCAGCACGAAGCCGAGCTCCTTCGCCTTGCGGCTGAAGAAAGCATGCGGGATCTGCACCAGAATGCCGGCGCCGTCACCGGCGCGCGGGTCGGCGCCGACGGCGCCGCGGTGCTCGAGGTTACAGAGGATGCTGAGCGCGTCCGCGACGATCTCGTGCGACTTCTGGCCCTTGATGTTGGCGATGAAGCCGACGCCGCAGGAATCTTTTTCCAGGCTCGGATCGTACAGGCCTACGGCCGGCGGCCGTGAATTGTGTTCCTGAATCGGATCGGTCGTTTTCGAGGCGACCGTCGCCGACAGTTGTTCTGCCACGATGTTTCCGCGCTCGACTTGCGACCCGTTCATGTTCTCGTCCTCTTCATGCGGCAAGCTGCCTCACCGCCATCTTCGGCGCACCTTGGGCGTCCCGCGGCACCCGCTTCTGGGTCACCGCTCGTCCGCTCGCGAGCCGCATTTTCTTAAATTCAGGCCAAGGCGTTCTTCGTCCCCGAGAACGGCTTTGCCTGTTGCCTTCTTGGCGCTCGAAAGCACCGACTTTCGTTGCAATCCCTATGCCGGAACCGCAAGCAAAATTGAGACAGTCTTCCTGTCCTAACCATCACCTTGCCAAATTTTTGTCTATCACACAAGCGCGCGCAAGTCCCGATTCCCCATATGTCAATCAATCGCTTTCCAAAAGTTGCGCGGCCCCGGTTTTGAAGCAAACGCGCCCTGATCCGGCCCTGCCGACGCCGGAATCCCCAATGAAGCTTCGGATCAACCCTTTGGAAGACCCGCCACGCCGCAAGAAGCGAAAGAGCGCGATCCATCCGGGGGCCTGACAGGAGCGTCTCGACCATGAAGTTTTTCACAGGATGTGTGGCCGCCGCCACGCTGGCGCTGGCCGCGACCGCGGCTCAAGCGCAGGTTCCAGCGCGAGGGGCGATGATCGCGGTCTCGGATTTCGACGCCCCCTATGCGCCGTCGGAGGCCGCGCCGCCGCCGCGCTACGGCTATGGCTACGAAGAACGCGGGCCGGCCCCGGTGCTGCTGCCATCGACCGAGGTCTACGCGGTGCTGCGCGAGAACGGCTTCTCTCCACTGGGCATCCCGCGCCTGCGCGGCGGCGTCTACACCATCGCGGTGATTGACCGCCGGGGGGAGGACGGCCGGCTCGTGATCGATGCCCGCGACGGAAGGATTTTGCGCTTCATGCCGGCTGCCGACGCCTACGGCATGGCACCCGGCTACGAGCAGCCTGCGGTTGCACCTTACCGCCCGCAAAGCGCGCTGCCGCCGCCGACCATGGTCCGCAGTGGTCCGCCCCGCCCTCCGGCCCCGATCCCGCATGTCGCCAGCCGCTCCGTGCCGCTGCCCAAGGCGGCTCCGCCGCGCGAGGCCCCGGGCGTCCCCGCCAAGCCGGCCGAGCCTGCGACGCCGCAGGCCCAGGTGCCGCAGGCACAACCTGTGACGCAGACCGCGGCCGCCGTGCCGTCCAAGCCCGCTGAGGTCGCACCGCAAGCCGCCGCGCCAACCGTAGGTCAGGTCAAGCCTGCCGCGACTATCCTGCCTACGCAGGAGATGCCGGCGGCACAGGGGCTGGACTAAGCGCGGGCGTTTGAGGCGATGGCCCGCATCACCCCAACGGTGTCGTCCTGGCGAAGGCCAGGACCCATACCGCGAGGTGCATCATATGAGTGACGCGGGAGTACCGAACTCCGAATATTCGCCAAACTCCTCCCTGTGGTGATGGGTCCTGGCCTTCGCCAGGATGACGTTGGGGAGAGAGTTAGCGCAAACAGAAGGCGTCTCAGCACTCAGGCGCCTTCTGAACCATGACAAGCGCGGCTCAGCTCCGGCCATATCCCGCCGCTTCCAGGATCAAATTCGCCACCTCCTTCGGATGCGACACCAGCGAGAGATGGCCGGCGTCGAGCTCGATCGTGGTTGCGTTCATGCGCTTGGCGAGGAAGCGTTCGAGATCGGGATTGATGGTGTAGTCGTCCTTCGACACCGCGTACCAGCTCGGCTTGGAATGCCATGCCGCCTCCGTGGTGCGACCGGCGAAGATCGAGGCGGCCGTCGGCCATTGCACGGCGTAGAGCTCCTTGGCCTGCTCCGGCTTAACGCCATTGGCGAAGTACTTCAGGAAGGCGTCTTCTGACAGCTTGGTGTAGCCGTCGCGCTCGACGACGCCGGCGCGTGCCGGTCCCGCCGGAAACTGCTTCGACAGCGCGACAAAATCCTCGTTGGCATCGGGCGCACGGGCGGCGACATAGACGAGGCCGGTGACCTTCGGGTCGGTGCCGACCTGGCTGATCACGGTGCCGCCCCAGGAATGCGCGACCAGCACGGTCGGACCATCCTGTTCGGCCAGCACGCGCTTGGTCGCCTCGACGGAATCCGCAAGCGACGACAGCGGATTTTGCACGGCAGTTACGTTGAGCCCTGCGGCCTGGAGGATCGGGATCACTTCCGACCAGCTCGAGCCGTCGGCCCAGGCGCCGTGCACCAGCACGACGTTCTTGGCCTTTACGGTCTGCGGCGTCTGCGCGTGAGCGAGGCTGAGAGGGGCCGCCAGCAGGCTCGCGGCGACGAAAAGGCTGCGCCAGAAAGTCATGATTGTTCTCCGTCTTGTTTTTGGGTTCGATATCCAAAAGACGATGCGCGGGGCGGCGGTGTTACGCCATTTCACCGCTCTGTGATGCGGCGCAACAGTCCAGCACGGCCGTTCAGCAATCGGTGACGTCCCGGCGACGACCGAGACCATCCTCTCTGGTAAGGTATGGCAGATCCGTCGTTCGGTATTTCTTCCGTGCACGATTGATCGATCTCGCGGCAGGATTCCCCGGCTCTCGCCGGGACGAGGAGAGCCCAACAAAAAAACGCCCCGGGGCACCGGGGCGTTTTCGCAACCTGGAAGCGGCCGACGTGATTTACGCGGCTACCGAGTTCTCGATCACCTGTGCGCCTTGCGCACCGGTGTTGATCGCGATCTGGCGGGGCTTCTTCGCTTCGGGAATCTCACGGACGAGGTCGACGTGAAGCAGCCCGTTCTCGAGCGAGGCGTTCTTCACCTGCACGAAGTCGGCAAGCTGGAAGGCGCGCTCGAAGGCACGCGCGGCGATGCCACGGTACAGCACTTCGGCCTTCGAGTTCTCGTTGGCGACTTTCTCGCCCTTAATCGTCAACGTGTTTTCCTTCGCGACGATGGAGAGCTCATCCTTGGCAAAGCCCGAAACCGCAACGGTGATGCGGTAATCGTTCTCACCGGTACGCTCGATATTGTAGGGGGGATAACCGGGGCTGCCGTCCGAACCGGCCTGGTCGAGCAGGTTGAAGAGACGGTCGAAGCCGACGGTGGAACGGTAGAAGGGGGTCAGGTCGTAGGTACGCATGGTCAAGTCCTCCATTGAGCGACTGTTGAGTAACCCGCCCGCCAATCGGGCCGGGCTTTCGTCTGTGTGCAGCCTGATGTTCCGGTTCCGAAACACTGGTAGCGGCCTGCACCAAGGTGATATGGGTTCAGGGGAACGGCGTTCAAGAGGGCGGATACTCAGCCTTTTCGGCGCTCCCGCCCCTGATTTGCAGCTCTTCGTGCCCAAGCCCTCCCCATCATGACGCTGGTCTCGATACCGTCCAATCCCGTTCCCGAAGACGTCGTCAGCGGCACCATCAAGACCCCTGATGGCGTCGAGCTGCGCTTTGCGCGCTGGGCACCGCCGGCGAACCGCAAGGGCACGGTCTGCGTCTTCACCGGACGCAGCGAGCAGATCGAGAAGTATTTCGAGACCGTGCGCGACCTGCGCGACCGCGGTTTTGCGGTGGCGATGATCGACTGGCGCGGGCAGGGCCACTCCTCGCGCCGCCTGCGCGATCCGCGCAAGGGCTATGTCCGCGACTTCGCTGATTTCGAGATCGACGTCGAGACCTTCGTGCAGCAGGTGGTGCTGCCGGATTGCCCGCCGCCCTTCTTCGCGCTCGCCCACTCCATGGGCGGCACCGTGATGCTGCGGGTGGCGCATGCGGGCAAGCGCTGGTTCGACCGCATGGTGCTGTCTGCGCCGATGATCGACCTCCCCGGCCGCGCCACCTCGTTTCCGGCGCGGGCTCTGCTGAAGACGATGCGCGTGCTGGGGATGGGCGGCCGTTATGTCCCCGGCGGCAGCGACCAGATCACCGGGCTCAATCCCTTCATCAACAATCCGCTGACCAGCGACCCCGTGCGCTATGCGCGCAATGCCGCAATCCTGGAGGAGGATCCGACCCTCGGGCTCGCGTCACCAACGGTCGCCTGGGCCGATACCGCCTTCCGCGCGATGAACACCTTCAAGGGCAAAAACTACCCGTCCGAGATCCGTCAGCCGATCCTGATGCTGGCGGCCTCCAGCGACACCGTGGTCTCGATCGCGGCGATCGAGGAGTTCGCCTATCATTTGCGCGCAGGCTCCCATCTCGTGATCGCCGGTGCCAAGCACGAGATTCTCCAGGAGCAGGACCGCTACCGTTCCCAATTCTGGGCAGCCTTCGACGCCTTCGTGCCAGGCACGCCGCTGTTCAAGTGAGGGGAGGCGATGCTGCCCTGCGACCACACGCCGGCATGCCGGGACAAGCCCGGCCATGACGAGGAAGTAGCATCACCCACTACAGCGTCTTCAGATACTCGATCAGATCGTAGCGCTCGTTGTCGTCCTTGAACACGCGGCCGATGACACCGGGACGTTTTTCCTCGCCCGGCTTGCGCTCGAAGGAATGGCCGAGCACGCTGTTGCCCTGGATCGGATCCTTGTCCGACCCGGCCGAGAACTCGGTTTCACCCGTCTTGCACTTCTCGTTGGCGGTGACCGCAAAGCCGACGGTCACGGGATCATAGTCGCGGCGGCCCATGCAGAATTTTTGCGGGCGCTCGCTTGCAGGCTTCAGCAACCAGTAGAGAGAGGGCACCGAACCGTTGTGCAGATAGGGTGCCGTGGCCCAGACGCCGTTCAGCGGCCGTGCCCGATAGCGTGCTCCCCCCACCGGATTGAGGCAGTTCTTGCGCGCGAGATTCCACAATTTCGACCGCTCGGCGTCCGGAGTCTTCTCGTCGTCCATCCATTTGCGGGCGACGAGATCCACCACCGTCATCAACCCGAGCGCATAAACCATCTCGGTCGGCGAGCTTGCGGTCGAGACGTCGCATTGCCACCATTTCTGGAGGTCGGCCGTATTCACCTTCAGGAAGCCGGGCAGATCGACGATCCTGTTGCTGAGCACGAGCGACTGTTCGGGATCCGTCTTGATCTCGTCGAGGGGGATCGTCACCGCGTTCAGCACCTTGCTGTCGCCGCTCGGCTCCCAATGTCCCGACGACCAGAAAGCCGGGGTGTCGATCGCCGGCAGATGGCATCCGGAGCACATCTCGGCGTAGATCTTGCGGCCATTGTCGACCTTCTTTTGATCGAGCCTCCAATTGTCGCCAAGGATCTGCGAGGGCCATTTCGGCGCCAGCAGGCCGCCGAACTTCGGGCCGGTGGAGGGATCTGCCGTCTTGAACGGGTCTGGCCCCCTGAGCATGTCCTCGATCCAGCCGAGCGTGTTGATATGAACCGAGGAGCGCCACAGCCTGTCCTCCGGGTAGGCGTCGGACAGGTTGAGCAGCGCCGTCACGCCGAGGGCTTCGCCGGCGTTGCGGATCAGCGGCTGCTCGATCGAGGCGTCGTACTGGGCGAACTTGAACCAGGGCACGGTCCAGATCGGGGGATAGCTGACCGGCGCGTCCTGGGCGTGCAGGTTCTTCTCGAATCCCTTGATCCCGCTCAGCGCGAGATCCTGCGAAAAAACTTGATTGCCGATGCGATTGAGAGCGTCGAGGCGACCGAACCCTTCCTCGGTGTCCTGCTGCTGCCTGCCGTTCCAGGTCTTCTTGCCTTCAATCGTCTTTTGCTGGGTTTGCGCCCAGTCGATCAGGAAGTTGCCGATCGCGCTGAGCTTCTGCTTGAGCGCGGCGCGGTCAGCCTTGCTGGCATCGGGGCCGAGCACGCGATCGGCGAAGCGCTGGAAGCGGAACGGCACGTAAAGCGTGTAGGCGATCGACAGGCCGGTGGAGACCTCGAGCTTCTTCAGGTCGGTCATGGCCGGGCCGCCGTCGAAACGCACGTCCACGCCCTGGTAGTGGATCTGGCCGGTATGGCAGGCCGCGCAGGTCAGCCCGATCTTGTCCTCTTCGCGACGGCCGGTCGCGGGATCGACGACACCGGTCATCCGTGCGAAGCCGACCGGCAGGCCGTCGACGTTCTCCGCCGGCGTCCACCTGGTCGACCAGTCCGGCACCTGTGTCGTCTCGTAGACATTGGCATAGCCGAAGCGGCGCAGTGACGTCGCGTCAGTCTGGATCGACTGCGGGCTCGGGATGAACCCGAAGCGCTCGAGATAGGTGCCGTCCGTCATCATGCCCGGCGCCGAGAACAGATGCAGGCGCGGCTGCTCCAGGGCCATGAACCATTCATAGGGCACCGGGAAGGTCGCTGTGCCCTGGCTGGCATGGTGAAACCAGTGCCTGTCCTTCAGCGACCAATTCTGTTCGAGCCAAAAGGCCGCCTTCGTCTCCGGGACCGTGGGCAAGGGTGGCGGCAGGAGATTCACGAGAATTCCCTTTTGCGGCAGCATGGCGCGCACCTGGTCGGGAAATTCGGCGACCGCAACGAGCAAGGCGAGACCGAGGGCGAGCAGCAGGGCCGCAACCTTGAGGGCGCCCCGCACCACACGCTGGCAGGTGGACAGCACCGGCTGCGATACCAGCCGCTGGTTGATGCGAGCAGGGAATTGCCGCTCGTTGAACAGAGTGCGCACGTCGGCCACGCTGAGATAGCGGTCCTCACCCGCGCCCTTGCCCATGATCTTCAGGAGGATCGGCCACTCGAACTTCATCAGCAGGGGGTAGTACCAGCGCGCGGCGCTGCCGGCGCGCTTGAGGTTGTCGCGCATGAAGACGCCGATTTCCGAGGCGTTGAGACCGGGCTCAGAGCCGCCGCCG
Organism: Bradyrhizobium sp. MI1.4; assembly: GCF_055811315.1. Lineage (NCBI taxonomy): Bacteria > Pseudomonadati > Pseudomonadota > Alphaproteobacteria > Hyphomicrobiales > Nitrobacteraceae > Bradyrhizobium > Bradyrhizobium sp. MI1.4. Next base: position 34,576 of record NZ_JBVVPP010000019.1, on the reverse strand, counting down.
TTCGGATCCCGGTAGTCCCGGCCGAAGCTCGCAAACCGCGCAAGCTCGTCCTCATCGACCTTGCCGTCGACGCCGAGGACGCGCGAGCCGGCACCGCGCTTGTCGAGAGGGCCGCCACGCAACGCGTCGAGCTGTGCGCCCGAAAATATGCTCTTCAGGATGTGACCGAGCCCGTTGGCGATAAGCGCAACGCCGCGGACCTGGATGCGGGCCGAGACCTTCTTCAGCCCGGTCTCGCCGCTCGCATTCGCGATCGTTTGCGACAGCGTGCCGAGCGGAACGGTTCTGCCGTCAACAAACCCCTCGCCGACGAGGCCGCGGAGGAATGGACAGGGATTGTTCGGGGAGACCTGGATCGAAGGGTCTAAGGAGGGCTTCGGAGCGGAGTCATGCATGGCCCAAATCCTGAAAACGGCGAATCGTGAAATACAGACGCGGCGATAGAGCGCGGAAAGTCCTGACAAACCGACAACACGTTATACTACTTCAGCGTGTAGCCGAGTGTGGCTGAATTCACTGTCGTGTCAATAAAGGCGGAGGGGACATTGCCGCGTGGCCGCGGCTGGCTCTCAGGATTCGGCGACGCGTTTGACGTCGCTCGAAACCAGGGTCAGTTTGCCGAGCGGCACGCCCGCATTCAAGAGTCCGGCGCGGTAATGGGCGAGGTCCTCGGGCCGCTTCCAGTGGAAATTGCGCAAATGGCGGTCGACATTGAGAGTCGGGTAGTTAGCCATGAGCACGCGGGTCGCCTCGACCGCCTCGTCGCCGCGTCCCAATTGCGCCAGCGCCGCGGCGCGGATTGCCAGCGCCTGCAAATGGTTCGGGTTGATGTAGAGCTGTTCTCGAGCCCATGACAGAGTCGCGTCATATTGGCCCAGCAGATAATGGCTGAAGGCGTTCAGTGCGGCCCATTGGTAGCGCGGATCGCTGTTGTCGCGCTGTGCGGCCATCGAGAACAGCTCGATCGCCTCGCGGTGCTCGCCGATGACGAAATGGCAGATGCCGAGCACGCCGCGCGCGCCGTTGTCGTAGGGGTTGAGCGCGACGGCGCGCTTGGCGGCGTCCATCGCGGCCTCGTAATGCCCCTCCAGCGCGTGGGTCCAGGACAGGATCGAGAACGCAAATGACGAGCGCGGATCGAGCCGAACGCTGGTTTCGGCAAGCTTCATCGCCTCGGCCCACATCTCGCGCGTGCCCTTGACCCAGCCGAACTGGATGCTCTGGATCTGGATCGTGGCGAGATAGGCGTGCGCAATCGACAGCTTGGGCTCGAGCCTGATGGCCTCCCGGAACAGGTCGACGGCGATGGCCAGGTCTTCCTTGGTTTGCCGATAATAGTGCGACAGTCCTTTGAGGAAGCGGTCCCAGGCGGTGACGTCGGTCGAGAGCCGCGCCGGCGCCGAGGCTTCGGCCCGGACGATCTCGGTGGCGATGGCGGCGGACAGGTTGGTGGTGATCTCGTCCTGCATCGCGAAGAGATCGCCGATGTCGCGGTCGTAGCGGCCAGTCCAGAGCTGCTCGCCGGTCTCCGGCGCGATCAGCTCTGCGGTCACGCGGATCTTGGCTCCGGCACGCCGCACCGAACCCTGGATCAGATAGGTGGCGTCGATCTCCCGCGCGATCAGGCGGGTGCTGGCGTTGTTGCCCTTGAACACGAACGTCGAGTTGCGGCTCAGCACGCGATAGAAGGATTGCAGCGACAGCGCGTGGATCAGATCCTCGGTCAGGCCGTCGGAGAAATACTCGTCCTGTGCGTCGCTGAGATTGGCGAAAGGGAGCACGCCGACGATCGCGGTGCGATACTGCTGCGAGAGGGCGGATGCCTCCCTCAGCGCGGGCGCAAGCGCCGGTGCACCTTCAGGCGTCCAGGTCCAGACCCCGATCGGATCCTTGATGTTCTTGAAGCGGTGGTTGCCGGCATCGACCAGCGGCACGGTGAGATGCTTGCTGGCCTCCTTGTAGGCCTTGGCCGAGATGGCGAAGCCGCCGGGGCTCGCCACGGCTTCGAGGCGGACGGCAATGTTGACATCGTCACCGAAGACCTCGTCCTCGTCGGCGATGACGTCACCCATATGGATCCCGAGGCGGAACTGCATGGCGCGATCGGCGGGCAGATGGTGATTGCGCTCCGCCATCAGGGTCTGCATCGCGATCGCGGCCTCGGTGGCGCCGACGATCGAGGGGAATTCCAGCAGGAAGCCGTCGCCGGTGTTTTTGACGACGCGGCCGCCGTGATTGAGGATGATGGGATGGATCGCGCTGCGATGGGCCTTGAAGGCGGCATGGGTGCCGGCCTCATCGGTGCCCATCATGCGCGAATAGCCGGCGACATCGGCGCAGACAATGGCGGCCAGACGTCTTTCCATATTCCGGAGCTCCAAGAGACTTGCAAGAGACTTGGAAGAGATCGAGGACCGGCCACGGCGTGGCAGTCGCCTCGAATCCCGCATTCAAAGAACCCGTTCCTTATAGAGCAGATGAGGCCGAGCGAAAGTATGATCCGCATTGCAAATTCGAGGTAAATCCTCGGCAATCCGGCAGTGGACGGGGACGAGCGAACGCACTAAGCCGACCTCTTGGGCTACGGTTGGGCGGCGGAGGCACGTCACACATGCTGGGCATTCACGAAATCTGGCTCTTCGTCCTGTCGGGCGTGCTGCTCAACATCAAGCCGGGGCCTGATACGGTCTATGTGATCGGCCGCAGCATGCAGCTGGGCTGGCGAGGTGGCGCCGCGGCCGCGCTGGGCATCAGTTGCGGCTGCTTTTTCCATGTCGCGGGCGCGGCAATCGGCCTTTCGGCCCTGCTGATGGCCTCATCGACCGCGTTCTCGATCCTGAAGCTGGTCGGAGCGGCCTATCTCGTCGTGACCGGGCTTCAGATGCTGTGGTCGCGCCCGGTACTGGCCTCGGCCATCGACGCGCCTGTGCAAAGCTCGTTGCGGCGGGTCTTCCTCCAGGGCGTCTTCACGAACGCGCTCAATCCCAAGGTCGCGCTGTTCTTCCTGGCCTTCCTGCCGCAATTCGTCGCAGCCGACTCGGCGCACAAGCCGCTCGCCTTCCTGACGCTTGGCCTGATCTTCATCTGCACGGGAACGCTGTGGTGCCTGGTGCTGGCGGCGTTCGCGGCAAGGGCCGCCCACCGCTTGCGGAGCTCCGAAGGCGCGGTCGCCTGGGTCAACCGTGCCCTCGGCGGCCTCTTCATCTATCTCGGCATCCGCGTCGCCATGCTGGAGACGCGGTAACGTCCTTTACGCGAATTCCTTCAGCAGCGCGCTGCCGGCGAGATAGAGGCCGAGCAGGATCATCGCGATCAGGAACCAGCGGCGAAAAGCTTCCGCCGGCATCCGCGCCCGCACCGTTTGGCCGATATACATGCCGGCAAACGCGCATGCCATGCCCACGGCGCCCGGCACCGCGTTGGCCGGCGTCAGCAATCCGCCCGCGGTGAGATTGAAGGCGAGCGCCAGTGTCGCTGTCGTGAAAAACACGCCGAGCGCCTGCACCAGCTCGTCCTTCTCCATGCCGATCGCCTGCATGAACGGCATCGAGGGGATCACCTGCACGCCGGTCGAGGCCGAGATCACGCCGGTGACCACGCCGACCACGCCGCCGACCCATTTCTCGTTCTTTGGCGCAACATGAAACTGGAATTTGTTCAGCCCGATGATCGCGTAGATGACCAGGAGCACGCCGAGCACGATCGTGCCGTAGCGCGCATGCGGGCCGGTGAGCGCGCCGGCATTGAGCCAGCACCCGATCACGGTGCCGATCATCAGCGGCCACAGCCGCCTCAGGATATCGCGCAAATGGGGGCCGACGAAGGTCTGCCAGATGTTGGTGACGATGGCGGGGACGATCACGATGGCGATCGCGCGGCTCGGCGCCATGCTCACCGCGAGCAGGCCCATGGAGACCGTCGGCAGGCCGAGCCCGACCACGCCCTTGACGAATCCGGCGATCAGGAAAACGGCGGCGATGAGAATGAGGAGCGGGTCGATCATATCTGCACATTGACCGATGCAGCGCGCCGGCACAATCTGTAGCTTACGGAGAAAGCCTTCGTTTCGAACGAAGGCTGAAGGGACCCCCGATGCGCTTCGACCTCGTCGACCTCCAGCTGTTCATCGCGGTCGCCGACCAGCGCAGCATCACCCGCGGCGCGGAGCGGTCGCATCTGGCGCTGGCCTCAGCCAGCGCGCGCATCAAGGGGCTGGAGGATGCGCTCGGCGTCGCGCTGCTCAAGCGCGGGCGCCGCGGCGTTGAGTTGACCTCGGCCGGCGAGAGCCTGCTCGATCACGCCCGTCTCGTCATTCACCAGATCGACGCCATGCGCGGCGATCTCGCCGGCTTTGCCAGCGGCGTGCGCGCCAGCGTGCACTTCCTCGCCAATACCTCGGGGCTTTCGGAGCATCTGCCGAAGGCGCTCGCCGGCTTCCTGCGCGAGCATCGCGACGTTGCCATCGACATCGAGGAGCGCGAGAGCACCGACATCGCGGCCGCGATCACTGCGGGCGCGGCCGATCTCGGCTTCGCCGCCGAGCACGCGCTGCCCGATCATATCGAGCGATTCGCCTTCAGCGAGGATCGCCTGACGCTGGTGACGTCTAGGCGCGGCCCGTTCGCCGGCCGCCGCGCGATCGATTTCCAGGAGGCGGGCGCTTGCGACTTCGTCGGGCTCACCAGCGCCACCGCGCTTCAGGTGCATATTTCAAAGCACGCCGCCCGGCTCGGCATGCGGCCGCATTACCGCGCACGCTTGCGCGACTTCGATGCGATCTGCCAGATGGTCGCCGCCGATGTCGGCGTCGCGCTGGTGCCCGAAGCCGCGGCCCGCCGCTGCGCAAAACTGATGCCGCTCGCCATGGTCCGCCTGCGCGATAGCTGGGCCAACCGCAAACTCGTGATCTGCGCGCGAAGCTTCAAGACACTACCGCGCCCGGCGAAGATGCTGGTGGAGCATTTGCGGTCTGCGGCGGTGTGAGTTCTGGGATTTCCCCTCCCTTTAGAAGAGGTTAAGACGCAGCTACTTCGCCGTCTCCACGCCAGCGTCCTTGATCACCTTCGCCCATTTCTTCGTCTCGTCCGCGATGAATGTGCGAAAATGCTCCGGCTCATCGCCGACCAGCGTCGCGCCCTGGGCAGCGAGCTTTTCCTTCACCGCCGGATCCGCCATCGCCTTCGTGGCCAGATCATGTAGCGCGGTGACGATCTCCTTCGGCGTGCCCTTCGGCGCGACCATGCCGTACCAGTTCTCGATGCGCAGATCCGCAAAGCCCGCTTCTGTGGTGGTCGGCACGTCAGGCGCCGTCGGCGAACGCTCGGCGGAGCCGACCGCGATCGGTCGCAGGGCGCCCGCCTTGACCTGCGGCAGCAGCACGGGGAGGTCCAGGAACGTCATCTGCACCTGCTGGCCCAGCAGATCGTTCACGGCGGGCGCCGCGCCGCGATAGGGCACGTGCACGATGTCGATCTTGGCCGTCAGCTTGAACAATTCACCGGCGAGATGCGGCAGGCTGCCGGGTCCGGAGGAGGCGAAGTTGAGTTTTCCCGGCTGCGCCTTGGCGAGCGCGATCAATTCCGCGATGTCCTTTGTGGGGACGTTGGTGGCGACCACCAACATTTCCGGCACGGTTGCGACCAACGTCACGGGCGTGAGGTCGTTGAGCGTATCGTAGGCGACCCTTTCCATGCTCGGGCTGATCGCCAGCGCGCCGGCGCTGGAGATCGCGATGGTGTAGCCGTCAGGTGCAGCCTTGGAGACGGCATCGGTGCCGAGCACGCCACCCTGGCCGCCGCGATTGTCGATCAGCACCGGCTGCCCTGACAGTTCCGACATGCGCTGGCCGATCACCCGCGCGATGATATCGTTGGGGCCGCCGGCCGGAAACGGCACGATCAGCTTGATCGGCTTGGCCGGGAAATTCTGGGCGGAGGCGAGCGTCGGAAAAAGAAGCAAGGCCGCGAGAAGGAGCGTACGCCGGTTGGTCATGCAGGCTCCTAGATCGCCTAGCCGTTGAGCAGTTTCAGTGCTTCTTCGTGAACCCTGGCGTCGCCGGCCGCGACTATGCGGCCGCCGCCCTGGGCCGGCTTGCCTTCCCAGGTGGTGACGACGCCGCCGGCACCGGTCACGATCGGGATCAGGGCTGCGATGTCGTAAGGCTTCAGCTCGGTCTCGACCACGAGATCGACGTGACCTGCCGCCAGCATGCAATAGGAGTAGCAGTCGCCGCCATAGCGCGACAGCCGCGCGCCCGTTTCGATGCGGCCGAAGATGGCGCGGTCGCGCTCGCTCATCAGCAGCGGGCTGGTGGTGTAGGTCGTCGCCTCCGACAGCAAGGCGCAGCGCCGGACCTGGAGCCGGCGCTCGCCGGACGGGCCTTTATAATGAGCCGAGCCGCTGTCGCCGGAAAAGCGTTCGCCGATGAAGGGCTGGTGCATCATGCCGTAGACCGGCGTGCCCTTGTGCAGGAGCGCGATCAGCGTGCCCCAGATCGGAAAGCCGCCGATGAAGGATTTGGTGCCGTCGATGGGGTCGAGCACCCAGACATAGTCCGAATCCTCGCGCTCGTTGCCGAATTCCTCGCCGACGATGCCGTGCTGGGGAAAGTTGGCCTTGATCAGACGCCGCATCACCGCCTCCGCGGCGCGATCGGCCTCGGTCACGGGGTCGAAATCCTTGGTCTTGCTCTTGTCCTCGATCGACAGCGAGGTGCGGAAGAACGGTAGGATGGTTTCGCCGGAGGCGGTGGCGAGCCGTCCGATGAAGGCGGAGAAATCGATCACCGTCACGGCGTATCCTCAAAAAGCGAAAGTCGGGTGAAGCTCACTCCTGCCTAGCTCAAATCGGAAGAATCGTGCAGCGCTGTCTTGCTTTTGCACCCTGGTATTTTGGATGCCGGATGCGTCCCCCCTTCAAAGAACTAGGCCGGCCAAAAATCGATCATTGAGTTGAAACCTTAGTTCCGGATCTGCCTCGTTCGTATGCAAATGACTATCAACCCATTGAATTTCCTTATCAAAGGAACTGAATCCGGGTTTCTCTAGAAGCAACCGAGCTATGTCCTCATTGCATGGGAAACCGCTCGAAAGCCCTTGCACTTTGTGCGGCGCGGCCGCATATTGTTGCGGTGCGGTAGCGCTTCTCGCGTTACTGCTGCCCTCCTTGGGCGTTTCCTCCCTAGACTTGGGCCGCTTCTTCATTAGAAGCGGCCCTTTTTTCTTTCAGCCTCTGCTTTCTCTCGGCATCGGCTTTCATTTCGATGCTCGCCGCGAAACGCATTCGCGCTGATCGCACCCAACACAATTGTTCGAAGAAAACGTCGCGCCTATTCAGCCGCGGCCTGGAACGGGCCGAGATCGCCGAACGGGACCGTGGTCGCCAGCACGTCTGCGAGCACGCCGAAGTCCGACGCCACTTGTGCAAAGCGCGGACTGCGCTCGCGCCGCCGCTCGTCCATGTAGATTGCGCGGTTGAGCTCGAGCTGCACGGCATGCAGGCCACTGGCCGGGTTACCGTAATGCTCGGTGATGAAGCCGCCGGCGTAGGGCTTGTTGCGGCCGATCGAATAGCCGAGGCCGGCCATGGTCTCCTCGACCCGGTCGGGCAATAGCGGCGTGCAGCTCGTGCCGTAGCGGTCGCCGATGACGATGTCGGGCCGGCGCGGCTCGTCGCGGGAGACGCCGACCGAGGGCATCGAATGGCAGTCGACCAGCACGACGGTGCCGAACATCTGGTGCACCTTGTTGATCAGCCGGCGCAGCGCGCGATGATAGGGCTTGTACAGCGTCTCGATCCGCCCCAGTGCGTCGTCGACCAGGATGCGCTCGCGATAGATCTCCTGGCCGTCGCCGACCACGCGCGGAATGGTGCCAAGTCCGCCGGCGACCCGCATTGAGCGGGTGTTGGCAAAGCTCGGCAGGCGCCCGGTGAACATCCGGGGATCGAGCTCGTAGGGCTCGCGATTGACGTCGACATAGGAGCGGGGAAAGTTGACCCGCACGGTCGGAAAGCCGCGCTCGCTGAGATGGCCGATCAACTCGTCCATGAAGGAATCTTCGGAACGCCGCAGCGTCGGCAGGTCGATCCTGGAGGCGCTGAGGAATTCGTCCGGATAGGTCGAGCCGGAATGGGGCGAGTTGAAGATAACCGGCGCGCGCCATTGCGCGGGCTCAACGATCTCGAAGGCTGGCGACTTGTCGCCGTCAAACCGGGTCATCTTCTCAGGCTTCGTCCCTTGGTGTCAGGCTTCGCCCCTTGGTAATCAGGCTCCGCCTCTCGGTATCAGGCTTCGCCCTTGGCGCATTGATTCGGCCGATCGGGCGGCCCTTATGTGTCGTCATTGTCCGGAATCGCAACCATCCTGCCAAGCGAAAAGATGCGATCTGCGCTGGAACATGTCTTAACCCTGCGGGCAGCGGGTGGGGACCGGCAGGTACGGCTCGATTGCTTCGTGCCGTATTCCGGTTCACAAGAGTCCGGCAGCGCGAGCTGCGGAGGGTAAAGATTTTCACCCCAAATTTACCCTCCGTCGGGCTTAGTGACCTCCGCTGATATCCTCTGGGGATTCGACATTTCCGCCATGCCAAAGATCCTGCTCGCCGAAGACGACAACGACATGCGCCGTTTCCTGGTCAAGGCGCTGGAAAACGCCGGTTTTCAGGTCTCGTCCCACGATAACGGCATGGCCGCCTATCAGCGGCTGCGGGAAGAGCCGTTCGAGATGCTGCTCACCGACATCGTGATGCCGGAGATGGACGGCATCGAACTCGCCCGCCGGGCCTCGGAACTCGACCCCGACATCAAGATCATGTTCATCACGGGCTTCGCCGCGGTCGCCCTGAACTCCGATTCGGATGCCCCCAAGAACGCCAAGGTGCTGTCCAAGCCCGTGCATTTGCGCGAATTGGTCAGCGAAGTGAACAAGATGCTGGCGGCCTAAATCGGCCCCCTTCCGTCCTTGCACCGGCTCCCGTGAGCCGTTATAGGGACCCGACCCGATCTAGAGACATCTAGGGCGCGTAGCTCAGCGGGAGAGCACTACCTTGACATGGTAGGGGTCACAGGTTCGATCCCTGTCGCGCCCACCATCCTTCGCTCGCGATAGCCGAGTGAAGGATGCCACGCCGAAGCCCAACGGGCGCAGGCGGGCTGCCGCCGCGAGCTTCGGCTCGGAAGCCACCAATCTCATTTTGGCGAAGCGTGTCCGGCGTAGCTCGAAGAGCGGACACGGACTGGAGCGGCAGCCTCCTGCGCCGACACACAGCCACTAAATCCCCTATTTCAGTTCCGTATTCGCGACCGGAAGGATTGAGGCGACGTGCCAGCCGTCCGCATCCTGAACGTAGGTCTGGCTGATCAGAAACGTATTTTGTTGTGGCGGCTTGCCCGGAAGGCCGCGCGTAAAGACGATCGGCACGAGGATCTGCATGATCTCGTTCGAGATCACGGCGACGCGGAATTTCGACATGTCGGGTTCGAGGTGCCAGGTGCCCTCGTAATAGGTCTTGAAGCGTTCGGCGACCTCATCGCGACCGCGCGTCTCGATGTTTCTGGCAAACAACAGCGTTCCGGGTGAATTCAGGAGCATGGCCTTCATGGCGTCCGCATCATGCGCATTCTGCGCCGCGATGAATTTCTCGAAGATGGTTCCTGCTTCGGCATCATTTGCGGCAGCCTGCGCGCCTCCGGCCGGCCAGAACGTTGCGGCGAGAAACAGCGCTGCGGCAAACGCCGCAACTTGAGGGCGCCGTGAAAACACTCGTGGCGTGAAATTGCCTGAAGGCATTTTGGGTCGGATCATGGTCACCTCTGGTCATTTGCCGGCGGAATTTGAATGGTGAGCGTCATACCATTGTGGCCAGGTCGATGTTTTCAGGATTGCACGATCGGCGATGACCCCGACATCACGGAAACGTAGACTTCCGGATGCCACGGGACCAGGCAAGCAAACCCTCGCCGCGAGCAGCGAGTTGAGTTATCGTCTTGTGGTGTGAAGTAACCCGGATGAAGGTTGCCCATGAGCGTGTCCGTCATCGAGCAGGCAAAGATCCAGGCGCAGGTGCTGGTGCCCCTGGTTAAGGCGTTGCAGGCCGAACTCGGCGAGGCGCGCGCCAATGCATTGGTGCGCAAGGCGCTTGGCGACCTCTATCGCGGCTTCGGCGAGGAATTCTGGAAGGCAAAGAACAGCACGAACAACGAAGCCGATCTCGGCAAGGCCGTCGCGTCGGCGTTCAAGACCTATGCCCGAGACGACGCGCTCGCCTATGACATCATCGAGCAGACCCAGGACGCCTTTGCGTTCGACGTGACGCGATGCGCCTATGCCGAGTTCTACAAGGCGCTGGGCGAGCCGGAGCTCGGTTTCCTGCTGGTCTGCACCGCCGACTTCGCGACCGCTGATGGATTTGGCGCCGACGTCAGGCTCACGCGCACGCAAACCATCATGCAAGGCGCGTCCCATTGCGATTTCCGCTACTGGCGCGACGAGCGCGGATCAAAATGAAGGGAATGCGGGTGATGCGGGCGAGCTATGTTGCCCTGATGGTGCTGGCGCTGATGTCGTCGCGCGCCGCTGCTGCGGTCATCGACTGGCAGGCCGAACTGCAGCGCTGCCGCGCATTGCGCGAAAGCGTGGCGCCGCTGCTTCAGGCCGGCGAGGGCATCTCGGCCGTCGGCCGCTCCAACAGATCCATCCGCCGCTGCATCTGGATCCAGCGCATCGCGGTGCGCAGGAAGATTCCCGGCGCGGAGGTTTGGTAGCGTAGCTAGTCATGCAGCGCTGCTGTCTCACACTCCGTCATTGCGAGCGCAACGAAGCAATCCAGACTGTTTCCGCGGAGGGATTCTGGATTGCTTGGCCGCGCTCGCAATGACGATGTGGAAGCAGCAACGTGTTCAGCTCATCGCCTTCACGATGGAGATTCCGATACCGAGCTCCTCGTGGAACTTACGCACCAGCGCGGCCTGCCAGCTCTCGCCGAACTCGATCCTCGCCGCCGATCGCGACGACGCGGATGTGCGAATGAAGGCGCCATGTGGTCATGAGGGATCGTTATCGTGCACCACCTCGGTGCAATGCGCAGCTTGATCCGCGACTCCCCGCCTGCCATTGTCCGCCCACCCACGCCAGCGAGAAATGAAGGCAGGTTATCGAGATGAGCAGCGTGAACAAACCAGGCGGCAACTACTTGCCCGTCATCATCCATAGTGGAATTGCGTATGTCAGTGGTCAGTTGCCGCGTCGCGGCGAAGAGCTGCTGTACTCAGGCAAGGTCGGCGCAGGTGTCGATGTCGCCGCCGCACAGGGGGCGGCAGCCCTCTGCGCAGATCTCTGCATTTCGGCCATCAATCACGCAACAGGTGGAGAGGACAAGATCGTCCACGTCTTGCAGCTCGTTGGATACATCGCCTCGGCCCCTGGATTCACTCAGCAATCGCAAGTCATGAACGGCGCTTCCGACCGGTTGATCGAGCGCCTAGGCGATCGCGGTCGTCACACGCGTACATCTGTCGGCGTCGCCGAGTTGCCGCGGGGTGCACCGGTCGAGCTGAGTATGATTGCCGCTGTTCGGTCGTAGGAAGGCATGCCGTTCGCTGATCGTCAGCTTCGACGTTCGCACTTCGATACGTCGCGACGACACGCGGTCTATTCGACCAGATACTTCTTCACCGCAGCCTCGTCCCACGCGATCCCGTTGCCGGGCTCCTCGTTCGGCAGGGCAAAGCCGTCCTTGATGATCAGCCGCGTTGAAAGCACTGCGTCGGCCCAGTCGACATATTCGAGCCAATGCGCGGTCGGCGTCACGCACAAAAGATGCGCGCTGACTTCCGAGAACAGATGCGTCGACATCTCGATCCCGGCGGCATGCGCCAGCGCGGCGGCGCGCAGCCAGCCGGTGACGCCGCCGATGCGCTGCACGTCGGGCATCACGTAGTCGCAGGCTTCCGCTGAGAGCGCGGTCTGCATCGCGAAGGCGCTGTCGAAATTCTCGCCGATCTGGACCGGCGTGCGCAGCGCATCCGCGATGCGGGCGTTACCCTCATAATCGTCGTGACGGATCGGCTCCTCGATCCAGGTCAGGCCCTCATCGTCGAGCATCTCGCCACGGCGGATCGCCTCGGTGGCCGTCAGCGCCTGGTTATAGTCGCACATCAAGGTCACGTCGTCGCCGACGGCCTTGCGCACCGCGCGCACCACCTTCAGGTCTTCCCGTGCATCGGGACGGCCGACGCGGATCTTTGCGGCCTGAAAGCCCTCGGCCAGCAGCTTGTGGGCTTCCTCCACCGCGGCACCCGCCGGCATGATGCCGAGCCCCTTCGAATTGTAGGCCCTGACCGGTCTCGGCGCGCCGCCGAGCAGCCGCGCTAGCGGCAGGCCGCGTGCGCGCGCCAGTGCGTCCCATGCCGCCATGTCGATGCCGGATTGTGCCAGCCGCTGCAGGCCGGCGAGCCCCAGCAGGGTGAAGCGCTGGGTCAGCTTGCGCTCGATCTCGAACGGTAGCAGCTCGTCGCCCGCAAGCAGCTCCGACATTTCCGCGACCATCGCCGTCAACGGCTTCAAGGCCGATGGCGTGATCGAGAACAGATAGGCGTGCCCCTGGACGCCCTGGTCGGTCTCGCAGTCGATCAGCACCAGCGGTGCCTTTGCGACAGCCCCGGTCGAGGTCTGGAGCGGGAGGTTCATCGGCACGATGACGGAGCGCGCATTGAAGCGCTTGATGCAGATGGTCTCGGTCATTTGGTGGATCTCCTGGCGGAGTGAATGCAGATTAATGCCGATCTTAAACATTCGCCATGAAACGAAAAGCCGCTTGGCGCGACCACCATAAAATGGGGTTGCGCGGGAGCGCGTTTATTGGCTCTGTTCCGCAAATCCCCCGAGTTCGAGACAAGAACGCTCATCACGGAGCCAAAGAGTGAAGCAAGAGATCTCCGAAGAACAGCGCAAGAGCGGCATCCTGACCGGTGCCGCGATCGCCTTCCTGCTGCTCGCCCTGCCGCTCGCGGTGTGGCTGGACCTGACCGAACTCAGCAAGACCGCGCTGCGCCGGCAGGCGATCGACCTGAATTCGGTGATCACGAGCGTGCGCAGCTACTACGCGACCAACGTGGTCGGGCGCATCATCGCCAATCCGAACGGTACGACCAGGGTGATTCACAACTACGAATCCATCCCCGGCGCGATCCCGATCCCGGCGACATTGTCGCTGGAGCTAGGGCGGGTGATCGGGGCGCAGCAGGAAAACATCACCTACCGTTTCGTCTCGGACTTCCCGTTCCAGAACCGCGCCCCGCACCAGCTCGACAAGTTCGAGAAGGCCGCGCTCGAATCGCTTCGCAACGATCCCGAGCAGAAGATCGTCGAGACCGAGACCTCGCTGTTCAACGACAAGGTCCGGCTGATCGCTCCGGTGACGATGGGCCCGGCCTGCGTCAGCTGCCACAACAGTCACCCCGAGAGCCCGAAGAAGGACTGGAAGGTCGGTGACGTCAGAGGCATCCAGGAGGTGATCATCGCCCAGCCGATCGCCGCCAACATCTTCTCGTTCAAGTTCCTGTTGGCCTATTTCCTGATCGCCGCCGGCAGCGGCCTGTCGTTCCTCTCGCTGCAGCGCCGCCAGGCGAGCCGCATCAAGGGCATGAACAAGGAGCTCGAATCCACCAACGACTTCCTGGCTTCGCTATCGATGAAAATCTCGCGCTACATCCCGCCGCAGGTCTACAAGAGCATCTTCTCCGGCCAGAAGGACGTTACCATCCACACCGAGCGCAAGAAGCTCACCATCTTCTTCTCCGACATCCAGAATTTCACCGCGACGGCGGAGCGGCTGCAGCCGGAGTTGCTGACCCAGCTCCTCAACGAATATTTCACCGAGATGTCGGCGGTCGCCCACGAATTTGGCGGCACCATCGACAAGTTCATCGGGGATGCCATGCTGATCTTCTTCGGCGACCCCGAGACCAAAGGCGACCGCGCCGACGCGCAGGCCTGTCTCCAGATGGCCTGGCGCATGCAGCACCGGCTCACCGAGCTCAATGCGAAATGGCGCGCCTCCGGCATCGAGCTGCCGTTCAAGGCCCGCATGGGCATCAATTCCGGCTATTGCAATGTCGGCAATTTCGGCAGCAGCGATCGCATGGACTACACCATCATCGGCGCGGAGGCGAACCTCGCCGCGCGCCTGCAATCGATCGCCGAGCCCGGCGGCATCGTGCTGAGCTACGAGACCTTCGCGCTGGTCAGCGACATCGTCCGCGCCCACGCGCTGCCCGCGATCACGATGAAGGGCATCAGCCGCGAAATCATTCCCTATTCGGTCGACGCGCTGAACGACGCGGCCGCCGAAAGGAGCGGGATCATCACCGAGCGAGCGCCGGGGCTGGAGCTGTATCTCGACCCCGCCGTGGTCAAATCCGGCGACGCGGCGCGGGTGCGCTCGCTGCTGGAGAATGCGCTGGCCTCTCTGAACCCGGCGTGAGGAGCACGCGCGTTGCCGTCTCTCATTGAGAGAGTGTGCCGTGTGGCACCCCCTCCCTAGCCCTCCCCCACAAGGAGGGAGGGAAACACATCTTTAACGTGGCGACTTTGTCCAACTTCGCGGAAAGTCGATCATGGTGCGACGCTGCTCCGTTCTCCGCTCGGCTCCCTCCCCCTTGTGGGGGAGGGCGGGGGAGAGGGGTAGCCCAGCAATAGGTGGGCCCGAGTCAACTCACCGCGCCGCGCCTTCCGTGAAGGCGGTTTCGATCACGTCGCCGAAGGGTTGCCAGGAGCGGCCGTCGAACTGGACCAGCCGCATCTGCCGGATCGGCAGGTAGCTGTTCGGCGAGGTGTTCATCCTGATGTTGGGCAGGGCGACCGAAGGCTGATAATTCCTCAGCGAAGCCGCCTGACGCATGATGTTCTCGCGCGAGAGGTCGTCGCCGCATTGCTTCAGCACCTGCGTCAGCGCCTCTGCCGCGGCGTAGCCATAGAGCGCGGCGCTGCTGTTGGTGCTTTCGTCGTGATGGTATTTGTCCATGAAAGTGAACCAGTCCTTCATGGCGGGATCGTCCTTCCATGCGGGATCGCTCGGGTCCTTCAGAAAGGCCGCCGAGATCACGCCGGAGGAATTCTCCAGGCCTGCGGGCGCCATCGCATTGGCGATCGAGGCGGAGGCGTCGTTGACGATGAAGACCGGGCGCCATTTCATTGCCGCCGCCAGCTTGATCACCTTGGACGCCGTCGACGGTACACCGAGAAAGACGAAGATATCGGCGCCGGCGCGCTTGAGGATCGAGACGTGTCCGTCGAGATGCTCATCGGCAATGTCGAAGGCGATGTCGACGAGGACGAGACGGTTCAGATCGCCAAGACCTTCCTCCATGCCCTTGAGAAGCGCACGCCCGAACTGGTCGTTCTGCCAGAGCACCACGATCTTCTTCCTGGGATAATAGGCCTGGAGATAGTTGGCGTAGATGCGCCCCTCCGACCGGAACGACGGCTGCCAGCCCATGGTCCAGGGAAACGCCTTGGCCTGGCTCAGCTCCTCGTCGCCGGAGGCGACGAACAGTTGTGGGATCTTCTTCGCGTTCAGATACCAGCGCGTGGCGAGATTACCGGGCGTGCCGAACGATCCGAACATCAAATGCACGTCGTCCGTCTCGACCAGATTGCGCGTCAGCTCCAGCGCGGTCGTCGGATCGGAATTGTCATCGCGCGTGATGAAGCGGATCTTGCGGCCGTTGATGCCGCCGCGCGCGTTGACCATGTCGAAATAGGCCGCTTCCGCCTGGCCGATGGCGCCGAATTCGGACAGCGGTCCCGAATACGGCATGACATTGCCGATACGGATTTCGTTGTCGGCGGTGGGTTGATCGGCGCGCTCCTGCGACATCGCCCCGAGCGATGCCAGGGCAACCATCAACACGAACAGCATCCTGCCGGAGACGCGCATGCCCGATACCTTGACGTTGGCCCCTCATCGAGGTCGGCTCAATCCGCACCAAGGCTGCTTGATCTAGGTCAAGCGTTTGTCAAAGCTGTGGCGCGGTGCGCAGCTGGAGGGCCGGACGAAACGGCAGGCGTGCTGACGCGCCGAGTGTGGCGCGCCGCTAGGGCAGCCCGCGGACATTGGACTCCATCTCGACCCGGCGGTCGTGAAATCGGGCGATATAGCGCGGGTGCGCTCGCTGTTCCGCACTCGTCCGATGAAAAATGAACCGATCTGTGAAAGATCATGTTTGGGATAGCGGGCCGTAATTTGGATGGTGGTCAATATTGACCGGTGGCGGCAGAGCTCTCGGTTCCATGATGGTCCATCACCGCCCGCATCGGCGCCCATCGGTGACTGAGAGTATCGCGCTCCCGCCGGATTCAGGCGAGCCTCATGGCCATTCAGCGACCACCTTGTCCTACATGCCGGATAACAACGACGCTGGCGCGCATCACGCCAAGCTCCGCCGGTTCTGAGATTTGGACCTTCGAATGTCCCGCTTGCGATTTCGTCGACCAGATCGCGGTCGTGCTGGTCGACCCAATGAGATCGTCTGATACCTTGGCTTGGTTTCAGGGCGAATTGCGGGCGCCTACATAGGGCGCGCGCTACCTGGAACGAACGAGCGCCGAAGGCCTGGACGTAGGCATTGGTCGAGAAGAACCGGTTGCAGCGCTCGGCTTGGCAACGACGGTGACGTTCAGCGAGCTTGGTGCTGCGCTTCATCAGCAGAGGTAGTCACCCGAAAATCCGCATCATTAATGCTTTGCCGATCGGGGCGGCGTGGATGCCGGTGAATGCGCTGACGTAGTCACCGGAATAGAAAGCGCGAATGAGAGCGATGCGGGTGTTGAGGGTTTCATCAAACCGGATTGCAAAGCCATTCCCCGTGCGTCGCACGACCAGGGCCGCGACGTTTCTCTCCTGGAGGGTGCAGCGAACCGCGGTCCCGACAGGTGGTGGATTGTCGCTCACGAAGCGAGCGCCCGTGATCGACATGTCTGCCAAACGGTAGATGCACTGCCGGGAACCGATATTGAAAAGGACAGGCTCATCTCGCTCGAACCGCTCGGCCTTCCGTCGCCGCGGCTGCTCGATGGACACCAGGCAGACGATCAACAGAATGATGGCGTTGTACAAACTCCAGGCGAGCGCCAGACCGCCATAGGCGATCATGTCACCTTGCACATGAAGCACGAAGGCATAGACGATACCCGCGAGCGTAATCGCCAATGCGGTGCCGTATACCCTGAGCAGTGGCCATTCGACGAAGCGTTGGTCGCGATCCCCGCCCTTCGCCGTGACCTTGAATGTGTGTCCCTGCGTCTGGAGCAGTCCCGCCGCCACGGCCTTGAGAACCGCCGGCAGTGCAATGTATTGAGCGACATCCGACATCACCGCCATGGAGCGTCCGCGGGAAATCCAGGCCATGGTGAGCGAATACCAGACATAAAACGGCAGGAAATATCCGAGGAGTTCGAAAAGATCGGCCTGGACCGCTTTGATGCCGAAGAGAAGATAAAGGCTTGGAACGACGAGACCGAAGACCTTGACGACATAGGTCGAGGTCCAACTCATGAATGCTTCGATGAGAGAAAGCCTGTCGACAACGTCCAGCTGCGATCTTCGGGAAAAGGGACCACTGCGCCCCCGAAAGATTTGCATGAAGCCAAGACACCATCGGCTGCGCTGAGTGATGTACTCCTTGAGTCCCTCCGGGGCCAGCCCCAAGGTCAGACGCTCGTTCAGGTACACCGTGCGTGATCCAATTTCCGTCAGCCGCAGCGTCAGCAAGTAGTCCTCCGTCACGGAATCGGTCGGAAAGCCGCCGATCTTCACGAGGGACGAGAATCGGATGACCGACGACGTGCCGCAACAAAACGCCACGCCCCAAGCGTCCTTCGATGGCATCAGGATATCGAAGAAAAAGCGCTGCTCGTCCGGCCAGACCTTGGTCGCGGCCAAATTGGTTTGGATCGGATCCGCATTGATGAAATGCTGAGGTGTCTGTACCACGCCTACGCCCTGGTCGCGGAACAGGCACGTCGCGCGGCTGAGAAATTCGGGCATAGGCACGAAATCGGCGTCGAGAATCGAAATGAAATCTGGGGGATCGGCGAGCTCCGCCACATGCCTCAGGGCGTGATTGATGTTGCCGGCCTTGGCGTCCTTGTTGTCCGGGCGCGCCAGATACCGGCAGCTGAGTTGGCCGGCAAGCTTTTCGAGCCAGTCACGCCGTCCGTCGTCCAGAACCCAGACGCGGTAGTTGGGATAGTTCATTCCCGTGGCGCCGATGATTGTGCGCTCCAGAATCGACGTTTCCTCGTTGTAGGTGCAAATGAATACGTCGATCAGCGGAGCTTGCCGTCCGGCAAGCCACCGCCTGTTGACTTCGACTTGCGGCGTTCGATTGGTCGAGCGGCTGAGAAACACCAGTGTCAGTGCACCCGCCGCAAGCGATACAGCCTCGACGAAGAGGAACACGGATCCCACGGCGAAGTCGGCGGTCCAGCCGACGGGCGGCACCGTGGCTGTCATGCGCCATCCAAAATAGCGGATCATGAGCAGCAATGCGATTGAGATCATCAGCGAGCGCGCCGTGGAGTTCTCGTGCCGCAACCAGGGAAGGACGGCAACGCAGAACCCGAGCGCAATAAGGCCCGGTGTCAGCGCGGCGATCATGGCTTTCTCGCAGTGTCTGGCGAGAAGATGACGCGTCCGGTTCGCCCGACTGGACAATCGTTGGAGCCATCGTTGAGGTCGGGGACCGAAATCGTCGCACGATACGGTTCCTTGCTCAGCGCATCGGGATTAATGGCGAGGTTCGCTGCGACCCCTGCGGAGCCGGTGAGATTGACGACGGTGCCAGTCAATTCGGGGCCGCCGGCGCTCGGCCGGAAATGTGCGAGAGATCCCAGTTGCAGCCCGTTATACACGCTCTCAGTGACGTTCGCCGTCACTACGGCGCCGGAACAATCGAGTAGACGAATGAGCGGTTGTCCGGCCCGGACGTCCTCTCCAGGTGCCGTCATGACCTCCCATATTCGGCCGGCGACGGGGAACTTGATGTCCGCCTCGGAGCGGCCGATGTAACGAGATCGCTCTGATTCTATCTCGCCGACGAGCCACGAGATTTGCGCATCGGCGTGCGCTACGTCCGCGGTGAGGCCTTCAGCCCGCTGCCGCATTTCCTCCTCACGCTGCACCGAGCTCGGACGATCGTTGTAGCTGTCGCCGAGGAAAGTGCCCTCGCGCGCGGCGGTGAGCTCGACCTGGGTTGCATCCAGACGGCGTCGCGCGCCGATTTCGGTCTGCTGAGCAATGGTTTGATCCCGCGTCAGGCGCCCAAGCTCGACAGACGAAACGCTGCCCGATTTGATGAGCGATGATGCTCGTTCCACCGCGGCTGCCGCCTCTTCACGACGCGCTGCGGCCGCTTCGATTGATGTTTGGATTTCTGCGATGCGCGCCTCGAGCTGACGAATGCGCCCCGCTGTGAACAGGGCCGCCTGACGCGCCAGATCCTTCTGCCCCGCCTGGGCTGAAGCTATCTTCGAAACGAGGCTCGGCCTTTCGTTTTCGAGGCGAGACATCTGACTGCGCAGGTCATCGAGCCGCACGCGGTCGCCGCGCGGATTGACGACACGGAGGATGAAAGTGCCCTCACCGACGGTGCCTAAATCGCCTGACAGACTGGCCCCGGCTGAAATCTTCCCGTCAATCGGCGACCTCAACGTCACGAGCCTCGAATTGACGACGGCTTCGACGCTTGACGTCTGGAAAAGCGCTCTGAGCGGCAGCCAGCCGAATACTGCGACGATGGCGATGCCCGCCGCGGCCTTCACAAATCGGAGAAGCGTCCGGCTCGGCTTGGATTGCGCTACATCCGCGGCGGCATCGCCGCCGGTTGCGGGGGCATCGGCATTGCCGGGACTGAGACGCGCATCCAACGCGCGTTGCAAACCGTGCGCGTCATGGTTTCCGTCCACCGCGAGAGGTTTTGCGATATCTGGACCGCCGCCGCCTTCGAATGTCGAATCGAAACGCGTTTTGTTTTGCATCATACACCTGAGAGTCAACTCGCAACCTCCGCGCGAGATACGGCCGGCCGAATCCAAATGCGATGTTGGTGTTGCAAAGGCTAACTGAAACATGAGAATTGTCTGCGATAGCGGATCGCCAAGAGTCGCATTGGGCCGATAGAGGCACGGGTCCGTGCTACCGTTCAGCCGATGTGTTGACGAGGTGCAGCTTCGTGGCAGGAGAAACACGCGGGGGGGGGGGGGGGGGCGGGGGGGGGGGGGGGGGGGCGGGGGGGGGGGGGGGGGGGGGGGGGGGGGGGGGG
>NZ_JBVVPP010000019.1:0-14247 GCF_055811315.1 Bradyrhizobium sp. MI1.4 | reverse complement strand
TTTCGGGTCCCCCCCACGCCCCCTTTGGGCCCTATCGCGCCGGGGGGCGTTCCACCGTTCCCGCGTTTTTGTGCCGGGGTGGCTGGTGGGGGGGGGCCCCCCCCCGCGGCATTGCTTTCTCAAACTCCGCGAGAATGCTGGCGCCGAGCTCTGAGGCGGGGATCGGCCGGCCGAAGAAGAAGCCCTGGACCTGATCACCGTTGGCCGCGTCAAGGAAAGCTGCCTGGTTGGCGGTCTCGACGCCTTCGACCGTCACCCGCATGCGCAGTTCCCGTCCGAGCGCGATGATCGCTTTTACTACTGTCCCGACCTGACAATGAGGGCCGTCGAGGCTCTGCATGAAGGCTCGATCGATCTTGATCTTGTCGAACGGAAAGCGCCACAGATAGCTGAGGCTCGAATAGCCAGCCCCGAAATCGTCCATCACGATGGCAACGCCCATCGTCTTGAGCGTCCGGAGCTGAGCCATGATCGTTTCGGTGTTGCCGAGCAGCAGGCTTTCGGTGATCTCCAGTTCGAGCCGGTGCGCCGCGAGTCCGGCGTCTTTTAGTGCGGCGGCGACGATGTCACCGATGTTGCCCGCCACGAACTGCACGGGTGACAGGTTCACTGCAACGGTCAGGTGCGCCGGCCAGGTCGCGGCCGTGCGGCATGCCTCCCGCAACACCCACGCCCCGATCTTGTCGATAAGCCGCAAGTCCTCGGCGACCGGAATGAAGGTCAATGGCGGAATGAGGGTTCCGTCCGCCGCGGACATCCGGATCAGCGCTTCGAAGCCGGCAAGGCGGCGCTGGGATATTTCGAAGAGCGGCTGGTAATGCAATTCGAAGCGATCATTCAGTACCGCGTCGCGAATCGCCCTCTCGAGCTCGATGCGCGCTTGTAGCTCAGTGTCCATTTCAGGCAGGAAAAACCGGATGCAGTTGCGGCCGGCTGCCTTGGCCGCGTAGAGCGCGAGGTCGGCACTCTTGAGCAACCGCTCGGCGGTGGTGTCTTCCCCCGTCGCCAGCGCCACGCCGATGCTAGCGGTGGTGAGGATCTCGTGCTGCTTGAATTTCACGGTCGCATTTACCGCGGCGGCGAGATGGCTCGCAAACGACTCGGCCTGAGCTTTGCCGGCGATCCCGCTCTGCACGACCACGAATTCGTCGCCGCCGAGCCGCGCCACCACGTCGTCGATCCTGGCCGCGGCGCGAAGACGCTTGGCGATGGACTTGAGCAGAAAATCGCCACCGTCGTGACCAAGCGAATCGTTGACCTCCTTGAAACGGTCGATGTCGATGAAGTGTACGGCAAGGCTGCCGCCCCGCATCGGCAGGCGAGCGATGGCGCTCTCCAGTTTTTCGATCAGCTGCGGGCGATTGGTCAGCCCGGTCAACGCGTCATGATGGGCGAGAAACCGGATGCGCCGGTCAGCGTGCTTCACCTTTGTTTCCCGATACCAGGCAATTGCGGGAATGGAGAAGGCGAGACCTGACAGCAGGCAAAGGAACACGGCCGCGGTCAGGAACGTATTGTGGACATTCTTGCGTTGCTCGGTTTCATCCACGTAGGCCGCAACGACAGCGGTGAGGCGACCGTCGGTCTGGACCGGGACATAGGCGCGGGCGAAGAATGCCGGTCGGTCGGGCGAATTTCCCTCCCTGACGTCGACGATCGGGAGACCGTCAACCGCTGATCGCGCCGCATCGGGGCTATATTCAGACAAGTCGACGAGCGCGATCTTTTCGCGGGTCGAAACGAACTGGGAGTAGCCATTACGGTTGAATATTTCGTAGTGAAAGACCTCGCCGGAATTTCGCGCCGACAGGAAGAACGCCATGCTCGCGGCGGAAGGCTGCTCGCCGCCGGCGATCTGCTCGAGATCGGTGACACTGGCCGCCAGGAACCTCGCCCAGCTACGAGCGGTCGACGTCGCATCTTGACGGAGAAGATGATCGGTCGTGATCTTCAGGGTCGTCCCGGCGCCCAGCAACAGAATGGCAAGCGCGGCGACGATGGTGACGATGTTTCGCTGAGGCCAGATACTGGCGAGTGACGGCATCAGTGCTACCGGGTCGATCGCATTTTCGTGAGCTCGGCCCGAACCGTTTTTAGCAGTTCGGCATTGCGCTCACTTTTCGAAGCCCAATCGTCGGCAACGGCCGCGAACACGGCATTGGCCGCATCGAGGTCCGACGGCGTGGGTATGGTCACCTGGCGTTTGGGATCGGACTTCAGCTCCCCCATAATGCTGTTTTCAACGGCTTCGTAGGTATCCATGAAACGTCCGGCAGACCACGCACCGCTGTATTTGAGGATGGTCGCCTGTGCAGGTTTCGGCAGCCGGTTGAATATTTTCCGGTTCATCAAAACCATCAGCGGTGCGCCGCTGATGCCAAGAAGGTAATGATAGGTCGCAACGCGTTTGATGCCGTAATCGACCAATGGAGATGGTGGTACCAGGGCGCCATCGATGCTGCCGCTGCCGATGGCTTCGGAGATCTTGGTGACCGGCAGAAATACGGGCCGCGCTCCGAGCTTTTCGAGCGCTGCGGCTTCGCCCGGATTGTTGACGCGAATTCTCTTGTCCTTCAGATCATTCAGCGACGTGATCGGAATGTTGCTGTGGATCGTCTCGGGCTCGGTGACATAGGCGCCGATCACCACGTAGTCGTCGTATCCTTGCAGCGCGCCGGCGGCCATAAGCCGGTTGAACACCGCAACGGACTCCCGCATGTTCGTAAACAGGCCGGGCATCTCGATGATTGCATTGTCTGCGAACCGGTTGCGAGTCAGTCCCGTCACGACGTAGGCGATGTCGGCCGTACCATCGAGCACGAGCTGGGGTTGCTCAGCCGGATCCTTTCCAAGCACGCCGCTGAAATAGGTCTCGATTTCGATCTGGCCTCTTGCCTCGGCGTTGACCGCGTCGACGAATGGCTTGACCGCAGCGAGATAACTCGTCGAGCGGTCGGAACTGGGGAAGGCCAATTTGAGCTTGACCGGTTCGGCGGCGGAGGCCGAGATCAACGCAAAAGAGATCACCGCGCATCGTGCAAGCAAAGTAAGCATCGGTTTTCCGATCGTGGCGGCGGCGCGTCGAAACGCCGATTTGCTTGGTCCCTAACGAACCCCCACAGATAGAAATGCTTCAGAGAGCTCTCCTAGATAGCACGCGGCGATCCGGGCGGCGACCAGATCGCGAATCGTAGTTTGAAGCGTGCTAACGCCGGCGAGACAATTGTCTGAGAGCGCGCGGCCGCGAGAGGGGCAACCCAGCTAAAGGTGGACGTTATCAGCGCGCTGCCGGCAACACGCCGCTACGGCAGACCGCGCGCCTCGAGCTGATGCACCAGCAGCAGCGTCGGCTCGGCGAGGCTGTCGCCGGAGCCGTCGAGGCCGAAGGCGCTCGCGATGCCGTCGCGGCTGCGCAGCAGCGCGCTACGCGGGCAATGGCCGGCGCCGCAGAGCGTCTTCTTCAGGGTTTCGCCCTGCGCCGTGATGCCGGCGGAATCATCCGCGGCCCAGGCCAGCACGATCGGGACGTCGACATTGAGGATGCCGGGGAAGACCGAGCGCTTGTTGTACTGGCTGGCGTCGCTGCCGAGATAGGCCTTCTCGCTGTCGCTGGCGTCCTTGCCGGCGCGGTAGATCCCGGACACCAGCACGACCGCCGCGACATCGGCGCGGTCGGTCTGGAGTTCGGGATGGGCCAGCAGGGTGGCGACGTGGAAGGCGCCGGCGCCGTAGCCGACCGCAACGATCTCGCGGGCATCGCCGTTGAATAGGTCGATATTGCCGTGGACCCAGGACAGCGCCGCCGCCACGTCGCTCGCACCCGCCGGCCACGTCGCCGAGGGCGCCAGCCGGTAGTTGACGCGCACGCCGATCATGTCGTTGCGCGCGGCAAAGCACATGGCCTGGTCCTGGATCTGGCGCGACAGCTCCGGCGCGGCGCGGTCGCCAGTGAAAGTGTCGCCGGTCACGAACAGCAGCACCGGCCGCGGCGTATCCGCCTTGGTCGTGGCGGTGGCGACATCGAGCACATTGGCTTCGCTCTCGCCGTAGCGCAGGCCGCGCGAGAAGGTGACCTGCTCGCATAGCCGCGCGGTGCCGCCTGCGGTGGTGTCGCTATCTGTGAGGCCGACCTGGACAAGATCGGACGGCGCAGCCGGCCGCGGCGGCAAGGGGCCGTGCGCGGAGGCTGCCGTCAGGCCCAGAATCAGAAAAAATGCGAGAAAATTCTTCATGTCGGTGGTGGCCCTGCGTGCCCGATATGGGCTCGCGCGTTTGGCCCGTCTTTTCAATTCGCCTTATTAGTTAGTTGGTCATGAGGCGATTTCGCGGCACCCATGGTTCTCTCGGCTCGTCCTCCACGCGTGGTTCAATTCCCCGGCTGGAACGTGCAATCCGCCCCGCTGCCGTCCTTCCGGCGGATGGCATTGGGGTCGATCGTGCAGCTCAGCTTGGTCAGGCTCTCGAAATTCGATCCCGCGGCACCGTCGGCCGGAATGCCGGCCAGAGCTTCGGTGGCGAAGATCTCGTTGGCCGTGGAGCCATTCACCGTCCGGGTCTTCTTGCCGAAGGTGACCTCGCAGTTCCGGACGGTGATGTCGACATTGCCGGCGCGACAGACGATTCGATCGGCGGTCACCATGATCGGCTTCGTGTAGGGAATGTCGCTGTTGGCGGCGAACAGCATCGCCATTGCCTTCTTCTCGGCGCCAGACAGGACCGACGACAGCGGCGCGATCACCCCCGCGAGCGCCAGCGCCGTCGCGCCCGAGACTTTTGCGGGCGTCGCGTCGGAGGCTCCCGCGACGCCGGAGGCGGCTGCGAGGACGAGGGTGCAGGCGAAGATCAATCGACCGGCTTTCATCTTCCCTCCCTGGACCTGCAATCGCGGCTTCCCTCCGGGAAGCGCGCGGAACCAGATTAGCATGTAAATCCGAATTGGAAGGCAAGTTCGCCTCGCCTCGCGCCTTCGCGCGCTACGGCTGTTTTGCTCCGAGGTGTCAAACGGTTACGCCGCGGGGCCGAGCCCCGCGCCAAGACGGCCGTTCTACTGTGCATGGGGTTGTTTTCGCGTTTTTTTGTTTGGCCGACCTGTCAGGCCTGCTTCATCGTCCGGAAGGTGATGGAATAGCGGCGCGCCTCGACCGGCGGGATGCTGTGCTCCCATTGCGACCGCGCCTCGCCGTCCATCATGTAAAGCGAGCGCGGCCGGGCTTCGAGCGTGTGGCGCTCCCATTTGTCGCCGCTACGGCGGCGGAAACGGAATTTGCAGGACGAGCCCAGCGACATGCCGAGGATTTTGTCGAAATGCGGCTTGTCGCGATGCCAGCCGATGCCGACGCCGGCCTCGTATTCGGTGCAGAGCACCTGCCGCACGCTGCCGTCGGCAAGCCCAGCCCATGCCTCGACCTGCCGCGCGACGGGCAGGACCCAGTCCGGGATCGGCTCGACCTCGGCCAGCCGCTGCAGCGAATAGTCATAGCGATAGCCGAAGGACGCCACCCGGCGGTTGCCCTCGAAGGCGCCGAACTGGAAGCGCTGGAGCGGCAATGCTGCGATGCGGCCGATGAGCGCCTGCTCGACGGCGGTCTCGACGAAGTCATCGGCATAGCGAAGGCCGGCGGGCCCTGCGTGCGGATCGGCGAACAAGCCAAGCTGCGTCATTCCTCGCATTTCCGTGATGGAACCTAATGGTGGCTGATGCGACTTACATATGACGCGGAAAGTAACATGCGAGGCCGTCATGGCAGAGAAGCATACCGCCGATCCGGCAGAGATCATGCGGGCGACCGGTCATCCTGAGCTGGAATACGCAGCCGGCTGGACCATCGCCGGTCTGGTCACCATCGGCACCATCGTCGCCGCCTGGGTGTTCGCGATCTAGCCCATTGGAAACTGCAGCTCGAACGCCGCGCCCTGATCGGTCGGCGTGAGCCTGATCGAGCCGCCATGGCTCGCCATCACCGCGCGCGCGATCGCCAGCCCCATCCCGCAGGCGCGGGTTTGCTCACGCCTCTCCGAGCCTAACCCTTCGCGAACTGCCGGTAGTCAGGCTCGCGATGAAACCAGAATTCGTAGCCGGTGATGGCCCTCTGCATCGCGACATCGTGGATCGGCTGATTCACCGGGACGATGGGAACATCGCGCATGCAGAGCGCGATGAAATCCTTCACGGCCTTTTCGTACTCGGCAGCATCCGTGGTGTACCGCGCCTTGTCGATCAGCGCGTCCATTTCCTTGTTCTGGTACGAGGAGATGTTGAAGATCGAGTTGTTGCCGTGGAAATTCCAGTAGAAGTAGTATTCGGGATAATCGAGCCAGCCGCTGAAACGATTCAGCGCGAGCGGCAGCTCCTTCTTGTTCAGCGTAGTGCGCCAGTTCGCGCCGGGAATCTTGTCGATCGCCGCCTTGATTCCGATCTTGGCGAGGCTCTCTTGGATCAGGATCGCGGTCGGCTCGCCGACCGTGGCCGTGCCGGTATCGAGTGACAGCGTCGTCTCCAGCCCTGACTCGAAGCCAGCCTCCTTCATCAGGGCCTTGGCCTTGTCGAGATCGGTGGCGTAAGGAAACGCCTGCGGCCAGACCGGCTTTGAGACGTCTGCTGCTCCGCCATACATGGGAACGGCGCGTCCGAAGAACGCGCTGTTCTGGATCTGCTCATAGGGCATCGCCCAGGCGACGGCTTGGCGCAGCTTCACATTGTCGAACGGCGGCTTTGCCGTGTTGAGCGCCACCGACCAGAGCGCGTTCGGGATCGGCACGCCGGAGACCTTGACCTTGCCCTCCCGAATGATCTGCTCGAAGTCACGCGGCGCGAAGCCGCTGGAGATATCCGCATCGCCCCGTTCCAGCATGGCGCGGCGAGTGCCGGCGGAAGGGACGTCGCGCGCGATCACCCGCTTGAGCTTCGGGAGAGGTCCGCTCTTCCAATCGTCGAAGCGCGCCAGCACGGTCTCGCTGCCCGGCTTCCAGCTTTCGATCGTGTAAGCGCCGCCGCCGGCCTCGTTGTTCCTGAGCCACGCCAGCGCCCACGGGTCTTCCGCCGTCGCGTTCTTTTTTGCGAGCTCCGAGTTGATGATGAAAGGCACGACCACCGCGACGTTGAACAGCAGCATCTTGTCCTTGCGCACATAGTCGATGCGGAAAGTGTGGTCGTCGACCACGATGAACTGCTCGGACTTTTCCAGCGATCCCGCCGACATCTGGAAGGTCGGAAAACCGCCGACCTTCACCGCGCGATCGAACGACCATTTGACGTCTTTCGCCGTGACCGGCGTATCGTCGTGGAATTTCGCGTCCCTTCGCAGCTTGAAAATGCAGGACATGCCGTCGGCCGCAACCTCCCAGCTCTCGGCGAGTTCAGGTGCGAGCTTCTCGCGGTCATAAGACAGCGTACCGTCGGAGAGCGTCTTGGAGGCATAGCTCAGCAGGCGATCGTAGCAATTCCAGGACAGCCCGTTCACGGTCTGGTTGGAGCCGACGCCCTGCATGTCGAGCGAGTTTGGCCCGAGCTCCTGCACCACCAGCAGCGTCTCTGCGCGCCCTTGCGCCGAGGCAAAGCGCGGAGCGAGGGCGGTCATTCCGGCAAGGCCGAGGCCGCCGAGCACGCTGCGGCGGTTTAGGTCGAATGATGATGCGCTCATGGGTGCCTCACTCTTGAGAGATTCGCACCATAAAGAGGCAAGGCGCATGCCATCGGCCGCGCTTCACGGCGTCGCATGCTGCGCGGCCATCAATTCTACGGCGTCACCGCTCCGCGGGGCACGGCGCGTGGGGCGGTCAGCTCCTTCCACGTCGAATTGGCGACATGCACGGGCGAGAACGCCGGGCGCTCGACATAACGGCCGTCGCCGGCCTCGGCGCGCAGATCGCCGTCTTTCCAGACGATTCGGCCGCGCGACAGCGTCGCCGCCGGTCCGCCGGTGCAGGAAAACCCCTCGAACACGTTGTAATCGATCCGGCTCATCTGCCGCTTCGCGCTGATGGTCTTGCTCGCCTTGGGATCCCAAACCACGATATCTGCATCCGAGCCGACGGCGACCGCGCCCTTGCGCGGATAGATGTTGAGGATGCGGGCGATATTCGCCGAGGTGACTGCGACGAATTCTTCCTTCGTCAACCGTCCCGTGGCGACGCCCGCGGTCCACAGCAGGGCGAGGCGATCTTCGAGGCCGCCGGTGCCGTTCGGGATCTTTCTGAAATCGCCGAGCCCGAACCGCTTCTGCTCGGTGGTGAAGGCGCAGTGGTCGGTCGCGACCACCTGCAGCGAGCCGGCTTGCAGACCGGCCCAAAGACTATCCTGATGCGACCTGTCGCGGAACGGCGGCGACATCACGCGCTGCGCGGCATGATCCCAGTCCTTGTTCTGATATTCACCGGCGTCCAGCAACAAGTGCTGGATCAACGGCTCGCCATAGACGCGCTTGCCCGCCGCACGTGCGCGCGCGATCGCCTCATGCGCTTCGCGGCAGCTCGTGTGCACGATGTAGACCGGCGTCCCCGTCATGTCGGCGATCATGATGGCGCGGTTGGTGGCTTCACCCTCCACCTCCGGCGGCCGTGAATAAGCGTGTCCCTCGGGCCCGGTGATGCCGCGCGCGATCAGCGCCTCCTGCATCAGGGCGACGACGTCGCCGTTCTCCGCATGCACGACCGGCATGGCGCCGAGATGGGCGCAGCGGGCGAACGAGTTGTAGAGCTCGTCGTCGTTCACCATCAGCGCGCCTTTGTAGGCCATGAAGTGCTTGAAGGTGTTGATGCCGTAGGTTTTGACCACGGTCTCCATCTCGTCATGGATCTGCTTCGACCACGACGTTACCGCCATGTGGAAGCCGTAGTCGGAAGCGGCCTTCTCGGATTTGTGCCGCCACTCCTGATAGGCCGCGAGCATCGACTGGCCGGGATCGGGCAGACAGAAATCCACCACCATGGTGGTGCCGCCGGCCAGCGCCGCCTTGGTTCCCGATTCGAAATCGTCCGCGGTGACCGTGCCCATGAACGGCATTTCGAGATGGGTGTGCGGATCGATGCCGCCCGGGATGACGTAGGCGCCGCCGGCATCGATGACCTCGCTGCCGGTGGGCGCATCGAGCGATTGCCCGACCGCGACGATGGTCTCGCCGTCGATCAGCACGTCCGCGCGGCGCGAATGATCATGATTGACGACGGTGCCGCCGCGGATGAGGAGGGGCATTGGATGCTCCGGAGAGGAAAGTGGACCTCGCGAAGCTAAGCGCGCGGCACACGACGCGACAGGTGAAATTTTAGTCAGGCACGCCGACAGTTGAGCCGTGCTCTCTCGGCCCCTACGCCGCCCGCGCGATCAGCCCGTCAATCATCGCGCGCACCAGGCCCGCGATTTCCTTCCGGAGCGCCGGCAGCGGCACCGCGACCAGTTTCTGCTCCAGTCCCAGCGCCACCATGCCATGCACCGCCGAGAACAGGCTGCGCGCGGTGATGCCGAGCTCCTCCCGACTGCGTTTTGGAAATAGCGCGGCCAGCGGCTGGTAGACGTGGCGAAACAGCTGCAGCTGGTCGTCGATGGACCAGTCGGGGAGGGGCTTGTCGGCTGCCATGCGGTGCTCGAACAGAGCGCGCCACAGTTCGAGATTCTCCGCGGCGAAATCGCAATAGGCGAGAGCAATGCGGACCAGGGTCTCCTGCGGCGACGGCTCGCGCGCGCTTTCCGCCGCGCTCAGGGCCCGGTCGAGCCGAAGCAAAGTGCGCGAGCCCACGCGTAGGATCAGTTCATCGACATCGGCGACGAGATTGTAGACCGCGCCGTTGGCGCAGCCGATCTCGCGGGCGAGATCGCGGGTCTTTAAACCCGCCAATCCCCTGTCGGCGATCATTCGTTCCGCCGCCAGGATCAAATCGGATCGAAGTTTCTCTCGGCGTTCCAATGGCTTAGTCATCCGCAAACCAAATTCTTGAGCGTCGCTCAAATATTCCTTGAACGATGTTCAAGTTTCTTGCTACAAACCATCCGTGAGCAACGCTCATAACAGGGAGCTTCAGATGTTCAAGACCGTAGTGACACTTTTCCGCGGCAGCGTGGCCGCCGCCAGCGAGGAGCTGGAAGACCGGACGGCCCTTCTGATCCTCGATCAACAGATGCGCGACGCGGCCGCGGCCGTCGAGCGCGGCAAACGGACCCTTGCGCTGGCGATTGCGCAGGACCAGCAGGAAGCTCGCAAGCTCGAGGCGACCGTCGCCCGCATCGCTGATCTCGAGATGCGCGCGGTCGCGGCGCTCGACGGGGACCGCGAGGATCTCGCCAACGATGCTGCCGAAGCCATCGCGGGCCTGGAGGCCGATCGCGATGCGGCGCTGACGGCCCGCGCACTGTTCGCAACCGAAATCGCGCGGCTGAAGCGGCACGTCGCAAGCGCGCAGGCCCGCATCACCGAGCTCGACCGCGGCCGCCGCGTCGCCCGTGCCTCGGAAGCGGTGCGCTCGCTTCGCCGCAGCGGCATCGAGGCGGCACGCCCCTACGAATCCACGCTGCCGGAGGCGGAGAGCACTTTGAGGCGTCTTCGTGAGCGGCAGATGGAAGCCCAGGCCGCCGACGACGCGCTGGTCGAGCTCGATGCGGCCACCGGTCCGCTCGCCACCGCCGAAAAACTCGCCGAGCAGGGTTTTGGCCCCAGGCTCAAGACGACCGCGGACGACGTGCTGGCACGGTTGAAGTCCAAGCGCACGCCGACGGTCTGATCCCAAACCCATCATCATTCGAACCAACAGGAGACCATCATGAACCAGAATGGCCAGCCCCACAGCGGCGCCTGGGTGACTTTCACTTACGTGTCCTTCGCAGCCTCCGCCTTCCTCATCGCCATCGGCATCTTCTTCCTGCCGATCGACCTCTGGATGAAGGGTTATCTCACCATGGGCATCGTCATGTTGATCCAGACTTGCATCACCCTGACCAAGACGGTCCGGGACAACCATGAAAGTAGCCGGATGGTGAACCGCATCGAGGATGCCAGGGCGGAACGTTTACTGATGGAAGTCTCCAAGGCGGCTTGAGAGGCATGACAATACGCGAGGAAGCAGCGGAGTAATTCGCTCCGCTGCCTCGGCGCCGACCCGCATTCCGCCAAACTTCGTATTGCGCCTGCGAAATGCAACCGAGCCATGACGGATCGCGCGGGCGTGCGCTCTTGCGCACCGGCAGCGGCCGGAGCACTCTGCACGAGCGGCACACAAAGAATGCCGCCAAAAAGATGTGCTTACAAGATCTCGGCGAGGAACTTCATGGCGGTGACGCGGATCGACTGCGACATCCACCCGGCGGTTGGTGGCACGCGCACGACGCTGCTGCCCTATCTCAGCGATCACTGGAAAGAGCAGGTCGTGAGCCGCGCCATCGACGGGCTCGATCTCACCTCCTATCCGCCCAGCATGCCGCTGGCGGGCCGCGCCGACTGGCGTCCGGCGAACGGCGCAAAGCCTGGTTCCGATCTTGCGATGGTACAGAAGGGCGCATTCGAGCAGTTGGGTGCCAGCCACGCGATTCTCAACGTGCTCTACGGCGCTCAGGCCGTGTTCGATCCCTACATGGCGGCCGACTTCTGCAGGGCGATCAACGACTGGATCGCGACTGAGTGGCTGTCGCGCGATGCGCGCTTGCGTGCCTCGATCGTGGTGCCGATGCAGGATCCGGATCTGGCGGTCGAGGAGATCGAGCGCCGCGCCGGCGATCACCGCTTCGTCTCGATCCTCGTGCTGGCGCAGGGCGAGACGCTGCTGGGACGCCGGCATTTCTGGCCGGTCTATCGGCTCGCGGAAAAGTACAAGCTGCCGCTCGCGATCCACGCCGGCACGCAATATCGGCAGGCGCCGAGCTCGGCCGGATGGCCGTCGCACCGCTACGAATATTACTTCGTCGAGGCGCAGGCATTTCAGGCGCAGATCCTGAGCCTGATCTATGAGGGCGTGTTCGGCAAGTTTCCGGACCTCAAGGTCGTGCTGATGGAATCCGGCGTGAGCTGGCTCCCGGCTTTCATGTGGCGCGCCAACAAGACCTGGCGCGGCGTGCGCGTCGAGGTGCCCTGGGTCGAGCGCGAGCCGGCAGCGATCATCCGCGACAGTTTTCGTGTCACAATGCAGCCGTTCGACGCGCCGGGCGACGCCAAAAGCGTCGAGGAGATCATCGACCAGATCGGCTCGGACAAGATGTTCCTGTTCGCGTCCGACTATCCGCACTGGCAGTTCGACGGCGACGATCCGATCCCGCCGGACCTGCCGAACAGCATCATCTCGAAGATGTGCGTCGACAACCCGCTGGAGACGTTTCCGCGGCTGTCGCTCGCCAACTAGACCGGAGTTTCGCATGAGTGACGTCATCGACCGCCCACTACGAGAAGACGAAAAGCCTGCCGCTTCGCGGCTGCGCATCGTCGATTGCGACGTTCATCCGAGCCTGCATTCGTTCGACGATCTCAACGAGTTTCTGCCAAAGCGCTGGCAGCAGCATCTGAAGGAATATGGCAGCCATTTGCGCACGCCCTATCTGTTCACCACGCCCTATCCGCGCTCTTCGCCGCTGATCGCGCGGCGCGATGCCTGGCCGCCGACCGGCGGGCCGCCCGGTTCGGATCTCGCCTTCATGCAGAAGCAGCATCTCGATCCGCTCGATGTCGAGTTCGGGATTTTGCAGGTGCTCGATCTCTTCATCTTCTCGCAGCAGAACCTCGAATTCGGCGCCGCGATCCAGCGTGCCATCAACGACTGGCAACTGGCGTTCTGGTCGCATCGCGACCCGCGCCTGAAGGCTTCGATCCTGGTCGGGCAGGACGGCGTCGATCTCGCCATTGCCGAGATCGAACGCTGCGCGAAAATCGGCGAATACGTCCAGATCAACGTCTCGCCGCGCGCCAACGAGCCGTTGGGCCGCCGCCGCTACTGGCCGATCTACGAGCGTGCCCAAGAACTGGACCTGCCGCTCGGCATCCATGTCGGCGGCTATGGCGGGCATGCGCCGACCGGTGGCGGCTGGCCGTCCTATTATGTCGAGGAGCACCAGTCCAACGCGCACACCATTGCGGCGCAGCTTGCCAGCCTCGTGATCGAGGGTGTGCCGGAGCGTTTTCCGAAATTGAAGTTTGTCTTTATCGAGGGCGGCTTCGGCTGGATCCCGTCCGCGGTGTGGCGAATGGACCAGCATTTTGAGCGGTTTCGCAGCGAGGTGCCGCATCTCAAGCGCAAGCCGTCGGAATATGTCCGCGAGCATTTCTGGTTCACGACGCAACCGATCGACGAACCTGACGAAGCCCGGCACCTGCGCTCGTTGATCGAATGGGTCGGCATCGACCGTCTCCTGTTCTCGTCGGACTATCCGCACTGGGATTTCGACGATCCGCGCTTTGCGTTCAAGACGCCACTGACGGAGGCCGAGCGAAGGAAGATCTTCAGCACCAATGCCCGCGCGGTCTACAAGTTCTGAGAAGGTCTGCACGGATGGCCCGTCACATCGTCGCGTCCACCTCGGAGATCCCACCCGGTGGCAACAAGGTCGTCGATGTCGCCGGCCGCGACATTGTCGTGTTCCACGTCAATGGCGAGTTCTTCGCTTTGCTGAACCGCTGCCCGCACGAAGGCGCGCCGCTGGAGAAAGCGGCCTGTGTCGCGCGACTGACCTCGCCCGAGCCCGGCATCTATCAGCGCTCGCGCGTCGGCGAGATGCTGCGCTGTCCCTGGCATGGCTGGGAGTTCGACATGCGCAACGGCCAATCCTGGTTCGACCCGAAGCGCGTCAAGATTAGGTCATATCCGGTCGCGGTGGAGCGAGGCGAGGAACTCCAGAAAGGCCCGTATGTTGCCGAGACCTTTCCGGTGCATGTCGAGGACAGCTACGTGATTGTCGAGGTCTGAGCAGCCGTTTCGGATTGTGATTTCGCCGCAGGTGGGATAAGCCTCGCCCGCATTTATGGCGGAGACGAGCTTTGTCGAAACAATCACTGCGTGAGGAGGCCGAGCGCCTGATCCGCGAATCGATGGAAAAGAAAACCGTCGTCGTCAAGCAGGGCGATACTCGCATCGAGGCCGTCTGTGGTAAATGCGGCGCCCCGAACCGTGTGCAGGCGCCAAAGGGCCAGACCCGCATCAAGTTCGCCTGCAAGAATTGCGGGCATCAGCAAGAGACGCTGTAGGTTTCTTCGCCCTCTCCCTCTGTGGGAGAGGGTGGCTCGCCGCGCAGCGGCGAGACGGGTGAGGGGTTTGTCTCCGCGTGTGACTCTTTTCGCTTTG
>NZ_JBVVPP010000018.1:0-107072 GCF_055811315.1 Bradyrhizobium sp. MI1.4 | reverse complement strand
CCGACTGCGCTGGCTGCGACCGAGTACTTGTTGTTGTCGAAGCGCACCAGGCAGGTCTTCGAGACCGATGCCGTCACTGCATGGAAGCCGTCGAAGCGGCCGGCATAGGGAACGAGTTTGGGGCGTTCGGCTTCGAACACGTCCCAGATCGTCTGATCGGCCAGCTCCGGATGACGATGAGCCTTGGCGTAGGCGATGCATTTGTCGAGCAGCCAGGCGTTTAACTCGTCGAGGTTTTTGAACCGCAGCCGCGGCGTGAAGAAGCGTTCCCGGACCAGCCCGACCTGGTTCTCGACCTGCCCCTTCTCCCAGCCCGACGCTGGCGTACAGGCGACCGGATCGACCAGATAGTGGCTGCACATCTGCAGGAAGCGGCGATTGTAGAGACGGCCTTTACCGACGAAGATCGTCTCTACGGCGGTCTTCATATTGTCGTAGATGCCGCGGCTGCAGGTGCCTTTGAATAGGGCGAACGCCCGGTCGTGGGCGTCGAACACCATCTCCTGCGTCTCCCGCGGATAGGCCCGCACGAACAGCATGCGGCTGTGACAGAGCCGGACATGGGCAGCCTTCACCATCACCGTGGTGCCGCTCAGCAGGACGGCCTCGTGGCTCCAGTCGAACTGGTAGGCTTCGCCTGGTGCAAAGCTTAGCGGCACATAGGCCGACGCTGTCGAGCTGCCGCGTTCCTTGCTCCACCGTCGTGCGTATCGACGAACCGCATCATAGCCGCCGGCATAACCCAGGCCGCGAAGCTCTTCGAACAGCCGGATCAGCGTCAGCCGTTCCCGCGCCGCCTTGCTCTCATTCCCTGCCAGCAACCGGTCAAGCTCGGCACTCCAGGGACCCATCTTCGGGAGCGGCTGCGTCTCGCGCTCATACCGGAACTCCGTCGCTTGAGAACGAATGACCTTGCGAACCACCTTCCGCGATACGCCAAGTTCTCGGCAGATCGCTTTGATCGGACGACCATCAACAAAGTAGGCGCGACGGATCTTACCAATCGTCTCCACCACCAGCATCCCAACCTCGGCTTCCATGACTCGATGGAAGCCATTGTGGACCCTTATCCCGGGGTCCCGATTGGATGCCGATCACCCCGAAAACGGGGTCCTTATTCCATGCCGAAACACACCGGTCATCAGCCATTTGTATCTAGTGGCGCGCTTCGGGACTAACTCCATCGCTGTTGAAGGCAATGAGATCCACCAGTTCAGGCAAACAGCGATGCGGGTTCGCTACCAGGTGAAGCCTGCAACTTCGATCGCAGGTGCTGGCCTTGAACCTGACGCGGCGTGCGATTCAAGCGAGTTTGGTGCTGAGGCCGAACATTGTTCGCCGTACAGGCCACATAATTTTTGCGTACTCTGAAGCTGGCGCATGCACCTGTGATGCGGTCCCGTCCGAATCAGCGGAAAGTCCTTAGCCGCCAAGCGAGCTGTGTGATGCGCAGGATCGTCACGGCACCGCGAGTCAATCGGCTGCGACCCGACCAAACTACGCTTAAGCGCGCTTTTGTGCACTATGCCAAACGTCCCTCAGAGGACCGGGGCTTCGAGCCTGGCGTAGGTCCGGTCAGCGAGAGCTGGCCGCAACCGGCCCGAACAGTCCTAGGACGGGCCGTGACATTGGCTGATCTCGGACGGAGAGACCATCGTGGATGCCTGCTGCAAGAATATGTTGCGCAACCACATGCTTGCAGGATCAGTATTATGAATGGCGGGCCATTGGACGGCCTCTGTGAATGTGAGAAGTCGCAGGGGAGGTTCGACAACCCGCAGCGGCATCGTCTGTGCGAAATGGCTGACCAATCTTGAGGGCATGCTCGCTATACGGTTGGTGCCCAATAACATAGGCGGAATCATGCCAAAACCCTGCACCGCGACCTCGGTGCGTATCTTGAAACCATGCTCGAGCAAGAGCCATTCGTGGAAGGAGGGCCTCAGGGAGCGCCCGAACTGGGCTTCCACGTGCCCGATCGAGATGTATTTCTCGAACGTGAGACGCGAAGTGAGCTGCTTGTTCATGGGGCAGCCCACGCAGACGAAAGTGTCCTCGAACAGAGCCGCCTTCGGATGCGCGCTCGACATGAACATCTGCGGATACATGAGAAAATCGACTTCACCGCGCCGGAGAAGCTCATCAGGTTCCTCTGCGGGCGGCAGCAACTCGAAGCTGATTGTTGGTGCTTCCCGCGCGACGCGGTCCACGACCCCTCGAAGAAACACGACAGTCATGAAGTCGGACAGGATGATCCTGAATCGCCGATTCGATTGAGACGGATCGAAGCCGTCTGGAGAAATAATGGAGAGCTGAATGTGAGCGAGAGCCTCGCGAACCGGGGCTGCGAGCGCTTCAGCCCGCGGCGTTGGGACAAGCTTCCGTCCTTTCATGGTGAATAGCTCATCGCGAAAGTAAGTGCGAAGCCGCGCGACGGCGGCACTCATGGCAGGTTGACTGAGGTTGATGCTTCTTGCCGCCGTAGTGAGATTGCCTTGCGTCACCAGGGCGTCGAACGCGACAAGGAGATTCAGATCAAGGCCCTTGAAACGCATAATCCTGAGCGATCCACGCTGTGAATGTGTTCTATCGATATAATCGATTTTACCATTTGTACCGAATGAGGATAGCAAACGATAGTTTAGCGAGATGTCAGATCCATCAGAATGGTTAGAAATCGTTGCGCGTCTCAGCCCCGCGCTAGGTATCAATCAAGACGTCTCGATCGTGGGGTCGCAGTTTCGCGCGTGTTGCGCAAGCCATATCGCCGTGAGCTAGCACGATCGGAATCCGCAAAGTTGAGTGGGCGTATACGACGAGCAAACCATCGTATGGCTTCGCCAACCCATTCTATATCCACCGTGTACCGCCGTAGAATTGAGCGAACCCTCAACCTGGCCGTAGATTGCCGTCCGGTCGCACCCCTCCGGTTGCGGGTGCCAAATGTGCCTTGGTCGCATCCAATTGGATTGCGTCCTTGCGACGGTGAAATCGTGCGGAACATGCAAGCGAAGGCGTCCTTGGCGAATCTGATGAAAGTTGCGCGCACGCTCGACGTGGTCGCGATTGTGAATGCAGATCAGTCAGTGCGTGAAGCTCTGACGGATATGGTGTTTTCCGCAGGTTACGTGCCTGAACCATTCGAGAGCGCAGAGGGGTTCTTGAAATCAGGCCGCCGTTCGATCACGCCGCGCTTGATCGCGGACATGCAGTTGAGCCCGATGAGTGGCCTCGCGCTCTTCGATCATCTGGTTGCATCCGGAGGCGCGATCCCCACCGTTCGGCTCACAGGCCACTCCGAACATGATGTGAGGCGAGGCCCTGGACTCGAGTTCTCGAGCAAGCCTTTCGAAGGTAGCGAACTGCTGGCCTGCGTCAGGAGCCAGATAACGAACAGGAATGACGCCCTATGAACATTATCGCGCCCGAATCCACACGAGGTGTTTCGGCGCGCCCTCCAGTCCGTTGGAGGTTGTGCTGGGAGAATGACCTTGAACTTGCTGACCATATCGAATTATCCGACTTCTTCCGGAAGACCTATGGTCCGACCGGGGAATTCAAT
Organism: Bradyrhizobium sp. MI1.4; assembly: GCF_055811315.1. Classification (NCBI taxonomy): domain Bacteria; kingdom Pseudomonadati; phylum Pseudomonadota; class Alphaproteobacteria; order Hyphomicrobiales; family Nitrobacteraceae; genus Bradyrhizobium; species Bradyrhizobium sp. MI1.4. The sequence goes on along the minus strand of NZ_JBVVPP010000018.1, from coordinate 103,510 downwards.
GCAAAGCCCTTTGAAGGTCATCGAAGCTGGGCCGGCGCACGGCCTGAGATTCGGGCTATCGGCTACGATGATCGTGGCGTTGCGATTCACATCGCGGCACTACGCCGCTTCATAAAAGTTGGTCAGAGCGATCTGCTCGTGGCTGAACTCGGATTGTACGGGGTTCGCCCGGATCTGGAGGGGCTTGGAATAACCCACTCCATCCGAGTGATGTATCCCGTATTGCGAGATCTTGGCGTGCCGTTCGGCTTTGGCACGGTCCGTGCTGCCCTGCAGAAACATATTACCAGGCTGCTCGGGCGACAGGGATTGGCGACTGTTCTGCCAGGGCTCCGCGTCCGGTCCGCTCGTCCGGACATCTACCTCACTGTGCCTCCGACGCGCGTGGAGGACGTGGTCGGCCTCGTTCTGCCGATTGCGAGGCCCATGAGCGAATGGCCGGCGGGTGACACGATCGAACGGAACGGGCCAGAACTGTGAGCTCCTCAAACGACTTGACTGAAGCGCGGAGCGACTACACCGAGGTCGGCGGAGAGCCCTGCGTCTATCTGAGCTTTGATGATGGTCCCAACCCGCTTTGCACACCGGCTATCCTGGATGTGCTGGCGCAGCATCGGACGCCCGCCACCTTCTGCGTGATCGGTGCATACGCGGCGGCCCAGCCGCAGCTGATCCAGCGCATCATTGCAGAAGGGCACGAGGTCGCAAACCACACAATGACGCACCCGGACTTGGCCAATTGCATAGCGGATGAGGTGGAATACGAGATCCTCACGACGAATAAGGTCATCGGAATGGCCTGCCCCGGAGCCTCTGTGCGGCACATGCGTGCGCCGTACGGGATCTGGAGCAAGGAAGCCTTCGCCGCGTCGGTGAAGGCCGAACTGGCAGCCCTGCACTGGTCAGTCGATCCGCAAGATTGGGCTCGTCCCGGCGTCGAGGCGATTGTTGCCGCAGTGTTGGCCTCGGTCAGGCCAGGCGCAATCGTGCTCCTGCACGACGGCTGCCCTCCCGACGAGTTGGGACGCTGCCCTCATTCTGGTCAGCGCGACCAGACTGTGACGGCGCTCGCCCAACTCATTCCAGCACTGCATGACCGTGGATTTGCAATCCGGTCGCTTCCTCAACCTCACTGAATAGATCGATTCCCATGAGCCTGCTTGCCACCATCAGCACCGCTGCTGTTGCCTCCTACGCGTTGCTCTCCAGCGTCCACAAGAGCGCGCAGGCGCTTTATGCGCTGCGAAGCGACGCTCCACTGCCACCGTGCGACCCGGTCGACGCCGATGCTCTGCCCAGCGTCGATGTCATCGTGCCCTGCTTCAACGAGGACCCGCGCACGCTGGCGGCCTGCCTGAAGTCTATCGCAAGTCAGGATTACCCAGGGCGATTGCAGGTCTACGTGGTCGACGACGGCTCTGCAAATGTCGGCGCAGTGGCCGCGGTCCACGCGAGCTACGCGTATGACCCGAGATTCACCATCATTCTGCTGCCAAGCAATGTTGGAAAACGCAAGGCGCAGATCGCAGCGATTCGCCGCTCATTCGGCGATCTCGTGCTCAACGTCGACTCCGACACGGAAATCGACAGCGACGTGGTCAGCAAGCTCGTGCGCAAGATGCAGAATCCTGCCGTCGGCGCGGCCATGGGCCAATTGAAGGCCAGCAACCGAAACGACAGCTGGCTGACCCGATTGATCGACATGGAGTACTGGTTGGCTTGCAACGAGGAGCGTGCGGCACAGACGCGCTTTGGCGCCGTCATGTGCTGCTGCGGGCCGTGCGCCATGTACCGCCGCTCCGCGCTGCTGCTGCTGCTCGAGCAATACGAGACGCAGTTCTTCCGGGGAAAACCTAGCGACTTCGGTGAGGACCGTCATCTGACCATCCTCATGCTCAAGGCAGGGTTCCGAACCGAGTACGTTCCGGACGCCATCGCCGCCACGGTGGTCCCGGACACGCTCTTGCCGTATCTGCGCCAGCAGCTCCGTTGGGCACGCAGCACCTACCGCGACACCCTGCTCGGTTTGCACCTGCTGCCCGGCCTCGACCGGTACCTCACGCTGGACGTGGTTGGACAGAACCTAGGGCCGCTGCTGCTCGCAATCTCATCGATTGCCGCGCTCGCTCAGCTTGCGCTCACTGGCACCGTGCCCTGGTGGACCGGTCTGACCATCATTGCGATGACGATGATAAGATGCAGCGTGGCAGCCGTTCGTGCCGGTGAGCTTCGATTTCTCGGCTTCTCGCTGCACACCCCCATCAACATCTTCCTACTGCTCCCGATGAAAGCCTATGCGCTCTGTACCTTGAGCAACAGCGATTGGCTCTCTCGCAAAGTAGCGAAATCACCAGACGTTGATGAATCGAAGGGCTCGACCGAAGACGCGACAACTGGACCAAGCCTTAACCCCGGATCGGAAATGCCTGGCTCAATGCGCAGGGCAGGTCTTTCGCGCGCTCCATCGCAGCTGATCGCGCCGGATGGCATTGCGGCCGAGACTGAGTGAGCAGCTTTGTAGGAGATTAGGTCGTGAACGTGCATCAGACATATCAATCGTTGGAACGGGAGCTGTCTAATGAGGATCCGTGGCGGCTCGACGACAACCCGTTCGAACGTGAGCGTCACACCCAATTGCTGCGGCTGTCGCTGTCGAACAGCGCCGTCTCAAATGGCCTCGAAATCGGGTGCGCGGCCGGTGCGTTTACAGAGAAGCTTGCTCCTCACTGCAAACGGCTCACGGTCATCGATGTTATGCCGCGAGCGATCGGTCGAGCGGTCCAGCGGACCAAGAGGTGGTCGCATATCAGCTGGGCGGCGACTGACATTCTGCAGTTCTCGGCCGCAGAGCGGTTCGATCTGATCGTGGTCGCCGAAGTTCTCTATTATCTCGAAGACATGACACAAATGCGTACTGCAGTCGACAACATGGTCAAGATGCTTGCTCCGGGTGGTCATCTGGTCTTCGGATCTGCACGTGATGCGACCTGCAAGCGATGGGGGCATGTCGCTGGCGCCGAGACGGTCATCACGATTTTGACTGAAGCGCTCATTGAGGTCGAACGCGTGCAGTGCCAGGGGCAGTCGGCTGACGAAGACTGCCTTTTGGTCCGCTTTCGTAATCCGGAGCCATCTTCGATCCCACCCAACGGCCGAGGCTGAGAGGAGCCACTATGCGTATCTGCGGTATCAAGTTGACGCATGACGGGGCCGTCGCTCTGATTGAGGACGGGCAAGTGGTGTTCTGCGTCGAGCAGGAGAAGCTGAACAATAATCCGCGTTATCAAACCATCGACAACCTGGATTCCGTTGTTAGCGCCTTGGCGGAGCACGGGCTAGATCCGAGCGATGTCGATCAGTTCGTCATTGATGGCTGGGATGGAGAGTTCGAATCCCAGTTTGAAGTCCTTAGTGGGACGACGACCGTTAAGCTCAAGGGCGCGCCGTATGTCGAACGCCAAGGCGATAGCCCCCTCACGTCCCGTGATCGCATCGGCCTTATGCTTGATGGGAAACTATATCCGTATCAAAGCTATCCCCATGTCACCGGGCACGTAGTATCCGCATACTGCACCAGCTCGTTTGCCAAATCCGCACAGCCTGCTTTCTGCTTGGTGTGGGACGGCTGCATGTTTCCACGCCTCTACTATGTCGAGCCGCACGGCATCCGGTTCATCGAGTGCCTGTTTCCGATGATTGGCCACGCTTATGCGACGGCAGGACATCACTTTGGACCTTACCGGCGGGCAGACCGGACCGGTTGGGATCTCGGTATCGCCGGCAAGCTGATGGCCTATATCGCTCTCGGAGCTCCCGACGAGGAGATTATTGCGACGTTTCAGGAGCTTTATCAGGCGCACTTTGCCACGGATGCTGATGGCACTTGCCATAAGCTTGCACAGATCAACAGCCCAAAATCGCCACTTGAAGCTCTGCACGACTTCTTCGATGCGTGCGCACTGCGGTTGAAGGCCAAGCAGGCCGAAGACGTCCTGGCGTCATTTCACGTCTTTCTAGAGCGTCTGCTGGTTCGCACAATTGCTGATGTTGTGCAGCGACATTCGGATCTTGAGGGGGTGCGTAACCTCTGCATAACCGGCGGCTGTGGCCTGAATATCAAGTGGAATAGTGCATTTCGTGCGACCGGTCTGTTCGACGACGTGTGGGTGCCGCCCTTTCCGAACGACAGCGGCTCAGCGATCGGTGCTGCTTGCTCTGCACTGGCGGCACAGCAAGGCTTTAGAGCTCTGGAATGGACGGTCTACAGTGGACCGGCCGTTCGTCCCAGCGAAGTCCCGCCCGGATGGGACGGCGCGCCCTGCACTATGGGCGAACTTGCGGCAATCCTCGCGAGTGACCAGCCCGTGATCTTCCTTGCCGGGCGTGCCGAGCTCGGACCACGTGCGTTGGGTGGCAGAAGCATTCTCGCGGCTGCGAGCTGGGAGGGAATGAAAGACCATCTCAACGACGTCAAGCTTCGAGAGCATTTCAGGCCGGTAGCGCCGATATGCCTGGAGGATCGTGCGGCGGAGATTTTTAGCCCTGGAGTACCCGATCCGTACATGCTGTTCGATCACCAGACGCGACCGGAATGGCGGGACAAAATTCCCGCCGTCGTGCATCTCGATGGATCTGCTCGCCTACAGACGGTTTCCAGAACATCTCAGCATAAAGTGGTCGAGCTTCTCATCGCGTACGAGAAGCTCACAGCCATTCCGCTGCTTTGCAATACCAGCGCCAATTTGCATGGACGCGGCTTTTTCCCGGATGCTGCCGCCGCCTGCCAGTGGGGACGCGTCGATCACGTGTGGTGTGACGGCCTGCTTTGGACGAAAAAGCACGCAACAAAGGACGCGGTGCGAACAACGTCCGTCGCGATCGCGTAAGCAAATGTCAACCCCGGCAATCGACCTTTTCGAGGTGAGCAAGTCCTACAAGGACCGGACCGTCGTGGACGCTCTTTCGTTTACGGTCTCGCCCGGAGAGTGCTTCGGTCTGCTGGGACCAAACGGCGCGGGTAAAAGCACGCTTGCGCGATTGATCCTGGGTGTTGCATCGCCCGACGCAGGTAAGATCCACGTGCTTGGCGAGCCGGTGCCGGCACGTGCGCCCTTGGCGCGTCGGGGCATCGGGGTTGTCCCACAGTTCGATAACCTCGATCTTCAGCTCACCGTGCGCGAAAACTTGCTCGTTTTCGGTCGCTACTTCGGCATGAGCGCGACCGAGGTCAAAACGGTGACTCCGTCACTGCTCGAATTCGCCCGCCTGGAGAACAAGGCGGACGCCCGCGTCGCGGAACTGTCCGGCGGCATGAAGCGGCGCCTGACGCTGGCACGGGCCCTCATTAACGACCCGCAGCTCTTGGTGCTTGACGAGCCGACGACTGGGCTCGATCCGCACGGCCGTCATCTCATCTGGGAACGCTTGCGCTGGCTATTAGCGCGCGGCAAAACAATTCTTCTCACCACTCATTTCATGGAAGAGGCGGAGCGATTGTGCGATCGCCTGTGCGTGCTTGAGCACGGCCGCAAAATCGCGGAAGGGCAGCCTCATGTCCTGATCGAGCAGCAGATCGGCTGCCAGGTGATCGAAATCTACGGTGGTAATCCCCATGAGCTGCTGCCGCTGGTCAGAACCACAGTGCAGCACGCCGAGGTGAGCGGGGAGACACTGTTCTGCTATGTCACTGATCCCGAGCAGGTGCGTCGCCGACTTGCCAGCCGTACGGATCTCCGCCTTCTGCAGCGTCCTCCAAATCTGGAGGATGTCTTCTTGCGGCTAACCGGGCGAGAGATGAAGGACTGAACGATGTGGCAACGTTTTGCGCCCGCGCTTCCTGCTAATCCATGGAACTGGATCGCGGTATGGCGCCGCAACTTTCTGGTCTGGCGGAAAGTCGCTCTGGCATCGATTCTTGGGAATCTGGCCGAGCCGATGAGCTCTCTCTTCGGTCTTGGTTTTGGCCTTGGAATGATCGTAGGTGGCGTTGAGGGGACTTCATACATCTCGTTTCTGGCAGCTGGGATGGTCGCCACAAGCGCAATGGTCTCCTCAACCTTTGAAACCATCTATGGGGCTTACGCTCGCATGCAGACAGGTTGCACGTGGGAGGCGGTGCTCTGTACGCCTCTTACGCTCGGCGACATTGTTCTAGGTGAAGTGGCATGGGCAGCGAGCAAGGCCTTGCTCGCCGGGACGGCGATCACGATTGTTGCCGTCGCGCTGGGGTATGCGGAGTGGTCGTCCATTCCCTATGCGTTACCAGCCATCGCCCTCACTGGCGTTGCTTTCGCGAGCCTCGCAATGGTCGTTTCAGCTCTTGCACCGAGCCACGACTATTTCATCTTCTACCAATCACTTATCCTCACCCCCATGATGTATCTGAGTGGCGCGATCTTCCCAATCAGCCAGTTACCGGGTTCATTTCAACGCATAGCGGCCTTGTTGCCCCTGACACATTCGGTCGATCTCATTCGTCCAGCAATGCTCGGTCGGCCGGTCGACAGCGTCGGTTTGCATGTGGGCGCACTTTGCATCTGCGCAGCGTTGCCCTTCATCGTCTCGGCCGCGCTGCTTCGGCAACGCCTGATGCGGTAAGAGGAATAAAACCTAAAGCGAAGCGTCGCGCGTGCGAGATCAAACACCGGACGTAACGAATGTTCGACTCGCGGCCGACGCTTATATGAGCCTCGTTTCGTTGGCGATGACTGCGGCCCCGCGGCGACGTGCGGCCTACTCGCCAAGCGAGCGATACGAAATAGGTCAACAGACCTCTCAGAATGAACGGAGAACAACATGCTGTGTCTAGGATTGAGTGGCGGGCTTGACAGGGTCTATGAAAACCCCCTGCAACTACCGAACACGTTTCTGCACGACGGCGCCGCGGTGCTCGTCAAGGATGGTCGCGTGATCGCTGCCGTCGAAGAGGAGCGTCTCAACCGAATCAAACATTCAAACAAGCTTCCGAGTAGTGCGATAGAATACTGTCTAGCAGCCGCAGGCGTGGAGCTTCGCGACGTCGATCGTATTGCGTTCTACGCGACTGAAGCCTACTGCAATTCGATGCTCGAACGGTTGTTCATCTCACAGCCTGAGATCTCAATTCCGCTAGATGCGAATCTCCTGTTGCGGCACCTTCTCGCGGCAGAGTTCGGTACCCAAGTTGACCCTTCGCGGGTGTCATTCGTAGGCCATCATCAGGCCCATGCTGTAAGCGCTTTGGCAATGTCCGGCTTTGAAGAGAGTCTGGTTCTCGCGATCGACGGCTGTGGCGACTTCCTCTCGGGTCTGTTGGCGGTGGGGTCGGGCACCGAAATGACCGAGCTCATGACGTTTCCAGAGACCAACTCTCTCGGACTGTTCTATCTGGAAACGATCCGATACCTCGGCTACGGCCTGTTCGACGAATATAAGGTCATGGGATTGGCTCCTTATGGAGATTCCGCTCGCTATCGCGAGCTTTTCTCCCAATTTTATGAGCTCTCCCCCAACGGTGCCTACCGCGTTCACCTTGACCGTATCGGCCCGGCATTGCTGCGCAATATCGAGGTCCGGCGAAAGGGAATGCCGTTCACGCAACAGCACCGAGATGTGAGCGCTTCGTTGCAGGAGGCGCTGGAGCGGATCGTCTTTCACATTCTTCGGCATTATCGTGAGCAGACCGGAATGAAACGGTTGTGCCTGGCTGGCGGGGTGGCCCACAACTGCACGCTAAATGGAAAACTGCTGTACTCAGGCCTGTTCGAAGACATTTTTGTCCAGCCGGCCTCGCATGATGCCGGATGCGCATTGGGTGCGGCGCTGATGGTATCGAACGAGGCCGGGCAGGCTCCGCCCCGCGAGCGACTACAGGCGGTTTATTGGGGGCCCGATGTCGGCAGCGACGACAGCATTGAACAGGAACTGAAGGGATGGGCCGGACACCTCGAGATTGAACGGACCGCTGATGTCGCAGCCAGAGCAGCCGAGTGGATCGCTGATGGCGCCGTGATCGGGTGGGTACAGGGCCGGTCCGAGTTCGGCCCTCGTGCGCTCGGCAACCGCAGCATTCTTGCGGACCCGAGGCCCGCGGCAAACAAGGACCGGATCAATGCGATGGTCAAGAAGCGCGAGAGTTATCGACCGTTTGCGCCATCGGTTCTCGAGGAGGATGCGGGCGCGTTCTTTGAGTTGCCAGATGGTCGCGCAGAATATCCCTTCATGAATTTCGTCGTTCGCGTGCGCGAATCCATGCGTGCATTGCTGGGCGCGATCACGCATATCGATGGTACGGCTCGGCTGCAAACGGTGTCCCGCACGAGCAATGCCGACTATTGGGAACTTATCAATGCGTTCAAAGCTCGAACGGGTGTCCCGATTCTGCTTAATACGTCGTTCAACAACAATGCCGAACCGATCGTAGATTCCGTTGCCGATGCGATTACGGCGTTTTTGTCGACCGAGCTGGATGGCCTTGTGATCGGGTCATTCCTCATCAAAAAGCGGGCAACAACGCTCGAAAATTGGACCGCGCTCGCTGTATCACTGCCGCCCCATGTATCTCTTTACCGGGTTCGCGCTCATGCGGGCCGAGACCGCCAGGAGACAATCTGCGAAATCCGCATGGGTCACTCCAGCCATGACAGCGTACGCGTCTCGCATGACCTATTCGACATGCTGATGCAAATCGAGAAGGAAGCTGTTCTGGCCGATCTTCTCGCCAGGGTCACCTCTGACAGGACCAGGCGCGAAGCTCTCCTGAACGAACTGCGCGGGCTGTGGGATCAGCGTCGTATTCGGCTGCATCCGTCACAGACTGGGCCGTCGTAAAAGGTGCGTAATGTGACACCTCTAGCATGACCTGCCAATCGCAGTGCCGTGCAGAATGAGTTTGCGGGTTGGGTGACTTGCGTCCAGGTGACCAGCGCCCGGCGTGGATCGGCATCGCAGATGAGTTGGTGCGCCACACTCGCGCAACGAGAAGGGTTTGATAACGTGACGAAGGAACGCTTTGTTGTTTCTCGGAGGCGCACCGGCTTTGGTGATTGCCTCTGGTCGTTGGCATCAGCCTGGTCGTACGCGCAGCGGACCGGGCGAACGCTCGTTATTGACTGGCGCGGTTCCTGTTATGTCGACGAACCGTTCAGCAATGCCTTTCCGGTGTTCTTCGAGCCGGTTGAGGAGATCGCTGGCGTGCCGGTGATTTGCGATGACAGGGTCAACCAGCTCTCGTTTCCCGGCCCGTTCTTCCCGCCCTGGTGGAATAGGTCATCGATCGACTGTATCAATCGTCCGGACGAGCAGATCTTCCGAGAACGTGACGAACTGACTGAGCTGTTCCAAGCAGGAGACGATAACGAGGCCAACACCATTGTCTGTGACGCTTGCTTGATGTGGCGTTGTGGTGAGGAAGCCGAACGACTGATCTTCCGAAACATCAAGCTCAGGTCTGAGATTCGAGCGCGGATCGAGGACTTGTATGAGCAACACTTTAGCGGCCATAGTATCATCGGCGTTCATGTTCGGCACGGCAATGGCGAAGATATCATGGGGCACGCTCCGTACTGGGCCGATTCGGAGCTCGCTCTTCGTCAGGTCTGCATGGCAATCCGTAAAGCCATGGCTTTGCCATATCCAAAGCCTGTTAAGATCTTCCTGTGCACGGATAGTGCACAGGTGCTCTATCACATATCGGGTCTGTTTCCCGATATCTTCGCCGTGCCAAAACGGTTCCAGGCCGATCTGGCAGGGCCGTTGCATAGTGCGGAAATGGGAATTGAAGGTGGAGCGTCCGCGCTCATCGACATGTATCTTCTTGCGCGATGCGCCACCGTGATCCGCTTTCCCCCCACCAGCGCCTTTACGCGCTATGCCCGTCTGCTCGTGCCACGTATTATTGAATTCGATCTGAGCAATCCGGAGCATTTGACCCTGGTCGATAATCCATACGAGCATTTCGCGGCTTCATGAACTGCCGCGAATCTGCATGAGCCTGACCAATGGTCCGCTAAATCGTCAGCCTGATACTGCTATCTGCTGGCTTCCACGCGCTCGAGTTTCGCAACGTGTCGCAGAAGCGGTGGATGGCGAGTTCTGTCCGCAGGCGAGCGCGCTGACCCGCGCACGATCCGGGATGCAATGCGGCTGGTACGGCGAACGTCTGGCGAAGCGTCGGCCAATGCCGGCGAGCCTCGGGGCCTTGTCCCGCAGTGCGTCGGCCAGCCACGTGTAAGTCGACTGGCGCGGAAAAGATGATCGTCCTGTCATCACCGGGCCCTAACCGCCATCGCTGGCCGGGCGGTGAATCGGATGGCGATGGTGGTCCGGGCCGCTGAGGAAATCTGACGTAGCAGACGGTCACGTCAGAATGTCCCAGCAGCAAGGACGCGCGTCAGCGTAGACGTATCGCCGTTTCTGCGTTAATCCTTTCGCGGTCAGCTCGTCTTCTGGACGACGGCCTTGTTCATGCGCTGGTTGCGAAATACTTTCGACCGCAGCTGATCAACGGCACGAGCCCCAGCCCATAGATGTCGAACCAGAGCCGCATCTGCGGCGGCGCGTCCAACCGAGGAATTTGAACGAACTGGCCATCGATCCTGATCTCCGCACAAGGCAGCTAAACTATCTCCGCCAGCTCGAATGAGCCACAGACCACGCCTGGAGTGCGACGCGGTCAACGCGCCCGGGCGCTTGACGCGGCGTTGCTGTTGTCGAAAAGCAAACAGGCCAGATGTTCAGAACCTGCCATTTGTCGCAAAAGTGCGCCCCGTATGCCCTGCGTCGCTTTGGCCCGGATCCTGCACCAGGTGCACAGCCGATGGGAGCGGAAGGGAGCCGCGTGTGAATCTAGATCTACCAGATGACAAAGCGGTCGTACCTCAATCGTCGGAAACGGACCCTTGCGGTCCAATTCACGCCGATCGAGCGGGCCGCCCGCTGCGTGAGCGAAAGACGCTGGTATTGACCGGGGCATCGCGCGGTATCGGTCGCGCCACCGGAAAATTGTTTTCGAAAGCCGGTTGGCGCATCATTTCTTGCGCGCGCCAACCATTGGACGCGGCGCGTCGTCCATCAGACTCAGAGGGCGACAGCTTTATCGAAGTCGACCTGGGCGATCATCGGATGCTGCCGCGCGTGATTGCCGAGATCAAGGAGCGCCTAGCTGGCGCACCGTTGCACGGACTGGTAAACAATGCCGGAAACTCACCAAAAGCTGCAAACGGTACCAGGCTGACATCGCTGGCGACCTCAGTCGACACCTGGATGAGCGTGTTCCACCTCAATCTGGTGGCACCGATCCTACTCGCTCAAGGCCTGTTCGACGAATTAAAAAGGGCGTCAGGCTCGATCGTCAACGTGACCTCGATCGCCGGCTCGCGGGTGCATCCATTTGCAGGCTCGGCATATGCGACTTCGAAAGCTGCGCTCGCTTGTCTCACGCGCGAAATGGCGCACGATTACGCCGCACATGGCATTCGCGTCAATGCGATCGCGCCCGGCGAAATCAAGACGGACATTTTGTCGCCTGACACGGAAGCGCATCTTGTGCCAAAGATCCCACTCCGCCGAGTGGGTACACCCGAAGAGGTCGCCAAGGTCATTTTCTTCCTATGTTCCGATGCGGCAAGTTATGTCACCGGCGCCGAAGTGCCGATCAATGGCGGGCAACACTTATAGTACAATCCGCCCCTAAGGAGCCCCGGCTGTTCTGAGCTTCATCGCTGGAAGTCATGTTGGTTGGGGTGAATCCGCGCAGCGAGTTGGAAAGAAAAAAGCGGCAAACCTAGTCACTCTAAGTGCTGCCGACGTGCCATGAAGAGGGGTAATCTCTCGTCCCGCCCTGAGAACTAGATGTCAGATCGGCATGCAACACGAATCCAACAAGTCCGATGGGGAGGATCGAGAAAGGAACGGAGAAGTCGTCATGCTAGACAGCATTTCCCTGCGCGACAAGCCAAACTCAACCTCCGACGCGGACGCTTCCGCTTGTATTGTGCGGTCGCAAGAGAAATCGCTAAGCACGATTGTTGAAATAGCGCACACGCTCACTGGCCTATGTCGGCTCGAGGCTAAGCTGGCGAGCGTCATCGAGCGCTTGGGATCGCTCGTGCGGATGCGGCGCGGCATCGTATGTCTGTTCGAGCATGACGGCGGGCCGGAGATCATCGTAGAGGACGGCAGGAGCGAAGACCGCGATGCGCGCTGCCGGGTGCGCTTGCCGCAAGGAGCAATCGATCAAATCGTCGCGTCGGGGCAGCCGCTCATCGTGGAGAATGTAGCGCTGCATTCGGCCTTCAGTTCTTCGGAGGTCGATATACTAAATGCCGGCGGTCATACGCGTGTTGCGTTCATCGGCGTTCCCATAGACGTTGACGGCAAAGTTGTGGGTACGCTGAGTATCGACCGCATCGCGGACAATGGGACGCGTGCGCAGCTCGAGGACGACCTCGGCCTTCTGACGATGGTCGCCAGCCTGCTGGGCCAGACGACCAAGCTGCATTGCTCGTTTGTGCGCGATCGCGGGCGCCTTATGGACGAGGAGTTCCGGCTGCAGAAGCAACTCTCCGAGCTCAAGCCTCAAGGGCGGGACCGTAAGAAGGTCCAAGTCGAGGGAATTATCGGCGACAGCCCGGCGCTGCGCGCGCTACTTGACAAGATCGAGGTGATCTCAAAATCGAATAGCACGGTTTTGTTGCGTGGCGAATCGGGTACCGGCAAAGAGCTGGTCGCGAAGGCTATTCACGAGTGTTCAGCGCGCGCCAAACGCCCCTTTATCAAGCTGAATTGCGCAGCCCTCACAGAGACGGTGCTGGAATCCGAATTGTTCGGACACGAGAAGGGGGCGTTTACGGGCGCATTCAACGCGCGCAAGGGGCGCTTCGAGATCGCCGACAAGGGAACGTTGTTTCTGGATGAGATTGGAGAGATCTCGGGCTCGTTCCAGGCGAAGCTCCTGCGCGTGCTTCAGGAGCAGGAATTCGAGCGGGTGGGCGGCAATCAGACGATCAAAGTCGACGTCCGCGTGATTGCGGCCACGAACAAGAATCTTGAAGAGGCGGTGGCCAGGAACGAGTTTCGTGCCGATCTCTATTACCGCATCAGCGTGGTTCCTCTGCTATTGCCGCCGCTGCGCGAAAGACGCACTGATATTCCGCTTCTCGCCGCTCGTTTTTTGAAGAACTTCAACAATGAGAACGGCCGTGCCCTGGTATTTGATTCAAGTGCGATTGAGGTCCTCATGAATTGCGGATTTCCCGGCAACGTCCGTGAGCTCGAAAACTGCGTGCAGCGGACCGCGACGCTAGCGCTAGGATCGTCGATCGTAAGAGATGACTTTGCGTGCTGCCACGGGCAATGCCTGTCGGCCTTGCTATGGAAGTGTGGACCGGCGGAAATGGCGCGACAGCCGAGCCCGACAATCGCACCGCGCGCGAGGCTGAGCACGCCGGCAACGGAAGCCGCGACACCCGTTCAGCCGGTGAGCAGCGAGCTGACACCGCTAGGGCCGCCTGGGCGCCCCGTGGTGGGGGCCGCGAAAGTCACCGATCGCGAGCGCGTGATCGCAGCCATGGAAAGATCCGGGTGGGTACAGGCGAAGGCGGCGCGCCTGCTTGGACTGACCCCGCGCCAGATTGGCTATGCCTTGCGAAGACACGGCATCGAGATCAAACGCTTCTGAACAAAGCGTCGGGCTCGCTCCTCTCTCTCGCTCGGCCGACTGAGATAGGAAAGCGTGGAAAGGGGCGGTCGCCAGCTCGGATGCATGACGAGGATACTAGCCTCATGCCTTCCCTCGCCGGCGAAGCGTAGGGCGTCTTCGCATCGGCCAGCCTCGTCATCTTCTGTTCGCGGCGTGCTCGTCCTGAAAATGGCTTGGCGTCGAACCGGCGCGTGATCACTGCGGTTCCGTTGCTGCCCGTGACTCAGATCAGCTTGAGATGACGCCCGTGCGCAAACTGTCGCAGTTGCGACAACCAGCTCGACGTCAGGCGTCATTCATCGCATTGCTTTCTAGTTGCCGGAATGCCCGGGGTGGTATGACATTTGCTGCCTCGGCAGTCGGCTCGGCATTTAGGAGAAGTACATGCACAGCATCGTCTGCATCAAACAGGTCCCCGACTCCGCGCAAATCCGCGTGCACCCCGTTACGAATACGATTATGCGCCAGGGTGTGCCTACAATCATCAACCCATATGATCTCTTTGCACTGGAAGCTGCGCTCGAGCTAAGAGATCAATTCGGCGGCGAAATCACCGTCCTGACAATGGGGCCACCGTCGGCCGAAGAATCTCTCCGAAAGGCACTAACATTTGGTGCCGATCGCGCTGTCCTGCTCACCGACCGTAGCTTCGCGGGCTCCGATACGCTGGCGACGAGTTACGCGTTGGCCTGCGCGATTCGCAACATCGAGAGGGAATATGGCCCACCGGACGTCATATTCACTGGCAAGCAGACGATCGACGGCGATACGGCGCAGGTGGGACCTGGCATTGCAAGGCGGCTCGGAGTCCAGCAGCTTACTTATGTTTCCACAATCAAAGCGTTAGACTTCAAGCTACGCACCATCGAGGCCGAACGACGCTGCGAAGGAGGCGTCCAGGTGTTGCGTTCCAAGCTGCCGTGTCTCGTCAGCATGTTAGAGGCAACAAATCAAATTCGTCGCGGCGCAATGACAGATGCTTTGCGTGCCGCCCGTACCGCAATCGTAAAATGGAGCGCCCAAAGCGCCGGCGTGGATGACATGACCAATTGCGGTCTGAGGGGTTCGCCGACCGTCGTCAAACGTGTTTTCGCGCCCTCCGCGCGAGCGGAGAAAGCGACGTGGGTGGAGGCGGCCGAGCAGCCGGCGCAAGCATTGATCGACGCTATGTTCAAGCGCAACCCTATGCTCGAAACGGAGCTCGCACAGCTCGCCTCATCTGCGCAAGCTCGCGGTGCGTGAAGTCACGGCTGATCGAGCGCAGCGAGCAACAGCCTGGGTCTGGTTACGCATTGGCCCATCGCTCGTTGTACAGGCACGACCAAACTTCTGGACCACTCCCCGCCAGATGCGACAAGAAGGTGAGCCTTCAACCTGCGTATCCGAGCGCCGAGAGGTCTGTATCGGACCAGGATACAAGACGGCCCGCTACGCTAACGTTTGTCGCTACCTGCGAGACGACCAGTCCGCTGGGGAATTCACGCAGCCCGACGATGTGCGCGTTCGAGTTTTGTGGCGGCCGCACAGAATATCAGAGCGTGGAGCTCGCGCGAGGGATCCCAGTCCTCGCGCGAAATCCGCCGTGTTTCACGCGACTGCAAGTGCGGGCAGCGCACCGTCCGACCACAGGACGGAATCGAGGTTGGCTGATAAGCTCAGCCTTTCCCGGTCAACATCACCGCCAGCTCGTCCCTATACTGCCCCAGATCACATAGGAAGAACGGCGATCGGCAGAACGGCCGCGCACCATCGTGAAAATCACCGCAGGGATAGTCGCGCACCAACTTCAGTTCAGCCTTGGGCCCCCAACGTCCCGCGGGCGCGCGTGCTAACGCGTGGTAAATTGCGCGCTTACCGCCGGGTTAGGCCGCTCGGGTCGCAACGGCTTTCGCAACTCTCTTGGTGTTTCCTGGATAAATCGTGAGCGCGGCGATAATGCCGAGCAAAGCCGCAAACATCAACCAGAAACCGGGCGACGCCTTGTCATCTGTCCGGTCGATCAGCCAAGTCGATGCAAGCGGCGTAAACGTGCCAAACAGAGCCGCGGCGAGTGCGAACGCCAAGGAAAAGCAAGTTGTGCGAATGTGCTTCGGCGCGATCTCGACCAGAGCGCCCAACATGGCGCCGCTATAGGTGCCAAAGTAAAACGAGAACATCATCTCCACGATCAGCATCTTGCCAAAGCTTGGGTCCGTTACAAGCCAAGACAACGCTGGATATGCAGTCACCAAGGCAAGGCCGGCAATGGTCAGCAGGACCGGTTTCCGGCCGATTCTGTCGGAAATCGCGCCGCCAATTGGGTTCCACATGAAGTTCGTCACCGCGACCAAAAGCGTCACCAAGAGCGTGTTCTGGGAGGACAACTGCAATACGTGCCTGCCGAACGTAGGCGTGTACACCGTCACGAAATAGAAAGTCGTGGTCGTCAGCATCGCGATCATCATGCCGAGAATGACGATGCGCCAGTTCGCAAGTGTGGAGGCAAAGACCTCGCGGGCCGTTGGGTGGTTCTTCATGACCAGAAACTCCGGAGTTTCCTCCAGCGTCCGGCGCAGGAAGAAGATAAGCGGTACGATCAAACAGCCAAGGAAGAAGGGGATCCGCCAGCCCCAAGCAGCAACCATTTCGGCCGGCAGTGCTTCGCTCAAAAAATATCCGATAAGAGCCGCGACAAAGATCGCAACCTGCTGGCTCGAGGACTGGAACGATGTGTAAAAGCCGCGGTTGCCCGGAGTGGCAATCTCGGAGAGGTAGACGGAAACGCCGCCAACCTCAACGCCGGCAGAAAAGCCCTGCAACAGCCGTCCGAACAGCACAATCGCGGGTGCGGCAATGCCGATTGTCCCATAGCCGGGACAAAAGGCGATGATGACGGTGCCAATAGCCATGATCGAAAGCGTGATGATCAGGCCTTGCCGACGGCCAATCTGGTCAATATAGGCTCCAAGCACGATGGCACCAACAGGTCGCATCAAGGCACCCAACCAGAACACACCGAAGGTGTTAAGCAGTGAAGCGGTTTCGCTTCCTGATGGAAAGAACGCGTTTCCGATGGCACTGGCGTAGAATCCGAACAAGAAGAAGTCGAACTGCTCGAGGAAGTTGCCGCTCGTGGCACGTAAGATGGCGCCAATGCGCGATTTGGCATTTGAGGCGTGCGCAATGGGCGCTGGTGACATGGCGAGTTTCCTCTCGATTTTGAAATGGCCGCTTCCGGAGAAAATCTCACCGCAGCCGCGTGCAGTTTCATGGCCGCGAATCGGCCATCAGGGCACTATCGACCAAACCGTAAGCGCCTGACGTTTCCGGCATATTTTCGGCAATTGCCGCAACCCTCACAATTTTCGCTCGTTATTCCGCTCGCGCAGCAGGAGTGGCTCTCAAGCTACTGAACCCTCGGGCAATTCTCGGCGCCAAGGTCGGCGACAAGGTTGTTGTCGGTGGCATGGCCGAAGTTCTCATCAAGCGTACCGATATGCAGTGAAAGGGAAAGGACGAGATCGGTGGCATACGAGCCGCAGCGAGGAGCTCCGTGAGATGTCGTGCTAGAACAGCTCGCGAGCCTGCGATTGGGGCCGAACTGCGCTATTATCTCACCCGATCTCCAGCGATGTCGATATGCTCAAAGTTAACCGGAGGTTCGCCGGAAAGGATTTTGTGAGCGCGCTGGCGATCAAGCGGGGCGCCGATGGCCATGCTTGGAAAGAGCCACGTTGTCCTTCGAGCGAAGGCGCGCCTCGTACTTCGAGAGGCGCTCCGGTTCGTATGTGGTCCAAACCCGGCGTCTCCGTAAACAGGACCAAGAACAGGCACAAGCCTCGCGGTGGCATCGGGGCCTGGAGCTGGGCGGCACATCGTGATTCAATCTGACCGCGGCTTGCGCATTCGGAATCTGACCACGACAACCCAGGCCGCATCACTTTGCCTTATTCGACGGTTACCGATTTCGCGAGATTTCGGGGTTGGTCGACGTCCGTGCCCATGAGGATGGCCGTGTGGTAGGCTAGGAGCTGCACCGGAATCGCATAGACAATCGAGGTGAATGTCGCACCCATGTCCGGCAGCACAATCGTCGCGAGTGATTCCATGGATACTTCTGCGGCTCCCCTGGCGTCCGTTATCAAGATAATCTTGCCGCCGCGTGCAGCGACCTCCTGCATGTTCGAGATGGTCTTTTCGAACACCCGGTCGGAAGGAGCGATGACGATCACGGGAACGCTCTCGTCGACCAAGGCGATCGGGCCGTGCTTGAGCTCCCCGGCCGCATAGCCCTCGGCGTGAATATAGGATATCTCCTTCAGCTTCAGTGCCCCTTCCATGGCCAGTGGAAACGACGTGCCGCGACCAAGATATAGCACGTCACGCGATTTGGTGATGTCGCGTGCGAGCTTCTCGATCTGCGGCTCGTTGGCCAGCGCCGCTGAAACGAGCCGAGGAATTTCGATCAGCTCGCGTACCAGATCGATGCTGTCGCCCTCCGACAATTCACCGCGCGCATTGCCCGCGGCGACCGCAAGCGCCGCCAGGACGACGAGCTGGCATGTGAACGCCTTGGTCGAGGCAACGCCGATTTCGGGCCCCGCGAATGTCGGCAACACTGTCCCGCTTTCGCGCGCAATGGTCGAACTCAGTACGTTCACGATCGAGAGGGTATGCAGACCTTGCGATTTGGCGTAGCGGAGCGCGGCCAGCGTATCGGCGGTCTCGCCGGACTGCGAGATGAAGATAGCAAGATCTCCTTGGCGCATCGGTGCCTCACGATACCGAAATTCGGAGGCGACATCGAGTTCGACCGGAATACGAGCCAGCCGCTCGAACCAGTATTTGGCGATGTGGCCGGCGTAGCCGGCCGTACCGCAAGCCGTGACCGAGATATGTCCGATCTCATTGAAGTCGAACGGAAGCTCCTGCAGCAGTGCCACGCTCTCGCTGGCAATATCGACGTAATGCGCCAGCGTCTGCCCGATCACCTCTGGCTGTTCGTGGATTTCCTTCGCCATGAAGTGGCGGTAGTGTGCTTTGCCGACGAGAACCGACGATGCCCCAGAGGTCACCGCCTCCCGGCGGACGACTGTGCCTTGTGCATCGTAGACCACGCTGAAGTTGCGGTTGAGCACAGCCCAATCGCCATCCTCAAGGTAGGTAACCAAGCCGGTAAGGGGAGCGAGCGCGATAGCATCCGATCCGAGATACATTTCGCCTTCGCCATGCCCGATCGCGAGTGGTGAGCCCTTGCGCGCACCGATCATGAGGTCGTGTCGGCCCTTGAACAGAATTGCAAGCGCAAACGCGCCCACTAGCCGCGGCAGGGACGCTTTTACTGCCTCCTGCGGCGAGCTGCCATTCTTCAGATAAGACTCGATGAGATGCGCCACCACCTCCGTGTCCGTTTCAGAGGCGAAACAGGCGCCATGTTGTTTCAGCTCCGCGCGCAGCTCCCGGAAATTCTCAATTATGCCGTTATGGACGACTGCAACATTGTCCGTTGCATGCGGATGAGCGTTGTGTTCGGTTGGCTTGCCATGAGTAGCCCAGCGCGTGTGCCCAATCCCGACATGGCCTGAAAGCGGATGGCAGCGAACACGTGTTTCAAGGTTTTTCAGCTTTCCCTCGGCGCGTCGAAGCTCGATATGATTTCCTTTGAGCGTTCCGATGCCAGCTGAGTCGTAGCCGCGATATTCCAGTCGTTTAAGTGAATCGATGAGGCGATCCGCGACCGGACCGCGCCCCAAGATGCCTACAATTCCGCACATGGCAACCAGTTTACCTCAACTTCAAAACAGAGCGTCTCGCAAGACGCGCCTGACCAATTCGCTCGCTATTTATCGACCGGTGTAGTCGTGCCGGCCTTCCATCGCGCACGCGTCACTCGGCGTGCGCGAGCTCAAAGCAACACCGGAAGCCCAATCGAAGTCGCCAGACGATCTGAAGCAACTTTCTGGGAATCGGACAATGAGCGCCGTCAGCAATTAACAGCTGCATGATTCTCTCCTTTGTCCGATTTGGCCGATACCGCTAAGAAGTCCTGGTAGGTCTGCCGCATTCCATCTGTAAGCCATGTCCTCGCGCGCCAGCCGAGCTTTGCGAGGCGGCTGACGTCGAGCAGCTTGCGCGGCGTGCCGTCGGGGCGCGAGGTGTCGAAAGCGATCTCGCCGCTGTAGCCGACGATCTCTGCGACGACGCGCGCGAACTTGGCGATGGTGATGTCCTCGCCGGTGCCGATGTTGATCAGCTCTGCTCCCGAATAGGCCTTCATCAGGTACACGCAGGCGTCTGCCATGTCGTCGACATAGAGGAATTCGCGCCGTGGCGTGCCGGTGCCCCACACGGCAACGCTCTTGGCACCCGCGACCTTCGCCTCGTGGAAGCGCCGGATCAGCGCCGCGACGACATGGCTCAGTTCGGGATGATAATTGTCGCCGGGGCCGTAGAGATTGGTCGGCATCACGCTGATGAAGTCGCTGCCGAACTGGCGGCGATAGGCCTCCACCATCTTGATGCCGGCGATCTTGGCGATCGCATAAGGCTCGTTGGTCGGCTCCAGCGGACCTGATAGGACCGTGTCCTCGCGCAAGGGCTGCGGCGCCAGCTTCGGATAGATGCAGGAGGAGCCCAAAAACATCAGCTTCTCGGCGCCATTGAGATACGCAGCATGGATCACGTTCGCCGCGATCGCGATGTTGTCATAGATGAATTCGGCACGCAGCGTGTCGTTGGCGACAATGCCGCCGACCTTGGCGGCAGCAACGAAGATCACCTCTGGCCGCGTCTTGGCGAACCAGTCGAACACGGCGGCCTGATTGCAGAGATCGACCTCGCGCCGGTCCACCGTGACGAGATTCACGTCCTCCCGCCCCAGCCGGCGCACCAGCGCACTGCCAACCATGCCGCGGTGGCCGGCGACGTAGACGCTTCTGCCCTTCAGCTCAAATGGTGCGTTTGCCACTGGCCACATCCCGTTTGGCATCCGCCAGGTCGCTTGCCATCATTTCCGCGACGAGTTGGGCAAACGTCCGCTTGGGCGTCCAGCCGAGTACCTTGCGCGCCTTGCTGGCATCGCCGACCAGGAGATCGACCTCGGTGGGGCGGAAATAGGTGCGATCGATCCGGAGTACGGTGTTGCCGCTCTTGGTATCGACGCCGGTCTCGTCGATGCCCTTGCCGCGCCATTCGATACGGCGGCCGACTTCGGCAAAGGCAAGCTCGACCATCTCTCGCACCGAGCGCATCTCACCGGTGGCGAGCACGAAATCGTCCGGCTTGTCGGCCTGGAGGATCTTGTGCATGCCTTCGACATAATCCTTGGCATGACCCCAGTCCCGCTTGGCCTCGAGATTACCAAGATAGAGCGTCTGCTCCAGCCCGAGCTCGATGCGGGCGACGCCGCGGGTGATCTTGCGGGTGACGAAAGTCTCGCCGCGGATTGGGCTCTCATGATTAAACAGGATGCCGTTGCTGGCGAACATGCCGTAGGCTTCGCGGTAGTTCACCGTGATCCAGTAGCCGTAGAGCTTGGCCACGCCGTAAGGCGAGCGCGGATAGAACGGCGTGGTCTCCTTCTGTGGGACCTCCTGCACGAGGCCATAGAGCTCGGA
Organism: Bradyrhizobium sp. MI1.4; assembly: GCF_055811315.1. NCBI lineage: Bacteria > Pseudomonadati > Pseudomonadota > Alphaproteobacteria > Hyphomicrobiales > Nitrobacteraceae > Bradyrhizobium > Bradyrhizobium sp. MI1.4. Next base: position 82,237 of record NZ_JBVVPP010000018.1, on the reverse strand, counting down.
CGTCGAGGCCTGGTAGAACCGCGTCTCGTTCTCCATCCCGAGGATGCGGATCGCTTCCAACAGGCGCAACACGCCGATCGCGTCGGCATTGGCGGTGTATTCCGGGCTCTCGAAACTGACGGCGACGTGGCTCTGGGCGGCGAGATTGTAGATCTCGGTCGGCCTTATCTGCTGCACGAGACGGATCAGGTTGGTCGAATCCGTCATGTCGCCGTAATGCATCAGGAACGGCACATTGCCGAGATGCGGGTCCTGGTAGAGATGATCGATCCGTGCGGTGTTGAACGAGGACGAGCGCCGTTTTATGCCGTGCACGATGTAGCCGAGCGACAACAGGTATTCAGCAAGATAGGCGCCGTCCTGGCCGGTCACGCCGGTGATTACAGCGACCCGCCGTTTGCTCTCTTGGTTTAACAAATGATTCCTCTGCGCAGGCTAATGTCGTTCCCCGATCGACGACGTCAATCGCGTCTGGCTCTTCGAAATGCGGAAGCGTCACGCTCTCGAACTGCCGAAGTGTGGACCTCTACAGGTATTGCGTCGATTGCTCAACTGTACGGAGGTAAACCCTCCACCTCGAAAGAGTTTTGAAGGACTATACGAAAGTTTGTAGTCCGGCAGAGTTCGTTCGGCCTTCGTCAGGCGCTTCTCTATTGCTGGAGTGCGCTCAATGAGTTGCGGCGCAGTCAAAAGGTAAGCAGACCGTTCGGCCGAGAAGCGTTCTGCAGTCTCTCCATGCTCAGCTCGCTCGTCGAGCCAGGGAGTTTCCCTCATTTCTTGTCCTTGCCTAGAAGTTCTCTAGTATTGCTGTTCATCCAGTGCAACTGCGAGCAAGCCCGGCAAACAAAGCCTTCAAAGTTGTTCTCTGTCGCGCAGTCCTTATCATCGATCAATTTCCGGACGATCGTGTTAGTGATCGGACAAGCATAGGTGAAGGCGCGCATGTTGCAGCCCCACGGCAGAAACACGCGGGATGAGCTGATCGTGGAGGGAGCCGACTCGGGCTGTTTAAGCACGCGCCGCCTGCTCGAATGCGCCAAAAGGGGCGTGAGCTTAGAGGCGCGCCATCGAAATGGATCGCTGGCTTATCGGGTTTGAACGCCGCGTAGCGCTCAATCAAGGTGCCGAGATCAATCTTCGATCGCTCGCGTGTCTAAACTTCCACATCATTTCCGTTCCAAGGCGATCACATGAGGGTTCCAATGCTCGTTCGTCGGGTGTTGAGGGGCTCGTTGCCTGCATCGGCGTTCGGCCCTGGGGCAATCGTCAGGGCCTGCATCTCGAGCAGGCCCAGCTCGCGGAGCTAGCGGCAGCTCTCTTGCTGCCGCAATCAGCCGCTACCCATGCCGCGCGCTCGTCCCGGACTACTCGTTGTCATCTAGTCTGCTTTTCATTCAAGGACGGGCGCGTCCGTCCGACCATGGCATGACGTGCATTCGGACATGGTGATAAGCGCACCATGATGAGGGCTTTTGGCGCAGTCCCGTCACAATTGGTTCCCCGCACATATACGCTCTTCCAGGATCGCCATTCTTGAAGCCAACAATTGCCCGACATTGGCCCTCACAATGGTCGACGAGCAACACCGTGTTGGATCCATCGGGTCTTCTCACATCACCGCTCCAGGATAGCGCATCAGTCTCGCGGCGGCTCGTTGGCACTTGGCGCTCGCAACCGTATTTCGAAGTCTCCGATGCTGGATTGGTCCTTCTTACAACTGGGCAATCGTGACCTCATGCGACCTGGCGATTTGCGTAGACAGAACAGGAACAGCGTCCTTCGTACTCAGCGCGATTCCTCAGCCGCTTTGGCAGAACACGTCTCATCACACGCGATCGGCTTGCTCCGCTTTTGTCCACAGGAATTCTAGGGCGACTGAAGATTGGAGCCACCTAGCAGGGGCACTCTACAATCTGACGCTACGTACGATTCAATCCCCTGCGGGGGTTATCGCGCGAATATCTCACGCCAGGAGCCAGCCACGACGGGCGGAGGGCGGGAGGCGCTGCGCCGAAGCGGCTGGCTTTCGCTATTCGTCCTCTGCGGAATTGCGCAACCAGGGTCTGCTCAAGTGTGCCGGCATAGCCACGCCGCGGCGGTGAGGCTGCTGGTCGTGACAACGAGCGATCACGCGTGTCAATGAAGTTCTTGTAAGGTCCATGGAATAGGAGCGCGCTCGCCGGCCGAATCAAGCGTCCATGGCGAGGATGCTCTGTGGCATCTGTGCGAATTGGCGCCTCGTCTATCCGGCCGAGCTCTCCCGCTACACTGTCTGGATGGGGCTGTTTCCCGGGATTTCTCGGGGCTGGCGCCGCTGGGCAGAATGGGAAACGAGATCCATCGGCAGCGCTTATTCTGGTCAATGAGTGCAATTCCCGTCAAGGCACTGAGCAGTGACTTTGCCGTTCCAGACAAACTTTGGACGATGGACCTCGAAAGGCGTCGTCAGGTGCAGGCCGCGTCAGGTCAACGATCATTGCGGGTTCGATCCATGTGGGGGCCGTCATGCGTTGGAAGACGGCGCCCAAGCGGTGCTCAGCCCTGGTCCCGTTCAGAGCATCGCGGTTTAGGTCCGGATTGGTGCGTTTGCTACAATCGTGGCTGGTCTCCAACAGTTGCTATGGGCGCGTGCAACTCCAGAGCGGCCAGGGAAAAGGCGGAAAGTCTGCCAGCAAGCAAACGGCTGTTGGAACGAGCGGCGCAGCCCATGCTCTCTGATCGCCGGGCAGGGCCTCGTAGGCGGCGCCGATCGGCGCTCCTCCCCATTCATCTTGAGGCGCGAGCGACTGTTAGGCCGGCATTCTCCAGTGCATCCAAGATCCTATCAGCAACCACCCGGGGATCGCGCTGGTCCTCTATGCTCACGCTACAGGCCAAGGTAGCTGCCATGATCGCGTGAGCCGTTTTGCGCTGGAGGCTGTCGTACTCGGCATACTCGCCGCAAGTGTTGCAGGTGATCACTGGTCGGCCGGCCCAGGGGTCGTGCATTGCGATCTCGCACCAGTTATCTCCGTGACATTTCTGGCAGAGCATAATTAGAGAGTTCCCTGAGCTCGCGCTACATGGTCGTCAGTTGAACGACTGCTTGGCATCCAAAGCTGCAGAAGCCACTGCACTCTGGAGGCGCTGTTGCCGTCCCGAAAAACACGATGGACGCGGGCTCGGGAGCAATCCGCCCGAAAGGGCTGCGGCGTGAGCGAACACTTGATGCATCTCTGCCGAGAGCGGCGGCGATGACGCCGCCTCCGTGCTCTTCTGGAAACGCGGTTGAACGCAGAGCGCCGAGCATCTGCAGAGATCTGCCGCTACCATTCGACATAGTGCCGCCCGTCAAAACCTCGCTACTCACTACGCGTGGATCATTGGCTCGATGGCTGAAAGTACGACCAGAAATCCGCCTCGCTGAACGAGGTTGCGAGCCCATCTCGTCGCCTATCACGATCACCTCGCGCCTAAAAGTGTGGTGCCGTTGGTCGCGTCGCTTGCTCGCGTGATCCTGCATTGAGTTATCGTCCTTTGGAGCAGCGCAGCCCTTCGTGCCTTACGAGCGGTGTACAGCCGTGTTCCGTTTGCTTCAAAACGCCGCATGTGATGGTGTTCATCGTCGGTCACCTAGCGCTGTCCAATTGCCGATAGCCGCAGCGGCTCGATGACAGATCGCCACTTCGGGCCACTTGGCTAACCCATTCGCCAAGTATGCGAACTCTTGCTCGGTGAAACGCGCAGTCCCGGTGAGGCGGCGCAGGACCTCCTGGGAGATCACGACTGCGACTTCGCGAGAGGTGACCTCTTTCGGCCAGTGACTGAACGCACGCATGAGCTGAGCAAGCTCCTGCTCGCTAAAATCACAAACCTGGAAAGTGCGGCGAAGAATCTCCTCCGCGATGGCTACCGTCGCATGGCGAGAGACCTCCTCTTGTCGCCATTTGCTGAAGCCGTTGGCGAGGATCGCCAGTGCTCGACGCGTAAAATGAGAAAGCCGGTCGGAACGGCAGGCCCGAGAAAGGACCTCTTGCGCGATCGCAGTCTTAGCTTCGCGCAGCGGAACTTCCGTTGGCCATTTGCTGAAGCCGTTCAACAGAATAGCCAGTCCTTGCTGCGTAAAATCACAGAGCTGACCGGCCCGTCGGGCACGGTAAACGACCTCCCGGGCGAGCGCAGCCGTCGCGTCGCGAAGAGACAGCTGTTGTGGCCACTTGCTGAACCCATTTACGAGGTTCGCCAGTGCCTGTTCAGTAATGCAGGAGACGCCGTCGGCGCGGTCACAGCGGGCGAGCACTTCACCGGCAATTTCAATTGTGGCTTGGCGGCAGCTCGGGTCCTGCCGCCATTTGCTGAAACCGTTTACCAGCATCCCGAGTTCCTGGTAACGAAAATAAGAGAGGCGCTCGGCACCGCGAGCGTGACGGATGACTTGATCCGCGATCGCGACGCTCGCCGCGAGACAGGCAACCTCCGCCGTCCATTTGCTGAAGCCGTTTACCAGACTCGCCAACTCATGGTGATCGACGGAAAGCCCGCGACGAACGAGTTCTCCTGCAATCTTGGCGGTGGCTTGCCGAGGCGCGAGCTCGCCCGGCCACCTGCTGAATCCGTTTACGAGCTTAGCCAGACGCTGCTGACTGAAATCGGAGAGCTGATCGGAGCGGCGGAGAAGTTCGTTGCTGATCGCGATCGCTGCATTGCGACAACTGGAATCTCCCGGCCGCTTGCTAAAGACGCTGATCAGATTCGCCAGCTGTTCCTGGGTAAAATCGGAGAGTCGATCGCTTCGGCGCACAAGCTCATCTGCGATGATCACAACTGCCGTGTGAAAGCGTTCCTCTCCTAGCCATTTTCCGACGCCGTTCACGAGCATTGATAGATGCCGCGGGGTGAGCGCTGAGAAGCGATCATCCGAACGCGTCCGGCAAGAAATCTCAGTTGCGATCCTGAGAGCGGCTTCACGAACCGCCGGTTGATCCGGCCACTTGCTAAAGCCGCTTATCAGCAATGATAGGTGCTGGCCGGTTAGTTCCTGGAGGGGCTCGCTCTTGTCGCGGCAAACTTCAGCAATTCTGATCATGCCATCGCGGCAGTCGGAAGACCCAGGATGGCGGCCAAATGAACACGCAAAGAGCGAAAGTGATGTGAAGTCGACTTGTTCCATCAGTGCGTTATTAAGGCGGGAGAGCTGAGCCGCCAGAGCTTTGGAAAGATCGGTACCTGCCTGACCGCCAGACTGCCGGCTGAGCGCATCACATATTGTGGCGTATTTCGATGCTAGCTTGAGGCGGATGTCTTCCTCAAATCGTGGAACAAATACGATCTTGAACGCAGTCGCGGCCTTTCGCAGGAAGCGTGCGCGATTTGATCTCGTGAGCTGCTTGGAATCGTCGAATAGTGAACCTGAGAATGCGCGCACGTCCTGACAACGGCAAGCGTCGCCGATCGTTGCGAGAAGCTCATCGAGTGTGGCCATCGTTCGATTTGGTGGCTCTGAGTGTTCCGCGCGAACGTGCTGCTCCAAGGGGAGGCGGTCGAGTGAGACTGCTTGTCCAGGGCGCGTCATCTGTCGACCCTTCCCCGACCAGGATCTCGAACTGAAATCGGATCGCGACATTGCTCACGCAAGCTGACTGGAGTTCGACAGGTAGTGCTGGTGCCCTCACACCGTATATGTCTGCGGCACAGGCCACGTGCGTCCCGTCTGTAAGTCGTCGCTCCCAAGCCATCGGCAGGCGATCGTGGACGCTCGCCCGCAAAAAGACCTTACAATCTGACGCTGCGTCCGATTCAAGCCATTTATGTCGAGATCCGCGCATTTCGCGCAGAATTCTGCGTCAGCGGCCGGTGAAGCCAAATCTCGTCCATCATGCTTCGTTCGCGTGGCCTTTCCAATCGGCCTTCTCAACCGAGGGATTTCAGTAAAGCTTACTCGCCGCGCTTACGTCTCTTGCCAGCGGCTTGTCGCATGTCGGACATTAACAAAGCGAGTGGCAGCGCTGATGGCGAATGAGGTGCTTTTGCGAAAGCCAGCCTACGGGATCTTACGTAGGGGCCGTGTCGCATTTTCTTGATCTAAACATTGCATCCTCTTTTGCATGAAGCAGAAAAATCTATTCTCAGACGCCAAACATTGGCGAGGCCGTGCGGAAGCGACCCGACTAAAAGCGGAGTCGATCGAGGACGATACATCTAGATGCAGGCTCCTCAAGGTCGCTGAGGAATATGACAAGCTGGCTCGCCTCGCGGAGGGGCGGCAAAGAAGCGAGCTTGACGGGCAGTTCTGATCGCTACCGGAGCGAACTGTGACTGGCGGCCAGCGAAGTCTCTCCGTGCTGGAGCTCGAGGCCCTCTAGGGCTGAACTGCGAAACTTCGTCACGCGTTCCCTGGCCGACCATTGTGACCGGCCACATAGATGACGCATTGACGGTGTCTCAGGCGGTAAGCCGGCTAACCGCTCGACATGAAAAGGACTGAGATGAAAGCCCACCGTCAGATCGTCGCAAGAGCAAAGCCTCTCGTTGACGAGCTGGCGATACATTGGCGTCGCTTTGCATTCTGAAGCCGATGACGTTTGTTTGGTGCCAAACTAGCCGGTTCGCCGGATCATGCCGCGCCAAATGGCCCCCGCCGCCATTGTTGCTCTGAGGCATTTCAGTCGGTTCTGGCATCAAGCACGGTTAGCCAACGCCATACCTTGCGGACTTGTTTAGGCGAAGGGGCGGCAGCAGCTCCTGCAGGCCCGGCTTGCCGCGACAACCATCGTAGATGTCTGTGCCGATTGTCTGCATGAGGCAAGTTCGCAACGAAGGCACGAATGACTAGAAAATCCAAGGAAAGATCAGATGTCGAAAGTTAAACTGCAGGAGAAACTCTCCGCTGGACGATCCGGACAAAGCCGATGTTCGTCTTCCAACTAAGTTCGGTGCAGATGGTCCGCAGTAGTTGGGATTGCCCATGCCGGCGCGGCGGCCGGTCGATGTATGAGTCGGACAACACGAGTGGTGCCGGATCCGACCCTATCGGTCAAAAGAGGGAGGAGGTGTGAGGAAGCAAATTGTAGAAAGGCTCGAAGCGGGACGCGTGCGCGATGGCCGGTTCGCCACCGCACCCGGATCTGGTCCTTCCGGTCTCTTCTTCGTGCAGGGGCCTTGTGGCTGCCAGCTCAAGATCATCGGCTTCGTTCGTCCGGGATGGGAGCATGTCTCTGTGTCGACGCCACGGCGATCTCCAAATTGGGAGGAGATGTGTCTCGCCAAAGATCTGTTTTGGCATCAGGAGGAATGCGTAATGCAGCTGCATCCTCCTCAGTCACAGTATGTGAACAACAGTCGCTATTGCCTGCATCTCTGGAGGCCGACCCGTCAGGTCATTCCGATGCCTCCGACAGCCTTCGTGGGCATCGTCGGGCTGGGGCCGTCTGAAGCGGCAATTCTGTTTGCGCAGATGAGTGCCATGTCTTAACGGATCCGGCCGCATCGATGCCAAGTCGAGCGGCGGCACGTAATCGAGAGCGCAGTGGCGCTGGAGCCTAGGCGGCCACAGGCCCGCCAAGGGCCCGCGGGCACCACTCTGCGCACCAAAGGCCGCTGCGCTTCTCAAAGCGGCAAGGCACGCCGCAGAATCGGCTCGTCTATTGTGCGCAATATGACGCGCATAACAACGCCAGCGAGGAATCGGCCAGGTGACGAATTAGAGCGGATCGGTCGATCCGGTACACATTGCGGGCGGCCAAATCCTGCATCAGTAAAGGACCTACGGGGCGCAACTACGTACGCATCGGCTAGTGACCTGGGTGAGGCGCGTCGGGCAGCGTTGTTGCGCGTGCCTCGATGCTGCGATCAAATCCTGGAAGGCGGGCCGGCTATTAGCCTGATATGCGCGCGATGGCCCGCGCAACTCGGCGATATTTCTCCTTCAATACCGGGCAAGAGTGTAGTTTCCGGAGCTGCGCGTGTGGGTGTTGTTTGTATCCACTGGACTGAAGGCGGCTCGCTTGATGGATCGGTCTGACGTGGTCGCCGCCGAGCAACGGGCCAAGGCCGCCGGGGCGACCCGCTTCTGCGTGGCCGCGGCCTGGCGCAATCCAAAGGACCGCGACCTCGATCAGGTCTGCGATATGATTGCCGCCGTTAAAGATTTTGGCATGGAGACGTGCGTAATGTCGGCATGCTCACGCCAAAGCACGCCGCACGGCTCGCCGACGCCGGCCTCGATTTCTACAATCACAACGTGGACACCTCGCCTGAGTTCTACCGCAGCATCATCACGACCCGGACCTTGCAAGAGCGAATCGAGACTCTTACGCCCCTGCGCCAGGCGGGCATCAAAATCTGCTGCGGCGGAATTATTGGCATCGGTCCGGTGAGGTTCACGGCGGAGCGTCCCGATCCGATTGCACTGGTGCGCCTGATGGCGACCGCGCGGATCATGATGCCCAACAGCGTCATACGGTTGGCCGCCGGGCGTCAGTACAATCTCGCATCCATTCGCGCAGCATGCGCTTCACAAGAGATGACCAAGGTTGTGCGTAGCAACGGTGCTTATCTCCACACTGCGGATGATCATCGAATCATAGATGCAGTCGCATCCTGGTGGGGTCGTCACTCAGACGCATTGCTGCGCTCGCAACCATGCAAGAGCAGGCAATTGAACCATTCCGCGGCGATCCGCGCTTTGCAAACGTTCGCCGTAGCGGCGCCGTCACAGTGCACTCGATCTGAAGACGAAGGATACCGGCCATTCGCAGGCGTCGGCCCGAAGCTTCACGCCTTCTTTAAAGTGCGCAATCTCTTGCTGCAGTAATACGATCTATGTGATGCCGCCATATGGTGTAACACCAGGAGACCTGCACGAAATATATGCGGGCGTCTATGACGCTGCCGATGCGCTGGCCTGAAGACGCGCGCGGCTCCGCAAGACTAGGGAGTCTGGGTTGTCGTCAGCTTCCGGAACGAAGTTGAGAGTGCCTTGCCATAAGGTGCCGAAATGGACGATGGTTACTCGCATGTTACGTTACTCTATGCCGACCGGCTCGGCCGGTGGACGCCGCCGCCGCCCGATCGGGCTTCGAACGCTATTCCGGCGGCAGCACAAGGCGATGCCATCGCAACATCCTGCCGTACTCGGACGATCAAATGCATACAGCTAGTTCATTGCGGGTTTGGCTCGCGGGAGACCTGACCGCGGTGGCATTCCAAGGACGAGCTGAGACAGATATGGAACGCCGCGAACAGTCGAGCGGACCACTCGCGCGATCGCAACAATTGCCGCCCCGAGCAGACCCGCGATGATCAACCGGGTCGTGAGATCCCAAAGTTCTCCGAGCTGTATGAAATCCATTAGACGGAACACGGTACCCTGGACAAGGTAGAGCAGCAGCGTGGTCTGGCCCAACTCCATAGCTATAAAGCGGGCGATTCGGGTTGAGTGGCTAAAGCGCCAGCATTGCAGCAAGAGTTCGATGGCGATTGCTGAGGCAGCTGCAGCGCCAACAAACATCAGAAGCACGTCTTTGGCCGACCGAAAATCGTGAATCAGTCCAAGATTATTGTAGACATAAGTGTCCTTGCCCCAGGCTAGAAAACATACGCAAGTCAAGACCGAGAGAAATAAAATCAAGAGCGGCTTGTGAGATCGCGATGTAGTCGTCCATCGTTCGTTCGATTGAGCAAACAAGAATCCCAAGCAGAAGAACGGGTAAGTGAACCTGATCAAGGGTGATATGGAGAACGTCAGAGGAACGAGTGCAATCAGTATCGCTGAGCCGGATATGACCAACGATCGGTGCCTCAGCCTGGTGAGTATCTTGATGAGAAGGTAAGAAACAAACGTGGCCCAGATGAACCAGTATGTGCCAGCAAGATCGTCTACAAATTCCAAAAGTCCGGTAGTTAGGCTGGTCGCGCGCCACAATGCCGCTGACTTAGCCGTCTCCATGAGCGCCCACCAAAACAGCATGGGCAGTAAGAGCTGCGTCGCACGGGCGATGGCGGCCTGAGTGAACGACTTCTGCAGCAACGATCGAGAAGAAAGATAGCCGCTTATCGCCATAAAGAGTGGCATGTGAAACATATAGATTGCTTTGTAGTACGGCGAATACCAAAAGCCGCCGTCTCGATAGATGACATACTGGATCAGGTGCCCAACGATTACCAAGACAATGAGCGCACCTTTCGCGAAATCTAAGCTCAGATCTCGATCGCTTGCCCCGGTCGTGCGCGAGCTCGGGGCCATTATTCCAGTCACGCGTTGCAATCTATCAAACATCTAGATATCTGTTGTTGATGAGCCGGCGGCCCGTTGTCCGCTTCTTCTGCCTCATTTTTGGTTCAGACGAAAGGTGATGGTGGGAGTTTTTGGAAGGGCAACAAGCTCAACTGGTTAGGCCTTGAGGAACTAGCCGTGGGCCGAGCGTCTCTGTACGCCTCAGCAAACTGTGCGGCAGAGAGCCGATATTTGGTTTGAGATGCTGGGCTAGCAGTGCGGGCACGGCATGCTAGTTGCAGACGCGGCTCTGGGAGGAAGACTGTCGCACTCAGTCTCCCACTCAGCCCGACGCATCTCGGACCCGGCAGATGCGTCGGGCTTCTTCGGTTCGCCCAGCATAGTGACATTTGGTCCCGTCGACGCCGGGGTGATCAAGCTAACGGGGCGTCTGATAGCTGAACTCGATCACGCCAACTTGGGGCTATGGCATCGGGCTGCGGGGCACGGATATCGGTGCTCCGAGTTGTGGAGCAAAAGCCGAGGACCAACGCTTTTTGAATTGAGCTGCTCGTCCGGCTTCGTGCAACTCATGCCTGAACCGCGCTTGCCGTGACGACTTTTGTCGTAAAGCCGCCGCCGCAGTGATTGCTGCCGCATTTATGGTGTAAACGGCTCGGCTGGATCGCAGCTGCGGAATGTCTACGGTCCTGACAAAGTCCGCACCCGTGTGATGGACACGTGCTCATGAAGGCCAGGCGTGAAACGGGCTGCGCGTGTGGAGTACCATCTCTAGCTGAAGCTCGTCGCTTATGTGCATCCGGGGGAGGCCTGGTTGATCGTACTTGGGCGGATGACCAACTGCGTCCGAGCAACATGACCTAATGCTCCAAGGAGGCCAGATCTAACGCAGGAGTGCGTGAAAGAGCACGGTCAGATGCGCGTGCGCGACGTCGCCAAGGCAGGCTTCTCGATCAATATCAGCTGAGCTTGGCGTGGGGATGAGGCGGTAGATCGCAGCGGCGGGCGGACTCTCCTCACTTGTGGACTGGCTTAGATGCGATCGTCATTCAATAACTCTTCGCGCAGCACTTTGAAGGCCTACTACACCATTCGACTCCGGCTCCGCCAACGAGGTCGCCTTCGGCGGGCCTAGAGGGCTCCACACTCACGTGTTGCGGATCAAGCAGAGAGCAAGGCGTTCTTCGCGCACCAGCGACTCAGCGGATCACAAACAGCGCTGGCGTTCAGGCGTTAGCTCCACATTATTGCCTCACAACCCCTGACCGTTTCGGCGCGAAGCAAGGGCCGACGCCAGTGTCGTTGGCGGCGATGCTGTCGCTAAGACCAGTGTCTCTCGTGTGCCGGCAGGTTAGCTTGGTCGGGTCAACTTCAAGGTTTCAGTCAATGACTCCTCGAATATATCGAGCCCTTGTTCCAACGTTTCTTCGGCGATCGTAAGTGCAGGCAGGAACTTGACAACCTGATCCGTCGGTCCGCATCGCTCGATAATCAATCCCTTCACAAATGCCCTCCGTGACGTCGCCTCTGCGATCTCGCTCGTTTTGCAATCGAAGCCGCATACCATGCCGCGTCCACGAACGGCAAACTCGTTTCCGTGCTGATGCGCGATAGCATCGAGTCGACGCCGCATAAATGCACCCAAGCGTTGGATCTGTTGCGAGAACGTCTGGTTGCGCCAATACAGATCCAATGCCGCCTTGCCAGAAACGAGTGCAAGGTTGTTTCCGCAAAATGTTCCCGTGTGCTCGCCTGGTTCCCATGCGTCGATCGCTTCCTTGATCAAGAGCATCGACAATGGCAAGCCGTAACCACTCAGCGATTTCGACATCACAACAATGTCTGGCGACAACGCAGCGAACTCGAAGCTGAAGAACTCACCTGTGCGACCACAGCCCATTTGGATATCATCAACTATGAAAATAGCTCCGACCTCTTTTGCCAAAGCCTGCATTGACTGCAGCCATTCCTTGCCGGCGACGTTAATGCCTCCCTCTCCTTGCACGGTTTCGACGAGAATGGCGGCTGGAAGATCAGTACCACTGCTCTCGTCCATTAACACCTTTCGAACGTAATCCGCCGGACTGTACGAGGAGCCAAGATACCCATCATAGGGCATGAAAGTTGTGCCCGATAAGGGAATCCCGCTGGCTTTGCGGTAAAAGCGGTTACCGCTCGCGGCTGTGGCTCCCAAGCTTTGGCCGTGATATCCGTTCGTGAAAGAAATGACGTTGTGACGCCCTGTGATTTTACGCGACAGCTTTAGAGCTGCTTCAACGGCGTTAGCTCCTGTAGGCCCGGTGAATTGAAAGCGGTAGGAAAGATTCCGTTCCTGAAGAATAACAGAGCTAAAGGTCTCCATGAATTCGACTTTTGCTGGAGTGGCCATGTCCAAGCCGTGGACGACCCCGTCCGACTCCAGATAGTCGCTGATTGCTGCTTTGATCTGCTGATTGTTGTGGCCATAGTTTAGCGCTCCAGCGCCAGACAGAAAGTCAATGACCTTTCGGCCGCCCTCTGTGAACATAAGTGAACCGCGCGCCCCATTGAAGACAGCAGGAAAGGAACGTGAGTACGCGCGCACATTGGACTCTAGCGTTTCAATTGTCTTCATTCGGCGCCCCTGTGTACTCCAACCATGCGGTCGTCTCGTCGACCAGACAATCTGCCCGATGAAGCAACGCGGGCCAACATCGTGCATGACTGGCAGGCCATGACCGCGGGTTCCGCGCCTCTCGGCATCGTTTGGGTTGCGCGTAGCGCATCTGAAAATCAACTCCAACGGGTTACCTGAGAACCAGCGCGGAACAAAGCTACCATCTCTAGTAGCTTCGTCCCCATCCAGCGATGGCCCCCGTGCTAAGTCATCTTTCGCGAACAGGTTTACCTAGCCGCGCGCTAAGACGTTGGGCATGCGCGCGGTACCTTGCGTCAGGATAAATAGATAAAGCGTGGAAAGGAGGGAGGATGTGATCCGAAAAGTTCATCTGACTCGGAAAGATCCGACGCCCTCCGGGCAAACATGGACCGCGAGCCGGAAGCGACATGCTGAGGCCACGGTCTCAGGGACTAGAAGGACACGCCCGCCGCCCGACCGGTTTTGGCCTTGCGCTTGGTCGACACAATCGCCGGGCAGTCGTCGGCGTGGATGCGTTCGGCAGCAAAGGCATGGCTTGAGATCGAATCTGCCAGCGGCACTTGTGTTGCCATTCCAACGGATGCGTAAGCTTCCGGTGCTTCAGTCCGAAGAGTTGCTGGGATCGAACCGAATTTAGCGGATCTGGCGGTGCAAACCGTTCGATCCGCCAACATTCGATCTGCCAACATACGTCTTTGCGGCTTCTCGGAATTCCGAAGCGAACGTCTTGACAAACTGCGTGATGTTGGCCGCGATCGCCGCCTCCTTTTCCCGCAAACTCGGCGGCCGGATCCGTGGCACTTTCGCGCCGAACTCAGCAATGGTTGTCGCACTCAAGATCGCGCGCTCCTGCGTTAACGCGACGAGCGCTTCGGCCACGTCGGATTACGCGATCATACGGGAGGCATGTTGTCAGGGGCCCGAACTAGCAAGTGCTTCAACCAGACGTCGAAAGTGCGACAACAGCGACAGGAGTGCGGCTACATCAAAAGGTGATGGTCGCCACTGGCGCGGGGTAAGCACGAGCAATCGCGCGTTGATCGACATCGTGAGCGCCGCGCGGGCGCGGCTTGGTCCAGATTGCTTGCCCCGCTTTCAGGCGTTTGTTCCGGGACGGTGCTCGCGGAGTACTTCATCGACGCAGGCCATCAACTCCAGAGCGGGAAACGGTTTAGCGAAAAAGCCGGTCACGCCGGCGCTCAAAGCGCGGGCTCGCGTGCGATCATCCGCGAAGGCAGTAATCAAAATGAATGGCGCAGCGTGGCCTTGGGCCCGCATCTGTTCTAAAAGTTCAAAGCCGCTCATCGTGGGCATCTGCACGTCTGCAATTACACAGGACGTGCCGTTCAATTGAGACGACTCCAGGAATTCCTCAGCCGAAGCAAACGTATGAACGATGTGGCCCTGTGATTTCAAGAGGTTGTTCAGCGCGACACGAATTGAAGGATCATCGTCGACAACGGAAATAGTGTTAGACAAGACCACCCGTCCTGGTTGGGCGAAGGCACTGGCCAGAGCATGGCGGCCAGCTGAAGGGTGCGCGTGTACGAAGAAATTGTAAAATCATACTTAGGTTTGTACTCTGAAACGGTCGGTTCCAATTCCCAGCCTCTCCGCCATTCTAATCAAATCGGCTAGTGATCGAGCACCCATCTTCTTCATCACGTGCCCCCGGTAGATTTTGACTGTAATCTCGGCAAGCCCGAGTTCCGCGGCTACCTGTTTGTTCAAGAGGCCCGTGGCGACCAGTCTCAAGACATCCTGCTCTCGTGGACTTAGAGCCTCGAACAAGGACTGCAGCTTCGTGACAACCTTGTCTATAGCTCGTCTCTTGCGATCCTGTTCGATCGCTGCGACCACTCCATCGAGCAGTTCCTGATCGCGAAACGGCTTGCCGAGAAAATCGATTGCTCCATTCTTCATCGCTTTGACGGTCATCGGAATATCGCCATGAGCGGTGATGAAAATAATGGGAATGTGAACCTTCAGTTTGGCTAATTCAATCTGGAGCTCCAGCCCGCTCAAGCCCGGCAGTCTGATATCAAGCACAAGGCAGCTGGGAACATCAGGAAGCTCGCTCTGGAGCAGTTCTTGGGCCGATCCGAAAGCAACAACGTCTAGACCGATCGAACGAAACAGGTTGACGAGCGATTCGCGCATTGAGAGGTCGTCGTCGACGACCAACACGCTCGGTCTCACCTCCGGCCCTTCGACAGTTGCGGCTTGCTTCCGCGGTTCAGAGCGCTTGGTCACGATAAAAGCCTCACTTTTGCAATCGTGGTAGAAGTTCCGTGGAGCCACGACCAAAGGTTGCTCGTGGCGGCCTTCTCAGGAGCTTTCGCGCAGTGCAAATCTCTGAGATCTTCCAGGTATGCGAACGGCCAGCCGTTTGCGTGCGTAAGACATTATCACGAAAGTCTAGCAAAAAGGGCCCGAGTGGTCGAGAACTGGCTTCCGTCTGTCCGCCGTCCCGTTGGAACGGCCCGGCGGCATTGATCAAATCAATCAGCAGTCAAGTTGAGGCGCTCGCTCTAGCTGGCGGCGGGTGCCGCTTGGCATCCCCGTTCAGGCGCATGAGGCGTCGGCGGACTCTCGTTAAGCGGCCGGATCAAAATGCCCGCCGTCTCGGTAGCTGCACGCGGGGGCGCGAGCTGAGCGAATTGGGGCCAATGTGCCTGTGCATGCGCCGATCCCGCCGGCGTTGTTGAGATCGGCATGAGGCGTAGACTATCGCACCCGCAGTAAAGAAAATGGACATCAGAACGAGTAGCAGCGGCATCAGCACATAAATTCTTTTTTGCGTCGTCAGAGCGCCTGTGAGTTGCGTCTTTAGCGAGCTTGGGAAAGCACCTTGCATCGGTTTCGTACAACCTGACGCATGGTGCGATTCAAGTCCTTTCGGTCGTGCTTTGTAGGAAATGTAATCATCTCGAGCTGCGGGGGCGCCCACGTTCGTGCGTCCTGCCGATTGCTTCGCTGCTCGTATCCGAAGATGATGTGTGTAATTCAAATGGAGAGGGCGCATTCGCGGGATTGGCGGGCACCATAGGTGCGTATCGAGCACGCTGATTCGAAGCTTAGCTCCTCAATGCCGCAGTATAGGGCTGAAACTGGCTCGAGCGGTCCGCTTGGAGCAGCCGCCAACCGCCCACTAGCTCATCAATCTTCCGACGCAACTCATTAAGGCGGCCCGGCGCACTCCTTTGAGAAGAAGTGTGCCGGGTTCGCCCCACATCGCCAGTACATCCGTGGTGATGGTGTCCCAGATGATGTGACCCGCGTGGCAAAACTGAGACTCGTTTAGCAGCCAAAGTAGATGGTGACTCCCTGCTACTTCACACAGGACGGGAAAGGCTTGAATCGTACGTAGGGTCACGTTGTACATGTCTTGTAGATCGATCGAGTTAGCATCTCTCGAGCCGACTAGGTGGAGTTCGTAGTTGGCAAGTTCGATCTGTCGCGGCGCGACTGGGACGAGAAGGCGTTCCGCTGTTCTCCAGTGACTGGGATCTCCAGTCGGAGGGTTTCGGAAGCTTCAAGCGGTGTTTGGAGTCGTCCGTTGGCCTGCGTCCTGGCCCCGGGTGGTCGAGCGCGAACGAGATCGTCTTAACGGCCCACTGTCATGCTGACATTGCGGGGTTGTTCGCCAATCCCAGGCTGGTGGCCGGCCTTGGTCAGGGCAAGGAACACGTTGTTCAGGATCGCAGCCGTCTCCGTTCGAAAGGGCTATCGAAGAAGGGTTCGCTGGAACCGAGCTTGTAAGGAGCGTCGCTGGGTTTTAGGCAGCGCACCCATCTTCGTCGAGGAGATGACGGATCAAAGTATGTGCCGATCCGAGATTGCCCACAAAGCGAACCTTGTGCTCTCCTCATCCGAAGCCGGTGAACGCGCATTGCAGGACACCATTCGTCGGCGCAATCGACTTTCAGTACGATCCGTCCTGGCTTGCCTGGGAGCATGCGCTGCCCGTGTCGCTATCTCTGCTCTGCGTGAGGGACCGCTATATCGGTGCCGCTGTCGTCGCCGTTTCCGACAATCTCCTGCCCGACAGCATGCCCATCCGCCATCGTATGGCGGAGCGAGTCCACGCTCAGGGCATCGGCGCTTACGACCTACTCACTGGTGTCGGACGGGACTGCGTCGGCCCATTGCAATTCCTGCCGGACGGCATCGAACCCGGGCGCTGCCGGGGCTGTTGACGGCAGACCCGTTGACGACGAGAATCGCCCGGCTTCTCGGCGACCTTTGCATCGGCTCTCCTTGAGCTTGGTGAGGACGAGGACTTTCGGATCTCGATCGCCGGCGCCCAGGAAAAGACCGCGCTCTTGTTCTGGAAAGGGCGTTGGTACAAGCCGCTGGCGACTACAGCCACGACGCACATTCTCAAACCGCGCATTGACCGACTGCCGAACGGCCTCAATCTTTCCTACAGTGTCGAGAATGAGTTCTTCTGCCAGCTGACAGCAGCTCTCGGACTTCCGAGCGCCGCCATCGCGATCGAGGAGCTTGAAGGCAACCGTGTGCTCGTGGTTGAGAGGTTCGATCGCCGCTGGACCGGCGACAACCGTCTCCTACGTTTGCCTCAAGAGGATTGCTGCCAGGCTTTGTCCGTGCCGCCGCCTTGAAATATGAATCCGAGGGCGAGCCCAGTATTCCAGCTATCTTTAACCTGCCAAAGGGAAGCGATCAACCGGAAGCAGATCAAACGACGTTTTTGTGGCAACCAGCGGCAGAACGCACTTTCGGGCGCTCCAGCCGGGCGAGTTGTTCCTCTTCAAACTAGCCGTGCCAAACAACTTCATTGTTAGTGGCGGCATTTTCGGCCACGCGTCAATCGAGCCGCTGTCCCTGGCGTGGGAAGCCTTCGGCTTGAGCCGCTCTATCGCGAAGGACTCCTTCCGCGCCGGCGCGCTACGTAGTCCGGAGCCGCCGCCCGGGCTGGACGTGCGCGCAGGGCTGCGCTCGATCGACACGATCGGGCTCTAACATATAGCGTGCGTCCGTTATATTGTGCTTGCTGCGGGCTACTCTTTGACGTCCTTGATCCGGACCTGCGGCAAATTTTGCGAAGTTCCTTCACAAGGGCGCCCCTTATGTGTCAGATTTTGGCTCGCGTCTTCTTAGTCTGGTCAGGCAAATGCCGCGCGACCCTCCCAGCCGAACTGTGTTCGGCTCAAATCTCGACAACGACATCCAGCCCCTGTGGAGGGACGGAGGTCGTGTGTTCTGCCGTGCGTGGCGGCAAATCAACGGCAGCAAGGCTGTCGTGCTTCTCGTGCGGCCCACCGCGGAACACCCCGCCACGATCGAGTGCCTCGCCCACGAGTATGAGCTGAGAGAGGAGCTAGATGAGGCATGGGCGGTGCGGCCTCTGGAACTCATCCGGGAAGCTGGTCGTACCATGCTGGTCCTGGAGGATCCATGCGGGGAGCCGCTGCTAAACTTAGTTGGAGTCGGCATGGAGCCTCAGCGCTTCCTGCGCCTTGCTATCGGTGTCACGAGGTCCGTGGGCAAGCTTCACCGCCGCGGCTTAATCCACAAGGACCTGAAACCCGGTCACATTCTGGTCAATTGTCCTGACGAACAAGTGCGACTCACCGGGTTCGGGCTGGCGTCCCGGCTTTCCCGCGAGCGGGTGCCGCCTGAGCCTGCCGAGTTCATCGCCGGCTCGCTGCCCTACATGGCGCCCGAACAGACCGGACGAATGAATCGCTCAGTCGACTCTCGCAGTGATCTCTATTCACTTGGCGTGATATTCTACCAGATGCTGACCGGCGCGCTGCCGTTCACGGGCTCAGACCCGTTGGAGTGGATTCATTGTCATATTGCAAGAAAAGCAACACCGCCCCTCGAGAAATCGCAAAATGTCCCGGAGCCAATCTCTCACATTGTGATGAAACTCCTCGCGAAAACCGCCGAGGAACGCTACCAGACTGCCGCTGGCCTTGAACACGATCTGCAACACTGTCTGGCAGCATGGGCCAACCATGGTCGCATCGAGCCTTTTGAACTTGGCGCAGACGACACACCTGATCGGTTGATCGTCCCCGAGAAGCTCTATGGGAGAGCCCGCGAGATCGAGACCTTGCTTGGCTCTTTCGATCGAGCGGTGAAGAGCGGCGCGCCGAGGTTGGTGCTGGTTGCCGGTTATTCCGGCATCGGTAAGTCTTCGCTCGTCCAGGAGCTACACAAAGTACTCGTGCCCTATCGCGGGCTCTTGGCATCAGGCAAATTCGACCAAGTGAAGCGCGATGTGCCATATGCGACACTAGTGCAGACCTTTCAGAGCCTTGTGCGTCCTCTTCTCAGCAAAAGTGAGGGCGAACTCGCAACTTGGCGGCAGGCGTTCCGGGAGGCGCTCGGTGGGAATGGACGGCTGATGGTCGAATTGATCCCCGATTTGAGCCTGGTTATCGGCGAGCAGCCCGCGGTTGCTGAGCTTCCAGCCCGCCAAGCGCAAATCCGTTTCCAGCTCGTGTTTCGTCGCTTTATTGGCGTGTTCGCCCGGCGAACCCATCCATTGGTGCTCTTCCTCGATGATTTGCAGTGGTATGACGCCGCAACACTCGACCTGATCGAGGATCTGCTGACCCAGCCGGATCTGCACCTGCTGCTTATTGGAGCTTACCGCAGCAACGAAGTTGATGCAGATCATCCGCTCAAACGCAAGCTCGAGTCCATCGGGAGAGCCGGCCTAAATCTACAGGAGATCACGCTATCGCCGCTCAGCGCAGACGACGTCGGGCAGTTGGTCGCGCATACCCTTCGCTGCGGACCAAAACGCGCTGCCCCGCTTGCGAAGTTGGTGCATCAGAAGACGATGGGCAATCCGTTCTTCGCCGTTCAATTCTTGTCTGAACTAGCCGGAGAGCAGCTGTTGACGTTCGATCACGTGTCGGCGCGCTGGCGTTGGGATCTGCAGCGAATTCACGCAAAAGCGTACACCGAGAACGTCGTCGATCTGATGCTCGGCAAGCTCATCCGGCTGCCCAAGGAAACGCAGGAAGCGCTGCAACAGCTGGCCTGTTTCGGCAACATCGCCGGGACGGCGGAGCTTGCGATTGTGCTCGAAATTCCAGAGGAGCAAGTGCACGCGACCGTGTGGCCGGCAATCCGGCAGGAACTGATCGTGCGGCATGGGACAGCCTACCGCTTTGTCCACGATCGCGTTCAAGAGGCGGCCTACTTGCTGATGCCGGAATCCTCGCGCGCTCCTTCCCATCTGCGGATCGGTCGGATGCTCGCGGCACACATCCCTGCGCACAAACGCGAAGAGGCCATCTTCGACATTGTCAGTCAGCTCAATCGAGGCGTAGCGCTCATCGCTTCCGGTCAGGAGCGAGAGCAGCTCGCCGAGTTGAACTTGATCGCAGGGCAGCGTGCCAAGGCCTCGGCGGCCTACGCCTCGGCGCTAACATATTTCACCGTCGGTGCTGCGCTGCTCGCGCCCAATTTTTGGCAAAGGCGCCGCGAGCTCGCGTTCGCACTCGAGACCAGCCGGGCCGAATGCGAATTCTTGGTAGGCCAGCTGGAGATTGCAGAGCGTCTCTTGTCCGCACTGTCGAAGCGAGCTTTGAACGGGCCACAACGAGCAACGGTCGCATGTTTGCGGGTCGATCTTTACTTGACGCTGGGTCAGCACGGCCGGGCAGTGCTCATAGGTCTCGAATATCTTCGCGACGTCGGGATCGAGTGGTCGCAGCGTCCGACGGACGATGAAATGCTGGCCGAATATCAGCGGATGTGGTCACAGCTGCCCGACGCAATCGAGGATCTTGCTGGTTTGCCTCGAATGACAGACCAGGCCAAGCTTGCCACGCTCGCCGTGTTGACGCGGATTCTTCCGGCTGCAGGTTTCACAGACGCCAATTTATCCGCTTTAGTGATCTGCCGAGCGGTCAGCATCAGCCTCGAATACGGCAACACTGATGCTTCCTGCGCCCATTACGCATGGTTAGGCCGAATCTCGGCCGGACGCTTCGGTGACTACCAAGCGGCCGATAAATTTGGTCGTCTTGCTTGCGATCTGGCTGATCGCGGCGAGTTCTCTCGTTTTCGGGCTCACGTCTATTTGGCCGTCGGAGCCACCGTGATCCCGTGGACGAAGCCGCTTAGAGACGGCCGAGTTTTGATCCGGCGAGCCCTCGAAGCCGCGGTCAGTAGCGGTGATGTCATCTATGAGGCGTACAGTTCGGTCCATCTAACCGGAAGTATGATGATGGCCGGAGATCACCTGAAAGAGGTACAGAACGAGTTAGAGAAAAGCGCTGCTACGATCCGGAACAGAAAGGTACAATTTGCTGCTGAGGCGGTAGCCGCTCAGCTCGCAATCGTCAGAACCATGCGCGGCCTCACGCGCTCGCTCGGTTGCTTCGACGACCAAAAATTTGACGAGCTAGACGTTGAACGATCGTTGGCAGGAAGTCCGGAGTCACCTAGCGAAACCGTTTACTGGATCCGCAAACTTCAGGCGCGCTTCCTATCCGGCGATTATGCTGCGGCTGTTGAGGCTCGCTCGAAGGCCGAGCCCAAACTATGGACCATACCAACAGAGCCCTTGACCGCGGAGTTTCACTTTTATGGTGCGCTGTCTCACTCGTGTTATTGCGACAGGCTGGGCGAAGGCGAACAACAGCCACACCGAGATGTCATTGATGCTCATTACAGGCAACTGCAGACATGGGCGACGAATTGCCCCGACAACTTCGAGAATCGGGCTGCCTTGGTCGGCGCTGAAATTGCGAGGTTAGAATGCCGGGATGCAGACGCAATGCGACTGTACGAACACTCAATCCAAACCGCAGGACGTAACGGTTTCCCCCACCACGAGGGGATCGCTTGTGAACTTGCAGCGCGCTTTTATGCTGCACGCGGTTTTGCCAGGATCTCCCGGGTTTACCTGCAGGACGCGCGGCGCGGCTACCTTCGTTGGGGAGCGGATGGTAAGGTGCGTCAACTCGAGGAGCTGCATCCGCATCTCATGCATCAGGAGCCCCCGCTTGCCGTGAATGGCATGACGATCGGAGCTCCGGTTGAGCAACTTGATCTGGCGACGGTGATCAAAGTGTCGCAGGCGATTTCCGGCGAGATTGTGCTTCAGAAGCTAATTGACAAGCTTATGCGGACTACCATTGAGCAGGCCGGCGCCGAAAGAGGTGTGTTGATTCTGCTGCATGGCGACGAGCCACGGATCGAAGCGGAAGGCAAAACGGTAGCAGATGCGCTCGTTATAAAGGTGGATGAACAGCCCGTAACTCCGATGGCTCTTCCCGAATCCGTGCTGCATTTCGTGCTACGTGTCCGCGAAAACGTGGTTCTCGAAGATGCTGTCGTCCAGCCTTCATTTGCCGAAGATCCTTATATCCGCGAGCGCAAAGCGCGTTCTATTCTTTGCCTGCCACTCATCACGCAGGGCAAGCTGATCGGCGTACTTTATCTGGAGAATAATCTCGCCCCGCGCATATTCTCGGCTGCCCGAACATCAATGCAGAAAATGCTTGCCTCTCAAGCTGCAACAGCGCTCGAAAACAGCCGGTTGTACAGCGAAGTTCAGCAACGGGAGGCGAAAATCCGGCGCTTGCTCGACGCTAACATCATCGGAATCTTTATCATTCACGAAGGTGGC
The DNA here is from genome assembly GCF_055811315.1 of Bradyrhizobium sp. MI1.4. Lineage (NCBI taxonomy): Bacteria > Pseudomonadati > Pseudomonadota > Alphaproteobacteria > Hyphomicrobiales > Nitrobacteraceae > Bradyrhizobium > Bradyrhizobium sp. MI1.4. The sequence continues at coordinate 59,761 of NZ_JBVVPP010000018.1, read as the reverse complement.
GAGATCTTCGAAGCAAATCAAGCCTTCCTCACGATGGTTGGATACGAGCAAGAAGATCTCCTCGCAGGCCGAGTGAACGGTCTCGATCTGACGCCTCCAGAATGGCACGAGCGCACAATGGATGCTCACACAGAAGCAAAAAGGACCGGAGCTGTTCAGCAGTTCGAGAAAGAGTATGTTCGGAAGGATGGCAGTCGCGTGCCAGTGCTCATTGGCCTCGCCGTGTTCGATGCGCGAGAGGACCAAGGTGTTGGCTTCGTCCTGGACCTGACAGAACGAAAGAGAGCGGAAGCGGAGGCCCGCGAAAGCGAACGGCGCTATCGCGAGACTCTGATGGGCCTTGCACATGCCAATCGGATCACGACAATGGGACATCTGGCCGCCTCGATCGCGCATGAGGTGAACCAGCCGATTGCCGCGATCAGCAGTAATGCGGGGGCGGGGCTAAATTGGCTCGGTGCTCAACCGCCAAATCTGGAAGAGGTTCGGCAGACCTTCGGTTTGATTGTTCGTGACAGTATGCGCGCAGGAAACGTGATCCGTCGGATCCGCGCTCTTATGAACAAAGCGCCCATGCAAACCGAGCTTCTTGCAATTGACGAATTGATCTTAGAGGTGTTGGCCCTAGTCCGCGCGGAACTTGCACAAAATGACGTGTGGGTGCAAACCCGACGGCCTGAGGCTTTGCCGCTCGTTCGGGCAGATCGCGTTCAGGTACGGCAGGTGATTCTCAATCTGATCACGAATGCCATCGAGGCTATGAGCGACATCAACGAAGGCGAACGCGAATTACTGATCACGACGCGCACAGATGGCTCGAATAATGTATTGGTCAGCTTTCGGGATACAGGTCCAGGACTCGATCCAAACAGCGCAGACCGAATGTTCGAGGCGTTCTACACCACCAAGTCAGAAGGCATGGGCATGGGGCTGGCCATTTGCCATTCCATTATTGAGGCGCATGGGGGCCGGATGTGGGCGGGCGCCAATGATCCTCACGGGGCCGTCTTTCAGTTCAGTATTCCCGTTGCGCCGGAGGGCGTCGATCAGGCGAAACAGGTCTCTTGAACGTCTTAGGCCGAATTCGAGGTCGAGCAGGGTGGTCCGGGAGCCCCTATCATTGTGACAGAAGTGAGCTGCGCGACCTTGCAAATGTGAGACATTCGCGTTTCTTGCTGCCCATCGGGAGTGTGCGCGACCGCAGATTGTCGTGGACTGTCAGAGAATCTGCAATCTGACCGCAATGTCAGATTCCAGACGCCTGGAGGGCTCTTTGTAAATCTCTCGAGACTTGCACGCCATAAAAGCTGGAGTTGGCCTAGCGGCTTGGGCGTCCGCGGTTGCCGCTCGCGGACGCCGCGCGTTCCTGTGCTGTGTAAAGCACCTGCCGGGAGCAGAAACCCGCCGCCTGCGCGTGGTTTTGCAGAAGGAGAGCAGCCGAGGAAGTGGAGGAAATCCACGTGACACCGGGGCGTTTACAATACGTCGATCGGGTTCGTCATCCTTTCGGAATGAGGTGAGCTGCACGACGGTCTTCCTCACGGTCGCTCTTGGATAAGCCCTCGATGACGCCGGCGCGATCCGCGGCATTGCGGTTCTGGCTCATCTTCCGTGTGCCATCTAGCCGTGTAATTTGCAATCGCAGGCCGATAATCCCCTCGAGCTCCGCTTTGATGAAATCGGCAGGTGCGTCCGAGACCGCCCAGCGGTCTTTGCTTGAGCGCTCATGTACATCAGTCAGCCGCGTGACTACCTCGCGGAGCCGATCGGAATCCTCGAAGAACTCAACTGGTCCGTAGGCATGCACAGCGACATAGTTCCACGTTGGTACGGCCTCGCCTCTCTCGTGTTTGGTCACGTACCATGAAGGGCTGATATAGGCCTCCGCCCCAGCGAAAATTGCCATCGCCTCGCCGGTTGGTGTCAGCTTCCACTGCGGATTAGCACGCGCCACGTGCGCGTAAATCGTGCCCATCGAGCCTGCGCTCTCGTCGAGTACTACGGGCAGCATCGTTCCAACAAGCCCCTCGTGAGTGGCGGTGACCAGTGTCGCTGTCCGTGCCTCGCGCATTGTCCGTTGAAGGTCGGCGATATCGAGAAGTTGGAAGCAGGACGGCGTGTACATCAGTGAAGCTCCCAGGCAGCCCGACGGAAGCCGGGCGTCTCATGATTTGAACTGCGGTACGCCTCATTCGGGATCGCAGGAACAGCCAGGTTTGGTAGTTTCATTCCGGGGCGTGCTGGTCCCTGAGGGCAGCTAGCCCATCAAGCGTCGAAGGCGCAAATCAAAAAGCGCGGTTGCAAGCTGGTCCAGCCGTTGCCTTCGAGCCGTGCGCGTTACGGTGAAACGTGGGATAAGATGTTGCTTTCATTCTGACCGCGTTCTCGAAGCATCGACCGCTGTTTTCATCAGTCGTGAGCCGCTCAATGGCTACCCAGGTCGATTTCATCTGGCACGGTGCCTGCGGCTGCACACCTCGACCGTTGTTTAGCATGCTTCCGATGTTACCAGCCTGCCTTATTGACGACGATCTAATGGCGTTAACGCCGCATGCTGATGGCCCCGTCTAGTTCAGCATTTCGGCTCGAAAATTCAGGTTGTCGTGCGGAATTGCGGAGGTAAGAGAGAGCATCATATGCCTATGAGACACACGATGGAGCACATCAAGCGTTCGTTGCGCGTGCTCTGCGGACTTGCTGCCGTCCTCGGCGTCTCGTCCCTCCTCGGACCGAACGATGTGCGATCGGAGGCCATCATGGGCTTTGGCTCTGCAGCGACGGGCGGGCTGGGAGGCGAGATAGTTCAAGTCAGATCAACCAAGCTCTGAATTATGAGTTATGTCGGTGGTACAGCTTCGGCCAGTGCAATGACGATAGTTCGCGCGAGATCCAGGTAATCGGAACCATAGACTTTACCGGTACGGAGGGGCGAGGCGAAGGGCAAGGGTCCCAATACGGCCGTGCCTGTTCGGCACCTTACAAGCGTGAGTCCCTTCTTCTTATCGATGGAAACGACGCGCATTGCGATGGCAAGGAGAAGACGTCGGTCGCATTCGACAGGGCCGGCAAGCGCCCGCTGGAAATTGGCTCAAACAAAACGGTGATCGGCATTGGCTCGGCCGCTACAATCAAAGTGAAGGGGTGGGGTCAGCAACGTCGTTATTCGCAACCTGACCATCAGTGATATCAATGAAGGCGTGATATTTGCCGGTGATGCTATTGCAATTGCACGAGCCGACCTGGTGTGGATCGATCACAACCGATTTCACAATATCGGGCGTCAGATGATTGTCGGCGGCTTTTTCCCCACGACGAATATTACGCTTTCCTGGAACGACTTCGATGGCAGCGATGTCTATTCCTCCTATTCTAACGGGAAACACTATTGGAACCTCCTGTTTCTTGGTGTCCCGGAGACGATCACTATCGCAAATAACTATTTTCATGAGATCTCGGGGCGGGCGCCGCACATTGACGGTGCGCAGGCCATTATCCATCTCGTTAACAATTACTTCCACAACACGGATGCGCAACACAGCTGCGGAGTTTTCCATGCAGTGGTTGCTGGATCATCTGTGCAAGCACTCGTCGAGGGTAATTACTTCGACAACATTGAAACACCTATAACGACCGGTAGTGGACATATCTTTGCCGTCTTAGGCAAAGCCACGGGGACAATGCCGAGCATCTGCCTCACCGCCCTCGGACGTCGGTGCATCGAGAACATCGCGATCCCAGTGCCGCGGGTCAATGGCTTTCGCCTGGATGAAACCGTAGTTCAATCGTTTGGGTCTCTTCCAAGGTCATCTATTCCTCTTCCATTTCCAGCGGATGAAGCCGGTAGTGATCGCGGCCAGGGCAGGTCCCGGACACCTTCAGAGCCGGTGATGGCTCGTTCGCAGACGCGGCCCGTATTTGGCCGATTGCTGCAAACAGTTGGGCAGGTGCCATACTGGACGAGAACGGCACGCACGGCTCGCTGCTCAAAGTTGCACGAAGGCCGTATGGCGCGTTTCTGTTCGGGTACCGACCGGTACAATTCCTCTCGGTGTTGCGTGCCTTTCGCCCCGGACCGGGGCGCTAGCCTCAGAGTTTTCACCTCTGGTGTATTTGCGGGTTCGGATTGCAAGAGGATTGGAGGTGCCATCGAGCTCCTGGCAAGCTGTTCGGATCATCAACCTGACGTTCACAGCTCGTGTCCGACTGGCATGGTGCTTGCTCAAGAGTACCCGCAGCGCGAGGTTCGTCATCGAAAGCGAGTGAGATGCACCCTCGTCTGCTTGAACAATCCGCAAAACTTGGAAAAAATTGCAATGAAAGAAACGGCTTCGACCGAGCGTGTCATTCCAGCGACCGACATCGTCAAGCGCGCCGCGCGCATCGGTGTTGAAATCAGAGATATCAAACTTTCGGGTGATTTGCCGAGCCAAACCGTCGCTGCAATCAATAGCCTGCTGCTCGAACATAAAGTGATCTTCTTCCGCGATCAGCGGCATCTTGATGACGCGGAGCAGGAGCGCTTTGCCGCTTGTTTGGGAAAGCTGGTGCCGCATCCCACACTCGGTACGATCAATGGAACGACCTCGATCCTCGAGCTTGATTCCGCGCGTGGAGGTAGCCGAGCCGATGTATGGCACACCGATGGAACCTTTCTAGCGGCTTATCCCAAAGCTGCGGTGCTGCGAGCTATTGTGATCCCATCGTCCGGCGGCGATACGATTTGGTCGAATACTGTGGCGGCCTACCTCGATCTGCCGCGGCCGCTCCAACGGCTTGCCGACGAACTCTGGACCGTTCACAGCAACGCCTTCGACTACGCCGGGACCTGCCGTGTTCGCGACATCGATCAGAAGCATTTTGATGAGGTCTTTACCAAAACAATCTATGAGACGGAGCATCCGGTGGTCCGTGTACATCCCGAGACCGGCGAGCGCGCGCTGGTGCTCGGCGATCTGGTGCAAAGGTTTATTGATATCCCAAAACGCGACAGCCAGAAGCTGTTTCAACTATTCCAGTCCTATATCACGGCGCCCGAAAATACCGTGCGCTGGACCTGGAAAGAAGGCGATGTCGCGATTTGGGACAATCGCGCAACACAGCATTATGCCCTTAACGATTACGGTGACCAGCATCGCGTCGTTCATCGTGCCACACTCGATGGTGACGCGCCCGTCAGTGTCGATGGTCGATGCAGTGTGACGCGCCTCAAGATGACGAAGCACCCGTCCACGAAAGTTGCCTAGCAGTGCGCGGCAAATTCACATAATTGCACTGGCCTTGTCGCATGTTCGCGCGAATAGATGTTTGCGAAGAGAAGTTAAGCCGAGCAGAACGCCACGCGCAATTGGATGGGAGGAGCTAACCCGCGCGCAGACCCGGGAGGCGACCTACTTGCTGAAGTAAGATGCTCAAGCTCATCTCGTCCGGCCGAAAATGATTCAGCGCCGAGTGGCGCGAGTCATCCGGCCGCGTCCGGTTGACTTTCCCACGGAAGGGGGTGCGTTTCCGCCGACCTTGCGCATCGCCTTTCGGACGACGGCACGACCGTCGGACAGACAGAGCGCGATTGCCGGAGCTGGCTGAATTTTGGCATCTGTGTCGCGGTTCCACTTACCAAGTCTCGTCGCGGGAATCTCCGAGGGCACGATTTCGGCGTTGTCATGGCAGAGTAAGAGCTCGGACGCGAGTCTGACGAGCTGCAGGAGCAGCTAACGTGAAACAATGTCGCTCCGCAAGAGGATACGACTTTTGCGCGATACGGCGCCAGTCTATCGCTCGTAGACCGAGTCAGCAAAGGCTCCAAGCTACCATTCCCAACAGCAGGCTACCTTGGACATGCCTAAATTCACGCGGTACCCGGCCTCGCGCCAGGAGCACAGAGATAGCAAAACGCCGCGATGACCGGCCCAAGCCGTTGAAAGGGAACGATTGTGATTTCGACTACATGCCGGTGAATTCACGCCCAGTCCTGAGCCCTTAGAAGAATACCGACGTAGATACTAACATATTCAGGGCGTGTCCGGTTTGCGGTGTGTAGGTAATGCTTGTCGGGTGATTGATGTAGGTCAGTCCTACGGTTGTATATATCCCCGGCGCCAGATGCGCCGTGTACAGTCCTGAAATAGCAGTACTGTCACGGTGCGCCAGCTGTTCTTTTGCCAGTGCAGCGTCCACCGCGACATGGCTCCAGATGGTATTGCTGACAACAAGACTCATCTGATCTGTGGGCCGGCTGTCCAATAGGCCCTTCGCATAAAGGCGAATCTCGTAGTATTGACTAGCTCTATTTAGGTCAGCCGGAGCATACATTGCAGAGAGCCCGCCATAGACTCCGCGAGATGCCGAGCCGTGGACGGCAGACTGCCAGAATTGCCTGTCCGCACCTACATAGTAGACGCTGTTGGCCTTGGTCGTCGCTTCTGTCGGATGCTGCAGGTCCGTGTAGCGGCTGTTGTTGAAGCCCGCGCCAGCCCGCAGCCAAGTCTCCATTACACCCGGAGTAGGCTTGTTCCTGTAGGAAAGCTCATCAAGCAAAAGAATGCCTGCGTCGCGCGTGCTCCAGTTCAAGCCAGTGGGATTCTCGCTTACATGCGCATATTGTCCTGCTGGACTGACCGAGCGCTGGATTGAGAGCTTGTTATATAGGCGATCATCAAAATTGTACTTCAGATTAAGAGCCGGCGTTGGCGCCCAATTGTTGCTCATGCCAGCTTGGAACAGCATTTTCGATGAGGGTCCGAACACTTTGTCTCCAGCGCCCGCAAACTCATGTTGGTTCCTGAGGTAGCCCACTTTGAGTTCGATCCTTCTGTCGAATAACGTTTGATAGTAAGAAACTGCATTGAGGCCCAGCCGATCTGGCCCAGCGCTCTGCCATGTCCAGTGTTGATGCTCGGCTCCGACCACGATCTGACCATCGGGAATTCCAAGCCGAGCGAGGTCATAAGTAACGATCATAGAGTTGACCGTACTAAATGTCGGATTCTGGCCGACATATTGCTGATTGGCGATGGTGCTTCTGGCGGCATTGCCGAGTTCATTGTCGACAAACGTGTTTAGCGTCCAGCCAGCAAATCCAATCCCGAGATCCGAAAATTGGGATCTGAGAGAAGCTGTATCCTGATCTATCGTGTCCGCAGGACCAGGAGCAGTGAAAGCGCCACCTCTTTCGCGAAGCTTCTCGAATTTTGCGAATGGGTCGATCGGCTTTTCAATTCTGCTCTTGGCCGTCTCCATGGCAACGTCGCGCTTAATTGTGGTCGAAGCTGTTTTTGGCAAGGAGCTCCTAGAAAGGCGCGCTGCTCCCTTGGGCCGCCCGCTTCGGAATGTGATGGCCGGATCCGAAATTGTTCTGCTTGTTGCCTCATCGAGCTCATCGGGGCTGGGGCTTCTTGGGCCAGAGATCTCGCGACTCGGCGCCGCCGAACTGCTGGCGAGACTAGCTATCAGACAAAGGACAATACGACCTCCTGGCTTCGCAGTTGGTCCAGACATGAAAGCAACGACGCCAGCCAGGTATGCTTGCGTGGATAGCGGCGTTATAACGCAACGATGCATGGTGAGTTTCGCGCTCATCGATTTGAATAAAGTGCACTTCCACCTGACGGCCTTAGAGCGGATGTCAAATCTTGTCCCTCAATGTGGTGGGAGACGCTTGACACCGGGCGGCCTCTCTATGTCAGCGAGACCCACCTTGCGCGCTATCACCGCAGCGGCGCCGCTTGGCCTACGTGTGGGTACACAGCGCAAAACAACCCAGTCGCTCGATCGCTAATCAAGGCGAGCTTCTGCTGGAGGGTGTCGAGACATTAACGGGCTGCTCCGTGTGCGCGTTCGCTAGCAAGAGATTGGTGGCCGATACACGGAGCCCAGGAACCTTGCGACAAACCCGCTGCCAAAACGAAGGAGAATAGTTTTCAACAGAGAGCAGCGGCAATAGCGGGGCTCGCAGAACAACACGCCCGATCCAAGAAACGCCGCTCGCTGCTCGGTCGATGGGATGAAGCACGGGCAGGCAGAAGGGGCTAACATCCTTGGCGGCCCGTAAGCTCGCCGCCACAAACCCTCGAGTGGCTCTTAGAGGAAAATGGAGGGCACGATTGGAGACAGTTTGATACCTGGGGACGACGAGGCAAGACATTCATCAGCTCCATTGATCGATGAAACCGCGCGGCGACTTCTTATGTGGCCCGAGCGAATTTCACCGCCACTGACTGGCATGTGTCCGTCGTCTCCATCAATTGCTAGGTTTGGTAGTTGACTGAGCGGGAGGTCGGCTGTCGCTGCGTGAATCGTAGCTAATGTGTCGCTCGACTCCACAGCCCCGGCGTTCCCGGCCGATCGGTATCGCAGCGTCGGCGGGTGAATTCTAGGCGTTTGCTTCGATCCACGTCGCGCGAAGCTCTTACAGGGAACGATCTTTTCGAAGACCGTGATCCCGCCGGATCTGGTTGTAGTTGTGGCGCTCGAATATCCTTTGCGCCGTATCACGCATGATTTCGGCTGCCACCGCCGGAGCCAAGGGTCAGATGTCCTTGTCCATCCGGACGAGCTCGATCAGGGTTTTCGATCCGGAAGTCCCTAAACGTCGAGATGTCATCATCTCGACGACATAAGATGATCAGTTCTCGATCTCCAGTTGGTTGGCGGCGTCGCGCAACCAGTCGTCGTCCCCATCGAGATCCTTGGCTACACGGCTAATGGCGGTGATGGGATGAAACTTGTCGAGATGTAGGGTCACGCTGCTTGAGCGAGGAGCGTTGTTGTCGGGGCGTCCAATTCCCGGCAGCAGTGCGTCCAGCTTGTCTTCGCGGCGCGGGTCAGGGCGACTCTCCGCCGCACAGCTTCGCACGGCGTCGTTGATCGATTTGGAGCTGGTTGTGAGTGTGCCAGATGAGCGAACGCATTCCTCAGGCTTCCTGCCGCGTGCAGCAAAACGTGATTCATTTCATCCAATCATTGCGTTGGCTGGTCTGAACAGAGGGGGCGCGAAAGTAACAATCGAATGCGGCTGCCACAGCCCGGGTGAGAAAACGATGCTCCGGCCTCACGCGAAGGAATCCCTTTTCCATTTCGACGATCCCATCCTCAGCGAGCATTGCCAAGCGTTCGCCTGAACCGAGCAAGCCGATCGGGTCAAATCCATGAGCAGCGCAAATTGCCGGCACGTCCACCTCGAAATCGCACATTAGCCGCTCAATGATCGCGGCCCGGACGCGGTCTTCAAGGCTGAGACAGTAGCCCTTTGACGTCGCCAGACGGCCGGCGTTGATTTGGCCGCTGTAGGAACCCGCTGTAACTTCGTTCTGGACGTAACCCTCGCCAAGCCGGCCGATCGCCGACGGTCCGAAGCCGATCACTTTATTGCAGGTGTCGGCGGAGTAACCGAGTGAATTCCGCCGCAGGCGACCGGCTTTCTGCGCCAGCGCGAGCTCATCGTGCGGCAAGGCGAAATGGTCGAGTCCGATCTGGCGGTAGCCCGCTGCAGTCAGTGTATTGGCCATCGCGGCTGCTTGTTCTGCACGGGCATGGCTGTCTGGCAGCGCTGCCTCGTCGATCAGGCGCTGATTCTTCTTGAAGGAAGGAACGTGCGCGTAGCCGAATACCGCAAGCCGGTCTGGTCGCATGGCCAGCGCCGTTGTCGCGGTCTGAACGCAGGACTGCACCGTCTGACTTGGCAGCCCGTAGATGAGGTCGAAGTTGACGCGCATGATTCCATGCTGCCGCAGCGCCTGGACAACGCGCTCTGTTTGTGCCTCACTCTGGACCCGGTTGATGGCTTTTTGGACAATTGGATCGAAGCTCTGGACGCCGAGGCTCGCGCGGTTCACGCCGGCAGCCGCCAATCCTTCGCATGTGGCGAGCGTGAACGTGCGCGGGTCGATCTCAACAGCAATGGCGGCCGTGTTCGAAATCGCAAAGCGTCGGCGCAGAAGCCCCATCAACCGGCAGAATTCCGTTGGCTCGATGAGGGTCGGCGTTCCACCGCCGAAGTGGACGTCGCTCACAGGCAGCGGTTGCGCAACCTGCGCCGCGACCAAATCGATCTCCTTACGAAGAACCCCCAAAAAGTCGAGGATAGGAGAATGCCGGCGAGTGATGCTTCGAGCGAAGCCACAATACCAGCAAATCGATCGACAGAACGGAATGTGGAAATAGAGCGACACCGATTGGTCAAGCGGCAGCTGCTGCAGCCATCTCTCACAGGCGTCGCCGCCGACTGCTTTGGAGAACTGGGCTACAGTTGGATAGATGGTGTACCAAGGAAGGCGAGCATCGTAATACGTGCTTAAGATCGAGGTCTGCAAGGATTGTTATCCCATGTTTACGAAGTTTTACGTCGCAAGCGAATTGTCCTGCATCCCTTTGCTTGCCAAGGGCGATCGGGACTGTCGCTAGGCAATTGGGAGCTTGCGTGACGGCCGATCTGCGGAAGAAGCGCGCTGTCGGATGACGATCCGCTCCCCTCGGACACAGAGAACAAGTTCTGCAAGCGAGATACTCGAATCAACACAGCCACGGCGGGGTCCCCAGTTCGTCCGCCTTGATAATCTTTGATCTTCGGCAACGAGACACCCACCAGGGCCGTTTAAGCTGCTAGACCTCGAACTGCTCCACGATTTGACTCGTGCGAGGTTCAATGACCAACATTGATGCGGTCCCGTATTCTCCGTCAACTGACAAGGTTGGTAGTTGATTCTGCGTGGCGTATTCCCCATCGGTCCAGGAATAATGGGTCCGCTTGGCTCCGTCCCGGTATGTAGTCGTCCGTGAACAAGGCTCTAAGCGATTGAGCAGGAGTCAGTTTTCCGGTTGCGGCGGCATTTGAGATTGCAGGGATTGGGGGCTTGAGGCCCCCAAACCTTGCAATTGTCGTTTGTGGATTCCCTTTCGCTGCGGACCATGATTCTGTGGTGCATCGGAGGGGCCGATGCGACCGAAGAAGCACAGGACGACGGGATCGAACGATCTGTTCCGGGCGCGGCTGGACCAGATCATCAACATGAAGCACGAGCTGGTTCAGCTCGCCGGCAAGATCGATTGGGACTGGATCGACGGCGAGGTCGCGCCGCTCTACAGCGAGAATGGCCGGCCCGGGATCGAGACCCGGTTCATGATCGGGCTGCTGTTGCTCAAGCACACTTACGGGCTGTCCGATGAGGGCGTTTGCGAGCGCTGGGTTCACGACCCGTATTTCCAGTTCTTCACCGGGCAAGAGTTCTTTCAGCATGCCTTCCCGCACGAGCGCTCGGACCTGAGCCATTGGCGCAAGCGGCTCGGCGACAAGTTGGAGCTGCTGCTGGCGGAGAGCCTGCGGGTGGCGCACGAGGCCGGCGCGTTACGCGGCCAGGACCTCAAGCGCGTCACCGTCGACACCACGGTGCAGCCGAAGGCCATCACCTTTCCGACCGATGCCAAGCTGCTCCATGCGGCTATCAAGGGGCTCAACCGCCTGGCGAGAAGGCACGCCGTCAGGCTGCGGCAATCCTATTCTCGTGTGGCCAAGGCCGCCGCGATGATGGCGGGCCGCTACGCCCATGCCAAACAGTTCAGCCGGCATCAGCGGCAGTTGCGCATTCTGCGCAGCCGGCTCGGCCGCATCATCCGCGACATCCGCCGCAAGATCGAGGGCCAGCCGGCACTGGAGGAGGCATTCGCCCTCCCGCTTGGCCGGGCCGTGCAAATCCGCTCGCAGCAGCAGCGCCAGCGCGGCTGGAAGCTTTATTCCTTCCATGCCCCGGAGGTGGAATGCATCGGCAAAGGCAAGGCCGCCGCGCCTTACGAGTTCGGCGTGAAGGCCTCCATCGTCACCAACAACCGCCGGGCGCCCGGTGGCCTGTTCGTACTGCACGCCAGGTCGCTGCCCGATAATCCCTACGACGGTCATACCCTGCGGGACGTCATCGACCGCACCGAGGCGCTCACTGGCTGTCCGATCGAGCGGGCCTATGTCGACAAGGGATATCGCGGCCACGACACGCAAAATCCCCGTCGCGTCTTCATTTCGGGCCAGAAGCGCGGCGTGTTCGGCGCCATCAAGCGCGAGCTCCGGCGCCGCTCCGCCATCGAGCCCATCATCGGACATCTGAAGACCGAAGGTCACCTTGGCCGCTGCTATCTCAAAGGCCGCGCCGGCGACGCCGCCAACGTCGTGCTCTCAGCAGTCGGCCACAACTTCCGCCGTATCCTCGCCTGGCTCAGAGAACTCTTGTGCCTCTTCCTGATCCAGCTATCGCATACGCTTGCCTGTCCGCTCCCGCTCAATTCGGCTTCTTAACGGACGACTATGTAGTGAAATTCGCCAATGAAGGGATTGTCGGTGGGCGTCTTCATGGATCCCTCGCAGAAGAAGTCCTTTCATGCGTCCGTTACTCGGCGGCAATATCGCTACGAGCGAAACTCTCCTATCGGCGGCTCTCGCGCAGCTGGCGTGACGAAATGAGCCGGGTAGGTGAGCGAGAACGGATGGGTGCAATTGAACAGCCGGCCGCCTCAGAGGCGCCGCCGGTTTTGCGCAGACGTCAAGGCACCTACGTTGGTGGTAGCCGTTTTCGTGTGTCTGCGCACCGCAGGAGCCGACCTTTTAAACGACGTCAGGCAATATCCCGCGAGGGCAGCTCGTCAAGCCGCTCCAACGCTAAGCATAGCGCCGCCCGACGACAGGCGATTCTATCGGAGGTTCTTTCGGGAGAACAGGCGAAGATCGAATAGTGGAGCTATCTGGTACTCACCGCTTCACCTTCTTCCGTTTCATCTCCGCCGTCAGCTCAAACCTATCGAAGCCGGCGAGGAAACTCGCGCCTTCGTCTAAACCCAGAAGGTCCGATCACAGTCGGAGGGCCACCGGGCTCACCCCCGGAAACGTCGTACCTCGATGATTTGCCGAGTGTTCAGTCCCAGTCCAGCTCTCCACACGCCTGTCGCAGATATCGAAAGTGGTTGAGGATCAAGCGGCTTCACCCGGTCTCGTGTAGTTCGTTGGGCGCGGTGTGCCGAAAGTTCCGAACACCGCGCAAACTAGGACGGCGGGCGCTTCCCCAAAACGCATACCCGGAAAACTCAATAAGCAGAACGCTCTCTTCTCTCCAATTCAGCGCATCCGGCCTCTTGAGATTGGATGACTTGATGTACGATCGAGCCCTCCTGCCGCGAACGTTCTACTGGACGCCACTGTTCGTCGGATAGGCACAAATCGCGAAACCAAATAGCCCGAATGAACCGACTACGGCGGCCTAGACCCGGGAGATCGCGGCGCCGATAGCTCTAGACGGTATTCCTGACCGCCTCAGCTAGGATTCCGTAAAGCTGCCGCTTGCTCATTTCCTGAGGCCGCGTTTTTAGCGCCTATTGCAGCAGCTTCTTTCGGACGCGATCGCGGCGGGCAGCCATCAACGTCGGCCCTCCGCTTGGGCACCGATCTAATCTTGGCTTTTGTGCTGTTGGTGGCTTGTGACCTCGAGTGAGACCCAACAGAGTCGGCCTGCCGCAAACGGCGTTGCGACTGCACTCGAGATGACCCGCGATCTGCGCGGCACTCTGTCCCTCAGACCAGAGCTGTTTCAGCTGTGCCAATTCTCTTCTATTCCAGCGCATGGAAGATACTTTGTTGCCAGTTCGGACGTCCGTCGCCTCGGCAATGTAAGTGGTCGAGTGGCAAAGGGCCTGCCTGCCCGAGAAAATGACGATAACCGGCTGGGTGCCACAGCTGCGAGTGCTTGCGGCTTGATGTTGACTACCACAAAGGGCGCGTTCGCGCGCCTCCCAATCCTGATAGGGGAGCTTCGCTCGCCTTTCCATTATTCTTCGTTGACGGGGACCAAACCAAAGTCCGTAACATGATTTCAGATTTCGGACCTCGCGCGAAGTCCAGCCATGATCATGCGTGACACATCGTTAGTGCACCGCCCAAGCTCGTCGTGTTTCGAGCGCGCTTCCCCCGAACTCTAGACAGCGCACTCAGCTGATCCAGCAAAAGTGCAAGCCAATGTCAGCGAGACAATCATGACAGCGTTATCGACAGAAAGCGCCTGCGAGAGCACTGATATCCCGCTGAGCCGCCTTGATGTAAGCGAACCCAAGCGCTTCGAGGATGATACCGTTTGGCCTTATTTCGAGCGGCTGCGAAGGGAAGATCCCGTTCATTATTGCGAAAACAGCCCATACGGACCATATTGGTCGATAACAAAATACCGCGACATCATAGCCGTGGACTCAAATCACACAACATTCTCATCAGAGCGAAGCGTCACAATAGTCGACCCGCCGGAGGAGTATTGGACCCCCAGTTTTATCAAAATGAATCCTCCTCTCCATGCTCCGCAACGTAAGACTATCAGTCCGATAGCGGCATCGGAGAACTTGGCAAATCTTGAAGGCTTGATCCGCTCGCGGGTTCAGAAGATTTTGGACGGTTTGCCGCGCAACGATACCTTCAACTGGGTCGACAGGGTCTCGATCGAGTTGACGACTCAAATGCTGGCCACGCTGTTCGATTTTCCATTTCAGGATCGGTGGTTGCTGACCTACTGGTCGGACGTAGCTGCCTTGACTCCACAAATGGGCGACCAGATCGACAGCTGGGAAAAGCGAAAGGTGGTGCTGTCGGAGTGCCTGGACTATTTTACGCGGCTTTGGAGCGAACGGGTCAATTGCGAGCCGCGCGGTGACCTGATCTCGATGATGGCGCATTCACCGGCGACCCGAAACATGGAGCCCCGCGAGTTCCTGGGCAACCTCATTCTGCTGATTGTTGGAGGTAACGATACTACGCGCAACTCAATTACCGGGGGCGTCTTGTTCATGAGTCAAAATCCATCCGAAATGCGAAAACTCCGGGATGATGCTTCGCTGGTGTCCGGCGCGGTATCCGAGATTATACGATACCAAACCCCCATTGCACACATGCGCCGGACCGCTGTGGACGATTTCATGATAGGCCACAAGCGAATCAGGCGAGGCGACAAAGTTGTGATGTGGTACATCTCTGGCAACCGAGATGACGAGGTCATTGCGAGAGCCAACAGCTTCATCATCGATCGGGAAAATGTACGGCAACATCTCTCTTTCGGATTTGGGATTCATCGCTGCGTGGGTAGGCGCCTTGCCGAGCTGCAGCTGAAAATCCTGTGGGAGGAGATGCTGAATCGATGTTTGGAGGTAAATGTGGTCGGCGAACCGGAGCGAGTTCAATCGAATTTTGTGCACGGTTATTCCGCACTGCCGGTGCAGATCCCAGGTTAGTCTCGGCTGCGGCCGACCTTCAACACTGTCATGCCGTTCAGAGCCGGCGGTTAGGACAATGACTTTCTGGAGACCAGTTTTCTGGGTAAGTTCACCGGCGTTGCGTGACGGGCTTACGGTTGTTTCGAAGGTTGCGGGCAGGGGCCGCTATCGCGTCGAGGATTTTGGCCGGGCGGCTACGATACTCATCACGGCCTGCTGGAGCCGTGCCAGCGTTCAAAGTCTAGGGAAGCAGTCCGTCCAGTCGATGAACTGAATGACCAGAGACTGGCCATACGAGGGGGCTTACTTCATGTGAAGACGAGGACAAGCAGGCTCGAGCAGAGTAGCGCAAATCCGGCTGCGGTCAGCCCGAGGAAACTGCTGGAGACAAGATCATGACTGCCCATGAACGACCTCTGCGGCGAGGAATAGAGATCGGCAATCGCCGCTCCGCTTCCCTTTCTGGCCAATCTCGGCATTGCTATTCAAATGAGCCGCGTAATTCCTGCCGGTCTCGTGGCAGAGCGCACTTTTCCAGCAAGATCGAGCGACAGTTCGCCGCGTTCCGGCGGGCATCCTCGTTAGTGCTCTCGTGGTTGCAAACGGATCGCTCCGCCAGAAGCTGAGTAGACCAGAGCATCTTGACAGCAAAACTCACTCAATCGTGCCGTCCGCGTTTGAGCGCTTGCAGGATTGAGCGCCCATCTGAACCGCCGCCGCGGATTTGGCGGAGGCTCCAAGTCTTGAGAAGGTGGAGCCATGACAAGCAAGACGACGAGAAATGTTCACCCGAGGCCCGAGCCCGAGGGGGTCGTATAGCTCTGTA
This sequence comes from Bradyrhizobium sp. MI1.4, assembly GCF_055811315.1. Taxonomy (NCBI): domain Bacteria; kingdom Pseudomonadati; phylum Pseudomonadota; class Alphaproteobacteria; order Hyphomicrobiales; family Nitrobacteraceae; genus Bradyrhizobium; species Bradyrhizobium sp. MI1.4. The sequence continues at coordinate 43,713 of NZ_JBVVPP010000018.1, read as the reverse complement.
TCAGGCCAACGAGCACAGGTCGCGCTGGACGACGGTGACTTCCATTGCGGCCAAGATTGGCTGCACGCGCAGACCTTGCATGACTGAGTCAAGTAGGTCGAGATCGACAGTGGGCAGCGGGCCGGCGTTCCGACCGAGCTGGCCGAGAAGCCCAAGGCTCTGGAACGGAAGAACCGCGAGCTTCGCCAGCCAACGAGATCCTGCGCAAGGCAAGCGCTTATTTTGCGACGGCGGAAGCTCGACCGCCGGTCCAAGCCATGATCGCATCGACGATGATCGTGCGGCGCGTGGGGTTGAGCCGATCTGCAAGATGTTGCCGATCGCCCCCTCGACCTACCGCGGAAGCAGATTATTCCCAAAGGCGGGCGACATGCCACCAGCGATGTTCAGATCTTCGGCAAAGGCGATCTCGGGGCAATAGCTCTCATTGGTAGAGCACGAAGAGATCGCGCCTCTCAAGGTGCAGGGCCAATCGATCCAACAGATTGGACGTCGCCTGGGGCGGGCTGATTCGACAGTCTCGCGTGAACTGCGGCGCAACGGCCGCCCGCGCCGAACCAGAGGGCCATGGCCGCCCATGTGAGGACCATAGCGCCCGCATGAGGCCGGCCCGGCGCTCAGGGAAATGCGAGAGCCCGGAAATCCGAGCCGTACGGGACGATTCCGTCCTCCTCGCAACGAGACGTTTCGAACGCGGCGCGATCGTTTCAAACGCAAGCGCCGCGCGAATTGCGAGGATACCAAGCCGCGTCAAACCATGAATTCACTTCTGCACGCGAGAGGCTTTTAACCGCTCGGCAAATGTGCGCTATACCGAGTGCAAAGAGGGCACTAGCCTTATCGCATTATCCCTCGAAAGGAGAGATGGAGCGTGAGCGAATTTACGGGAGAGGTTCAAGCGAACATGGGCCTGGTCTTGGATCAGGTCTGTGCGGGGCTGCCGAATGGCGGTGACCACGAGAGCCGCCGGTATGTCGCTGAGCAACTGATCCAAGCGGTACGGGCGGGAAAAACGACTCTGGGGGAGCTGACCTCTGCGGGACGTCGCGCTGTCGTCTATCTGAAGAATGCGCCGAAATCAGCCTAGCAGTCCCTTGTTGCCGGCCCGATCTGCCCTGCGTTCGCTCGCAGGCAACCGCGTACCCGACAGACCTCGTGGTGTTAGGGCACATTGACGGGTGGCATGGGCTCCGTCGGGCGCGGCATGAACGCGCTTTGGTGGTGGCCGCGTGCCGCCAATATGATCGCGAAAGCCGTGAGAACGATCAGGAGTCCACGCATATCGACAGATTACTCGGAGAGCTGTATCGCAATTATGAAACGGCTCATAGCCGGTGTGCCGAATCAACAAGAAAACGAAGCTGTTGTATCATTCGATGAGGCGAACGCGGTTGGACTGCAAAGCGCCAAAGTCATAACGCTTGGTCTTGCGGCAAGACGGCAAAGTCATGCCTTTTGTGCCGAAAACGTGCGTACGGGCCTCGTTGGAAGCAGAAATCTGCGGCGGATTTCAATCGTAGGATCAATCGCTGGATGCCTTCGTTCTTGGCCTTCTCTTGGGCTTTCGTCCCCGTCACGAGTTCACCGAACGGGCCGCGGATCATGAGCGTCTAGGCCTCCAAGCTTCTCCTGACCACTTGCGACAGAGACTGACCCACGAGCTGTTCGTAAGCGCCAGGATCCGTCGCGCCCTCGGTATTGATGAGGAAGACCCGTGCGTCAGGTTCAAGACCAGTCAAGCGCGCGAGGTCGAATCGGCCGCAACTTTCAGCAACCCTGCCAGACCAACCCCGCCACTTTCGCCTGCAACGATAGCCGGATCACCGTCCCGGGGATTGGCCAAACGGTTCATAACCCCGACGGCCTCCTCGTCATCGACAATCATAAAAGCGTCGGCTGCGCGCGAAAGGATGCGCCAAGCGACGAGCGAAGGTTCGTAGCACTCTAGCATCGCCATCACTGTCGGCTGCCCATGAGCTACCTTGACGCAATGCCCGGTTCGAGCGCTTTCAAACAGGCACGCTGCGCGCGATGGATCGACAACCGTGAAGGACGGGCGACTATCACCTAACGACACCGAAAAATGTCCAAGACCGCTGCGGCAAGTCCACCGACTCCTGACTGGACGAAGACGTGGGTCGGAGGTTCGGGCAACTGTCGTAGTGCTTCAGTCAGGAGCGCGGAGATCCCTGCATTACCAGACCAGGGATAGCCCGGCCAGGACCTGTCAGACACCGTGATTCAGCCGTTCTCTGCGGCAACTCGGGATGCTTCGGCAACGGAGTCATCGTAGTTGCCGCTGACGCGGATCATCTGCGCGCCATGTGGGACGATTGCTGCGCTACGCTGATCGCTGACGCCCGAGTGAATGGATATAGCGCAGTTCGCCCCCACGAGCTGAGCGCGTGCGCTACGGACCTGCCATGATTGCCGTCCGTTGGCGCAGGATACCGTCATCCCCCGTGCTACGGCCTTCACCTCAGGTGCGTGAAGCTCCGAGATGTCAACAGCCCTGCCGAGGCGCGGAGTTGCTGCTTCTAAGACGAGCCGGATGACGGCATAGGAGCCGCCCAAAGCCTTGAAACTGCCAAGCCCGAGCCGGTGACCCTCGTCGTTGACTTGGACCGAGCCCACGCCAATCTCGTGGGCGAGGCCCGGCAAGGAAATCAGCGCTGTTTCCTTGTGGCCATTGCGATATCAAGAAACCGTTCCACCTCGCACGCAGCTTCGCGACTCAGCATGTTGGCATCCGCACTATCCAAAGGCGCCCGGTGGTCAGTGCGATGGTTAGGAAGCAACATGGTTCGAGTTGGCGCCGATCTAAGCATCGCGGCGATGCGCTTGCCGAAACACTAGCGGCAATCCCAGCGATGTCACGCCTTCTCGCTAATCCGCAAGAAATGGGAGGCCGCTCTCGATGACGACCCCGACGGTGCTCAGGCTCGGGCGGGTGATGCTGATGTTTGAAGATCCGGCAGGAGGGCGTTGCGGCCATCGCTCACCCGTTCCCGGCTGCACTCCTCGTTTTGAGCACGAGGAAGGATGACGATTTCTGGGCCGTGGACACGAACTCGGTCCTCATCACGTACCCAGATCCAGCAGCACGAGAGCAAAAGGCAGCAGAGGCAAGCGCGTTGGATTGCAGTGGCGGGCCTTGCTCCCAGCCGGTTGATGCGCGCCTTCATGTTCTGCCGGCCCGGACGGCCAAAGCGCGGCCGAAGTCGAACCAGCATCGACGCTGGTCGTGATCCCGTTGCACGGTGAAGCAAGGACCTCCGATGGCAAGGCGTTCTTCGTAGCCGAATGGAGACTCTGCGCGCTATTCGAGCGCGGAAATTCGGCAGCGTGAACTCGTGCGCCGTGCGAAGAGTAGCGTTGGCCCCAGCCCGCAGATGATGGCGCCTGATGCCTGTCGCGCCTGAACGAAGAATGAGGGCCTTTTTTGCAAAGCCATCCCTCGTCTTCTGTCCCCAATAGGTCACAATCAGGTCTACGCTCGTGTTGAGTGCGAGCGAAATGAGCCCAGGACGATGAACTGCATGCTGACACTCCCAGATGGGTCGACGAGTTGCGGGATGAACACGAGAAAGCATGCGGCTGTCTTGGGGTTGAGCGCCTCTATGACGATGCCCTGGCGAAAAGCAGAATGCGCATCTGTTGTCTGCAATTCTATCGGATCGACGCTTGTCTCGCGCCACGCCTTAATCCCGAGCCAGATGAGATATAGGCCTCTGGCGATCTTTAGGAAGGTGAACGCTTCTGCGCTTGCGACAACACGGGCAGACAGAACGTGGACACTCTGAGAGATATTCCTACTGCCGGGTTGACGGCCTTGACCAGAACCAGAGGACGTCAATCTGGTACAGCAAGAATGCCGCAGACTGGCTCTATGGAAGGAACCAGTTCTAGCCTACATCGGTGTCATGAATGCTCCACAGCATAGGCCACCGAGATGAGCAATGAAAGCGCTCACCTGCACTCTGACACAGCGATCGGCGCACCGGTTTACAAGACCTGGATGTGCGCGCTCTGCGGGGTTGTTTACAGCGAGCGGGAGGGATGGCCGGACGAGGGCATTCCGCCGGGCACTCGCTGGGAAGACGTCCCCGACGAGTGGATCTGCCCCGATTGCGGCGCAGACAAGAGTGAATTCCAGATGACCGAGGTCTGAACGAAATCCCGTTGATGCTGCGAGCAGCGTGCGCGGCATTCATCAATTGCCAGGGAGCTAGCATGTACGTCCCCCCACATTTCGCCGAGTCGCGCCCTGAGGCGCTTCACGATCTCATCAACAAAAATCCTCTCGGCATCCTCTTTACTAACGGGAAGAGCGGGCTCGACGCAAATCACCTGCCTTTCGAGTTGCATGCGAAGGAAGGGCAGCAGGGCGTGCTTCATTCACATGTGGCTCGCGCAAATCCCATTTGGCAGGATATCGCGACGGGAAACGAGGTGCTGATCGTATTCCGCGCCGGGGATGCCTACATCGCGCCGAACTGGTATCCGAGCAAGGTCGAGTTCAAGAAGCAGGTCCCGTCCTGGAACTATATGGTGGCTCATGTGTACGGACGCGTGACAATCCGCGACGATGAGCGTTACGTTCGTGGCATGGTCGCGCGGCTGACGCGCATCCATGAGGCGAAGCAGGCCGATCCTTGGAAGATGACTGACAGCCCCAAGGACTACATCGATATGATGCTCAAGATGATCGTCGGAATCGAGATCGAGATCACACGAATCGTTGGCAAGTCGAAGCTTAGTCAGAATAAAGAGGTCCGGGACATTCTCGGTGCAGGGAACGCGCTCAAGGCCCAGGGAAAGGATGTGATCGGCGATGCAATGCTGGCCGCCGCTGTGGCCAAAGCGGAGCAGGCCTGACTCATATCCGACGGAGCGACATGCTCGGAGAAATCGTGGCGCAACGACCTACTTGTGATCCTCGGGTATGACGGGGCCAAACCCATCGGCGGCCCTGCGCAAGCATGGATAATCTCATTCGCCCTACGATCGTCTGCCGCTGGCGAAAGCTGTAGTTGGACTCAAAAACTGGAGATCAGTGCGCGTCTTCCCGGCGCGCTGCGGAGCACCCAACCCAATGTTCAAGTTCGCGGCGAGCGCCGATTGCCGCGAAAGAGACCTGAGCGCGGCCATCCAGATATTATCTGGCAGTTTCCATCCGTGGGCGCTTGGACAGTTTGGCCTTTCTGTTCGCGCGGACCGATGCCTCAAGGACACCTTTCAGGCGGACTGCGGCCGCCTGCAATTCCGCGACGGAAAAGCCGCCGAAGCCGAGCATTAGACCGAACCGAGCAGGCGCATCTTGGTACATGTGCGGATTCCGGGGATTGCGGCCAGGGATTCCGATTGAACGCGACCATGCATTCCGATCGAAGGCGGCCACCTGTTCCGACGAAGGCGGCCGGAGTGTCGTTGCCGGCATGAGGAGTTGGGTCAGGTTTTCCTGGCTGCGTCAAGATTGGCGCGCTGCGCAGTGATCTTTCGCATGCTGTCTCCCTTGAGTGTGAGGCGGTGAGCATTGTGGACGAGCCGATCCAGGACGGCGTCGGCGATGGTCGGGTCGGCGATGACCTCATGCCAATTTTCGATCGGCACCTGGCTGGTGATGATGGTCGATCCGCGCTGGTGTCGATCGTCGACGACTTCGAGGAGATCGCGACGCTGCTCGCCGGTAAGCGGTGCGAGGCCCCAATCATCGAGGATGAGCAAATCGACCCTCGATAGTGTCTTGAGGAGCCGCGCATAGCGTCCGTCCCCGCGGGCGAGCGCAAGAGCTTCGAACAGCCTTGGCAGGCGATGATATAAGACGGATCGATTATCGCGGCATGCCTTGTGGCCGAGTGCGCAGGCGATCCAGCTCTTGCCGACGCCGGTCGGCCCGGTGATGAGCAAATTTTGCTTGCGGCTGATCCAATCGCCATCGACGAGCTTGGCAAAGAAGGCGCGGTCGATGCCGCGCGGAGCGCGCAGATCGACATCTTCGACGATTGCGGCCTGCCGTAGCGAGGCGAACTTCAGGCGCACGATGAGCCTTTTGTTCTCTCGCTCGGTTGCTTCGCGATCGATCATCAGGCCGAGGTGCTGCTCGAAGGTCAGCGCGGTAACGTCCGGTTGGCGTTGCTGATCGTCGAAGGCCTTGGCCATGCCGGCGAGCCCGAGAGCAGCGAGACGTTCGTGGGTGTGGTTGCTGAGCATAAGGTCTCCTTGTTGGTGGTCAGTGGTAGTAGCCGCGGCCACGGATGTTGCCGTGCTGGATGGGATCGGCCTCGGGGGCGGTGTCGGGAAGGAAGGCTTTGTCCAGGCCGGTCTTGAGGATCGAGGCGATCGACCGATAGCTCGCTGAGCCGATGCTGATCCCACGGCGGCACGCGGCTTCCAGACGTTGCGTCCCATAGGTCTTTTCCAACCGCAGGATGCCGAGACAGGATCGGAAGCCCTGCTCGGGATGGGGCTTTGTCCGCATGATCGCCTGGCACAGCGCGATCGTGGACGGACCGATCTTCTCGGCGGCGGCCAGCAGACGTGCCGGCGTCCAGAAGGCGTATCGGCGATGTGCGCTCGGCATGTGCTCGGGGATCGTGGTGTGGCGGCGCCTGACGCCTGAGCGTGCGTGGCTGGCGATCCGGGTGCCGCGATGGAACACCTCGATGGTTGCCTCGGTGGCCCGCACCTCGACGACCTGGCGGATCAGGCGGGATGGCACCGAGTAGAAGTGCCCCTGAACCTCGACATGGTAATCCGGCGCTACACGGGCACGACGCCATTCGGCGTACTGATAGGGTTCGGCCGGCAGCGGCATCAGGGCCGGACGATCGATGGTGTCGAAGAACTCGCGGCGGCTGGCACCGAGCTTGCGCATCAGGCGGGCGTTGAGTTCGTCGACCAGGATGCGGATCGCAACGTTCAACTCGGCGAGCGAGAAGAAGCGCCGGTTGCGCAGCCGCGCCAAAATCCATCGCTGGACGATAAGAACCGCCGCCTCCACCTTGGCTTTGTCGCGCGGCTTGCGGGGCCGCGCCGGCATAATGGTGGTGCCGTAATGGGTGGCAAGATCCTGGTAAGTCCGGTTGACGCCTGGCTCGTAGCGGCTCACCACCGTCACCCCGGCCTTCAGATTGTCGCAGACGAGCGCCTTCGGCACTCCGCCCAGGAAGGTGAGCGCATCCACATGGGCGCCGATCCAGTCGGGCAGCGCCTCGCTGAACCGGGCTTGGACGAATGTGTAGTTCGACGCTCCCATGACCGCGACGAAGATCTTGGCGGCGCGCACCTCCCCGGTAAGCCCGTCGAACACCGGCACGGTATCGCCGGCGAAGTCCACGAACAGCTTTTCGCCGGCCGCGTGGGTCTGCCGCATGGTCGCCGTGATGCCGTGGCGCCATTCGACGTAGAGGTCGCAGAACCGGCTGTAGCCGTAGCCGTCGGGATGATGGCCGCGGTATTCCTCCCACAGCAGCGCCAGCGTTACGCTGCGGCGGCGCAACTCGGCATGGACATGCCCCCAATCCGGAAGCGGCTTCGATCGCGGCGGGTTGTAGCCGGCTGGCGCAAACAGCTTGCGCTCCAGTGCTGTGTCGTCGAGCTCCTCCGGTATCGGCCAGGTGATGCCGATCACCGCGGCGCGGCGGACATACTCCGCGATCGCCGTGCGACCGATCCCGACCGATCGGGAGATCACCCGATCGCTCACCCCACAGGCATACTTCAGGCGTAGAACTTCTCGAATCTTCCGCATCGGCAATCTCTCGGCGGGCATCGGACCTCCCATTGCGTGAACCGCAAAAGGAGGGACCTTGCCCCGTTCAGATTGCCGACAACGCCCCCCGTCTCACCCTATCAACAGGGTGGCCGCCTTCGTTCGGATTGGGTGGCCGCTTTCGATCGGAATCGCTGGCCGCCTTCCGTCGGAATCGGTGGCCGCTTTGCCTCGGATTCCGCATACATGGGCGAGATCGGTCGCACAACCAGCCCGGCCTTCTGTGCTTGCTCGGCTAGCTTGACGTCGTCGAGGCCGGCAGGAAGCCAAAGCACCAGGTGCATACCTTGGTCGCTTGGTTGGAGCGCTGTCCAGGACGGCAGCTCTGCCTTAATGGCGGAGATCAGGGCCGCGCGCCGTTCTGCGTAAGCGCCCCGGATGCGCCGTATGTGAGCTTCGAAATAGCCCTCGCGCATATATTGCGCGAGCACATATTGATCGGCTGTCGGAGAATGGCGGTCAATAAGAGCACGGGCGCCTGCGAACGCCTCCACCAGCGGAAGGGGAACGATGGCGTATCCGATCCGCATGGAGGAAAAGAGCACTTTGCTCATCGTCCCGAGATAGACGACACGTGTAGGATCGAATCCCTGCAGGGACGGAAATGGATGTCCCGCGTAGCGAAGTTCGCTGTCGTAATCGTCCTCGACAATCCAGGCATTGTTTTGACGGGCCCAGGACAGCAGAGCCGTGCGTCTCGCCATGCTCATCGGCATGCCGAGCGGATATTGATGCGATGGCGTAACGAACGCGACCCGAGCCTTCGAGCATCGGACGAGGCCTTCGTGGACGTCGATGCCCTGCGCGTCGACGGGAATCCGAGAGGTCTGGACGTTGAAGTTTCCGAGAACCGCGACAATACCGGGATAGGCGGGGTCTTCCGCCCATACTGCGTCTCCGTCCGCAAGAAGAACGGTTGCAGCCAGAAAAAGACCCTGCTGCGTACCCGCCGTGATCACGACCTGGCCGGCCTCGCATTTCACTCCACGGGCTTTACGAACGTAATCAGTAATCGCGAGCCGCAAATCAGGCAATCCTTTCGGATCGATGTATCCCGACGGGGCAGCCACGCGCAGCGCTCGGACGCGATTACCGAGACGGCGCCACTTGTCATCCGGGGCGACCGCGCCTGCCGGATGAGCGATTGCAAATGGCATCGTCCCTTGGGGCCGAAGAGTTTGCACGACCTCTGCAAGACGGGCGACGTTCTCCCGCAACACAAGGCCGATCCGCGGCGGCTCGATGAATGCCTGCGGTGGGCTCACGAGTTCGCTGTCGCCATTGACGTTCGCCACGATCGTGCCGCCTCTGGCGCGCGCTTCGAGGTAGCCTTCCGCATGTAGCTGACCAAACGCCTCGATGACCGTACCCCTCGCGAGTTGGAGCGATGCAGCGAGGGTGCGGGTGGACGGCAGCCGTTCGCCCGGCTTCAAGATCCCGTTTGATATCGCCTCGCGAAGTGCCTGCGTGAGTTGTTGTCCGACCCGGCCTGCGGTCTTGTCGAGAGAACCCAGCGAGGGAATTGCGATGATGTTTCGGCGCCTTGCCATTGCCGTTCTGGTCTACCTATCCGCTCGTACTTTGAAGTCCAGAATAGACCAACTCTGTGAGTCATTGAAAGAAATCGTCACATACCGCTCTACCGCTCGGCTTTGACATCCCAACCCCCGACCAGTGATGGCCTTGCGGGTCAGCTACCATCTCCCCATGACGTAGGTAGGCCGGCCCGAGGGCCGTGGAAGATCGCCTCGTTGAATCAAGGGGCTGAGCATCTTCGTTGTTGAGAGGCTATCCAGTTTCGAAGCCCATCGAAAGTGTGAAATCCATCGGCCGCGTAGCAACGGACGTCCGGAAGGAAGGCCTGCGTCAATTCGGCGAGCGCATGTCCCGGATCGAGGTCCAGCACCCCTGCTGACCCCCAGCTCTGCCAGGGCCTCCAGGGTCGCCGACCAGTCGATGAGGCGCGCGACCTGGCAAGCGAGCTTCACTGTTGCATCGCTTGGGTAGAGATGCGCTCGCCGTCGCCTCCTGCGAGCAGAATCCGCTGGCTTGCGATCGGCTCGCGCCTGCTGGCGTCGAGCGCCTCTTGGAACGGTTTGCAGGCGCGCGCGAGCCGTGACGTGTGGGAAGTGATCTCAATGCTGTCTATATGTTGAACGCGGCTGCGGCGCTCAGGCGCTACATCGATGATCGCCTTGTAGAGATGGATCGGCGAGCATCAACGATAGCTCGCTGCCAGACCAATGAAGAATGCATGATTTGAGGTTCTCCGCAGGCGCGGGACGCCCCGGCGGCGAAGGTTGCTGTTCGGCGCCAAGCAGAGGTTTGCCCTGAACCAAGCTCCAGCCAGACCTGCAGTTCATCGCGAGGAGCGGGCGTGTTCGCCGTCGAGTTGCGCGAGCAGCCAGTCTGCAAACGCGCGTACGGCCGATCTTTGTCGGCTGGCGCGCGGATAGATGAGACGGTGACCGACGTAACTGATATCGTTCGCGCGTCCCGCCAATGGGGCAACCAATCGCCCATTGGCCAGTTCACGCTCGGCCAGGAGGGTTGATTCCAACGCCACTCCCAATCCCTCCGCAGCGGTCGCAATTGCAAGAAAGCTCCGATCGAACCTCATGCCGTGGAGGGCGGGGGCTTCTAATCCGTTCGCGGCGAACCATTGATGCCACTGCACCTGCTTCACGTCTGAGCGGATGAGCGTCTGATCGAGCAGATCAGCGGCCTTCCCTATCGATTTTGCGAGCGAGGGAGAGCAGAGCGGGGTAACCGTCTCTTCCGGTAGAGGAACAATCTCGACGCCTTCTGCGCGCGGCGGACCGTAGACGATATCGATATCGAAATCATCGTTGCTGAAGCGCGCATAATCCGTGCTTGCGGCCAATCGAACCTCGAGCTTCGGGTAAGCAGCGAGAAACTGCGCAAGCCGTGGCGCCAGCCATTGCGCAGCAAAGCTTGGGGCGGAGTGGACGCGCACCAGTTGCGGTCCGCGCGCAGCGACTTCCTCAAGGCCGCGGCGGAGCTGATCGAACGCCGCCCCGGTGTGACGCATCAGATTTTCGCCGGCAGGCGTGAGCCGCACAGACCGCGCGCTGCGCTCGAACAGAACGGTCCGAAGCGTGGCCTCCAGCTTGCGGATCGCGTGACTGACGGCGCTCGGCGTCAGGTGAAGCTCATTCGCCGCATCGCGAAACGATCCGGTCCGGGCTGCGGCTTCAAAGGCACGAATTGAGGATATCGGGATCTTCGAGAGCATCCGATAAGTGAACCAGATTCATCGATCCATGACAACTGTGCGTTAGTACAGCCGGCCTCCGCGCGTCATTCCTAAATCCAGCAAGGAAGAACAATTTGCGGGAGGAATTGATGCTGCTCAGCGGTAAGACGGCAATCATTTCGGGCGCGGCCTCGCCGCGCGGGATCGGGCTTGCCACCGCCCGGCGATTCGCCGCCGAGGGCGCTCGGGTGGCCATTCTGGATATCGACGCGGGCGCCGCGGCGGACGCTGCGGCATCGCTTGGAAAGTCCCACATTGGACTGGCGTGCAACGTCGCCGACAAATCGTTCTGCGAACAGGGAGTCGCCCGCGTGATCGAAACCTTCGCACGCATCGATATCCTGATCAACAATGCCGGGATCACCCAGCCGGTCAAGTTCCTGGACATTTCGCCGGCCGATTGGGATCGAATTCAGGACGTCAACCTCAAGGGTATCCTGTTTCTGTCGCAGGCGGTGATCCCGCATATGCGCGCACGAAAGTCCGGGTCGATCGCGTGCATGTCGTCCGTCTCGGCCCAGCGCGGTGGTGGCATTTTCGGCGGCCCACACTACTCGGCTGCGAAAGCGGGGGTCCTTGGCCTCGCCAAGGCGATGGCGCGGGAGTTCGGCCCTGACGGGATTCGCGTCAACTGCGTCACGCCCGGCCTGATCGGCACGGATATTACGGCAGGCAAGCTGAACGATGAAATGAGAGCGAAAATTCTGGAAGGCATTCCGCTCAATCGCCTCGGCACGGCAGAAGACGTTGCCAGTATCTACACTTTCCTAGCCTCCGATCTATCTGCCTACGTCACGGGTGCCGTGATCGACGTCAACGGCGGCATGCTTATCCACTGAGCCCAGCGAGATAAGGTCCAGATCGATGGAAACGCCCACCAATACGCTTATCAACGCGCCCAAGCTAGCGGACCGCGCCTACAATATCCGCCGCAATGCGCTGCGCATGGGCGAAGTCCAGGGGCAGGGTTATATCGCGCAGGCGCTGGACATATCCGATGTTCTCGCCGTGGCCTACTTCCACGCCATGCGTTACCGGCCTGAAGATCCGTCATGGGACCGCCGGGACCGCTTTCTGCTCTCCAACGGACATTATGCCATCGCACTTTACGCAGCTTTGATCGAAGCGGGAATTGTCCCGGAGGAAGAACTCGAAACCCATGGCAGCGACGAGAGCCGCCTGCCGATGTCGGGCATGGCCTCCTACACGCCCGGAATGGAAATGTCGGGCGGATCGCTTGGCCTCGGGCTGAGCATTGCCGTTGGCATGGGCCTAGGACTTAAGCGCAAGAGATCCGAGGCGCGGGTATACACGTTGTTTTCCGATGGCGAACTCGACGAAGGCTCCGTCTGGGAAGCGATCCAGTCGGCAGGCCACTACAAGCTCGACAATCTGATCGGCATCGTCGACGTCAACAATCAGCAGGCGGATGGTCCTTCCACGCAGGTCATGGCCTTCGAGCCGCTGGTCGACAAGCTTCAGGCCTTCGGCTGGTTCGTGCAGCGGATCGACGGCAACGATCTCGATGCCGTGGTTGCAGCGTTCGACGCCGCCAAATCCCATCCCGAGCCCAAGCCGAGGATGATCGTCGCCGACACTCTGATGGGGAAGGGCGTTCCTTTCCTGGAACAGCGCGAGAAGAGCCATTTCATCCGCGTCGAGCAGTACGAATGGCAGCTCGCGCTTGCCGCGCTCGAAGCCGGGAGGCAGGCATGAAAACCGTCAGATCAGCACCTCAGCCTGGCAAGCCGCGCCTGACCACCTCCGCCATGATCGCGTCGATCGCGTCCGAGGGACAGAAGACGAAGCCTGCGCCCTTTGGACACGCGCTCGTCGAGCTCGCACGCCACCGCCCTGAGGTGGTCGGCATGACGGCCGATCTCGGCAAGTACACCGACCTGCACATCTTTGCGAAGGAATTTCCGGACCGTTATTATCAGATGGGCATGGCCGAGCAGCTTCTGTTCGGCGCAGCGTCGGGCCTTGCCGCCGAAGGCTTCATGCCGTTCGCGACCACTTACGCCGTGTTCGCATCGCGACGGGCTTACGACTTCATACACCAGACGATCGCGGAGGAAGATCGCAACGTGAAGATCGTCTGCGCGCTGCCGGGGCTGACCTCGGGCTATGGCCCGAGCCATCAGGCCACAGAAGATGTCGCCCTGTTTCGCGCGATGCCAAACATGACCGTCATCGATCCCTGCGATGCCCATGAGATCGAGCAAATGGTGCCCGCCATCGCCGCGCACCGCGGGCCGGTCTACATGCGCTTGCTGCGCGGCCAAGTACCGGTCGTGCTCGACGAATATGACTACAAATTCGAACTCGGCAAGGCCAAACTGATCCGTGACGGGAAGGACGCCCTGGTCATCTCATCCGGCATCATGACAATGCGTGCACTCGAGGCCACGCAAACTTTGATGCGCGACAACGTCGATACCGCGGTGCTGCATGTTCCGACGATTAAGCCGCTCGACACTGAGACGATCTTGCGTGAAGCCGGCAAGCCGGGCCGCCTTGTCGTTGTTGCCGAAAACCACACCACAGTTGGCGGACTTGGCGAGGCGGTTGCTGCACTTCTGATGCGTTCAGGCGTTCATCGGCGTTTCCGCCAGATCGCATTGCCGGACGAATTCCTTGACGCTGGCGCACTTCCGACACTGCACGACCGCTACGGGATTTCCACCGCAGAGGTCGCAAGCCAGATCAAGCAGTGGCTTTAGTGCACCGGCGCTAAGCGCCAATCAAGGGAAGCCCCTTGAGGAGCTACGCCCGCCGTATATTGCGGCGGCGAGCGATGGCTCTTGCCCAAATGCCGGCGATCGAAAGCCGGTGAAGAGCCCGGAAGGCTGCACGCCAGCGCAGCTTGCAGTCGGCAGCAACGTCAATGCAGGATCAGGAGTAAAACATGATTGTCTCGAAGCCCGGAATCATCAGCCGCCGTTCGCTGTTGAGGGCGGCTACGGCCGTACCTCTCTGCAGGATTCTGACCCGTCCGGCGTCTGCCGCCGAGTTCGTCTAGAAGTTCGCGACCGGACAGGATCCGACCCATCCGGTGAATATCGGCGCAAGAGGCGATCGACCGATCCGCGAAGCGACGAGCGGCCGGCTGGAGATCAGGCTGTTTCCGGCCAATCAGCTCGGCTCCGACACCGAAGGCCCCAGGTACGCAGCGGCGGCGTGAGTTCTTCAACCAATCGTCATCGATCCTTGCCACCTGGTGCCGAGCGCGGGCATCGTGAACACCGGCTTCGCATTCGCCGATTACGATAGCGTATGGAAGGCGATGCACGGCAAACTGGGCACCTATGGAATTGCGGTCATTGCCCGTCAGGACGACTGTCAGACCTGCTTCCTTTGCGAGCTTTATTGTCCCGAGGATGCGCTCTGGGTCTCCCCCTTCGCCGATGAGAACAAGCCCGTCGACGTCAGGGCACTCAAGCGAACGGCGCGATGGGCAGCTATCGCCGAGCTGTCGGCTGGACCGGCGAGACGCGGGATCGCCGCGGCATCGACCGGAGCTATCTACTCTTTGGTCAATGAGTTGGGCTGCCGCCGCGCCCTGTCCACTTAAGATGCATGCGCTCGCGCGGGTTCGCGGGCTTCGCGGCGACGCTGGCGCCGTCGCTTCGCTCGCTCTGCCGGGAGCGGCAAGGATGGCACTGGTGGCCCGGCCGTTTCCACTAGCACCTTCTCGACCGGTTCGTGTTCGGTCCGGCGCGCCTCCATGGATTCGAGCACGGCTCGTCCCTTCACAGTAATCCTCCAGCCGCCGTTTTGACGCTCAACGAGACCGTCCGAAAAAATGTCGAGCCCGGGCACGCGCGCGGCCAGCCGCTTGGTGCGTTCGGCCCATTCCGGGCCGCTGGTGGCGAGGATTGCCATGTCGCGCTTGAGGTCCGCCATCACGGCGAATCCTTCCGGATAACTCACCAGGATTTTCAAGACTGTGACCTGGAAATTCACCCCGGACCCGCCCGATCAACGCCACATCGTCGGCGCTTCTGTCAGCGCTATCCGGCCGATCTGCTGCAGCTCGTCCGGGGTCGTTTCGCCGGTCTTTGCGGCTTCCAGGATCTTGCAGGCCACGTGGGTGCGAGCGCCGGACTCGTCGCGTGGTAGCTTTTCGCAGACCTCGTCGAGCACCGCTCGCAATAGAGCGGTAGTCGCTTGTTCAAACATGGGTGCGGCCCTCGGAAAAACCTGATCCTACCGCAAGTCTTTCGATTTGGGGATTCACGAATGTTAACCAATGAGCTCTGCCGCGCTGCACACGACCCGCGCCTGCGCCCCTTCCTGAAATCCTGCTCGAAACTGCGCCTCTCAAATCGGCAGGCCGAGTTGCGGCTCAGCCTGCCCCTCACCATGGCGCGAGGACAACGATACTCCCAAGAAGCCGAACGGCTTTGAAGCGGGCATCTCGCTTTCAAGCAGCGATCGAGAAGTGTTCGAGCTCGCTGTGGTTCGAAATCGCGATCGGCATGGACCTGCTGCGCGTGATGATGTCCAAATCGTTGACTTGAGCGTTCAGCGTGACGGTCCGGGCCCGCGCAGTCCTTGTCCTCCCAGTGCCGCCAGACCTTCTCGATCAGCGGGCCCAACTCGGTGGCCATTGCGTCGAAAGCGCTAAAGATCGGTTGAGAACGTGTTCTCCGCACCAACCGACTTCCGGATCCGGTTCGCGCGGACCTCGGGTGATCAATGCCCTCGATATCCAGTAGTATTACGCGCCGGCCTTGCCGAAATTGGCTTGCAGAAGTCGAGCGACTGATTGCGGACCTCGAGGCAGTGTACAGGCCGGTTCGGCGAATCGCGACGAAACGCGGTGGGAACGGCCCGACCAGTTCGACATCGCCCGGCGCGTTTCGGGACATATCGGCTTCAGCACCGGGATCCACGGCTGCGTGGGGCAGATGGTCGCGCGGCTCGAAGGCGAAGCCGTGCTGGCCGCCTTGGCGGCGAGCGTCGCATCAATCGAGATAACGGGCGAGCCGGTATACCGCGACAGCAGTGGATTGCGGGCCCTCAGCTCACCGCCGGTACGCGTTACGACGAAATAGCGCCAGCCCGGGCTCTTTGCAGCGGCTGTCATTGCCCTCCAGGACGGCTGACGGACCTGCTTCCTTTGCGAGCTTATTGTCCCGAAAGGTGTTGTCGTGCAAGCCCCGCTGCTTCCTCGACGTAGTTGCTATAGTTCAGCACGCCTTTCGCATGGAAGTTCGTTGAGCCGAGAAGGGATCTTGTTCTTGAAAATGAGCTTCCCAAGGGCCCGAAGGATCAACGATCGCGTTGATAACGTTTGCATCGAAAATCAACGCGGGCCCTCTATCAGCCTTGCGAAATACCATCGTCGTCGTCGTGGCGAACCCCAGGCCGGTCACCAGATCAACGCCGGCGGCGAGCAGCGCATCGCGCTGCGAGTCCGTGCTCTGGCGGTCGGAGTCCGACGACACGCGCATGTAGCCAACCAACATAGGCGGATACGCATCGGAAATAGGTTTCCGTATTGCAGCGCGTGGCGACAGAGTTTTCCGCATGTTTTTTGCGCCGCCAGGCGTTTAGTTTAGGACGCCACTACAAGATTCGGTAGTTGGCTAAAGCCACTTTGAGGCCCTAGGGTCCGGCCGCCTTCCCCGCCGATTATCATCGACGAACTGAAGTGAACGCAAGCGCACGTGAAGCCCGCAGCGCCTGCCGGTCACCTTCCGCCCTTCCATCGCGTAAAGACTGAAGTGTAACCATGTCCGAACAATCCTTGCCGACGCTGCCGATGTGGCGCGTCGATCATATCGAGCCCTCGCCCAAGATGTTGGCGCTGCGCGCCAACGGTCCGATCCACCGCGTGCGCTTCCCGTCCGGGCACGAAGGCTGGTGGGTGACAGGCTACGACGAGGCCAAGGCGGTGCTGTCCGACGCGGCGTTCCGGCCCGCGGGAATGCCGCCGGCGGCATTCACCCCGGATTCGGTAATTCTCGGTTCGCCGGGGTGGCTGGTCTCGCACGAGGGGGGCGAGCATGCACGGTTACGCACGATCGTGGCGCCGGCCTTCAGCGACCGCAGGGTGAAGCTGCTCGCGCAGCAGGTCGAGGCGATCGCCGCGCAGTTGTTCGAGACACTCGCGGCCCAGCCCCAGCCCGCCGACCTGCGGCGCCACCTCTCCTTTCCGCTTCCGGCCATGGTCATCAGCGCGCTGATGGGCGTGCTCTACGAGGATCACGCGTTTTTCGCCGGGCTGTCCGACGAGGTAATGACGCACCAGCACGAAAGCGGCCCGCGCAGCGCGTCGCGCCTGGCCTGGGAAGAACTGCGCGCCTACATTCGCGGAAAGATGCGGGACAAGCGCCAGGATCCGGGCGACAACCTGCTGACAGATCTGCTCGCGGCGGTCGACCAGGGCAAGGCGACCGAGGAGGAGGCGATCGGCCTGGCCGCGGGCATGCTGGTGGCCGGGCACGAGAGCACCGTCGCGCAGATCGAATTCGGCCTGCTGGCCATGTTCCGCCATCCGCAACAGCGCGAACGCCTGGTCGGCGATCCATCCCTGGTGGACACGGCGGTGGAGGAAATCCTGCGCATGTACCCGGCGGGCGTGGGCTGGGACGGCATCATGCGCTATCCGAGGACCGACGTGACCATCGCCGGCGTGCATATTCCCGCGGAGAGCAAGGTGCTGGTCGGACTGCCGGCGACGTCGTTCGATCCGCGCCATTTCGACGACCCGGAAATCTTCGATATCGGGCGCGACGAAAATCCGCACCTAGCGTTCTCCTACGGTCCGCACTACTGCCTCGGCATGGCGCTGGCCAGGCTGGAACTCAAAGTGGTGTTCGGTTCGGTCTTCCAGCGCTTTCCCGCGCTGCGCCTGGCCGTGGCGCCCGAAGAACTGAAGTTGCGCAAGGAGATCATCACTGGCGGGTTCGAAGAGTTGCCGGTGCTCTGGTGATGCGCGGACGCCCCTGGGAGTCGCGATCTTCTCCGCAATTTGCCGGCGCGCCTGGCGCGCGCCGTTCAGATCAGCCAGCCAACAACTAAGCAAGATGGACGTGCAAGAAACCACAGCAGCATGCCGGGACGCCTTCGCCGAACTGGCTTCGCCAGCGTGCATCGACGACCCGTATCCGTTCCTGCGATGGTTGCGCGAGCACGATCCGGTGCATCGCGCGGCGTCGGGCCTCTTTCTGTTGAGCCGCCACGCCGACATCTACTGGGCGCTCAAGGCCACGGGGGATGCGTTTCGGGGGCCGGCGCCCGGCGAACTCGCGCGCTATTTCCCGCGTGCGGCGACCAGCCTGTCGCTCAATCTGCTGGCGTCCACGCTGGCGATGAAGGACCCACCGACGCATACGCGTCTGCGCCGGCTGATCTCGCGCGATTTCACCATGCGCCAGATCGACGACCTGCGGCCGAGCATCGCGCGCATCGTCGCAGCGCGCCTGGACGGCATGGCGCCCGCGCTGGAGCGCGGGGAGGCGGTGGACCTGCATCGGGAATTCGCGCTGGCCTTGCCCATGCTAATCTTCGCCGAACTGTTCGGCATGCCCCAAGACGACATGTTCGGGCTCGCCGCCGGCATCGGCGCCATTCTGGAAGGCCTAAGCCCGCACGCCAGCGATCCCCAGCTCGCCGCGGCGGACGCGGCCAGCGCCAGCGTGCAGGCCTACTTCGGCGACCTCATAGAGCGCAAGCGCACCGATCCCCGCCACGACATCGTGTCGATACTGGTCGGCGCACACGAGGACGATGCCGACACGCTGTCGGATGCGGAGTTGATCAGCATGCTGTGGGGCATGCTGCTGGGCGGCTTCGCCACCACTGCCGCGACCATCGACCATGCGGTCCTGGCGATGCTGGCGTATCCCGAACAGCGGCACTGGCTGCAGGGAGACGCCGCGCGGGTGAAGGCATTCGTCGAAGAAGTCCTGCGCTGCGACGCGCCCGCCATGTTCAGCTCCATTCCGCGTATCGCCCAGCGCGACATCGCACTAGGCGGCGTGGTGATCCCGAAGAACGCGGACGTGCGCGTGCTGATCGCGGCCGGCAATCGCGACCCGGACGCCTTCGCCGACCCCGACCGCTTCGATCCCGCGCGGTTCTACGGCACCAGTCCTGGCATGTCGACCGACGGGAAGATCATGCTGAGCTTCGGCCACGGCATCCACTTCTGCCTCGGTGCGCAACTGGCCCGGGTGCAGTTGGCCGAGAGCCTGCCGCGGATCCAGGCGCGCTTCCCCACGCTGGCATTGGCCGAGCAGCCCACCCGGGAGCCCTCCGCGTTCCTTAGGACATTCCGCGCGCTGCCGGTGCGGCTGCATGAGCACGGGGGCTGAGATGCGCGTCGTGGTCGACCAGGATCTGTGCGGAACCACCGGGCAGTGCGTGCTGACGCTGCCGGGCACCTTTCGCCAGCGCGAACCGGACGGCGTGGCGGAAGTGTGCGTGGCGACGGTCCCGCAGGTGCTGCACGCCGCCGTGCGGCTCGCGGCCAGCCAGTGCCCGGTCGCCGCCATTCGGGTCATCGAAAGCGACGCTGGCGATGACGAGCGCGCCAGCGCCGACCCCGCGCCTTCTCCGGTGAGGCCGAGCGGCATGCCGCGAAAGACCAACGCAATCCACGAGGACACGATCGGACGGTTTGAAGGCAAGGTGGCCGTGGTGACCGGCGCCGGCGCCGGCATCGGCAAGGCATGCGCCCTAGCCATCGCGCGCGAAGGCGGCAGAGTGGTGGTGGCCGACATTGATGGCTCGGCGGCCATCGCCTGCACCGCGCAGATCGCGGCCGAAGCGGGCCTGGCGCTGGCGCTGGCGATGGACATCGCCGATGCGCAGGCGGTGGCAGCGCTGTTCGAGACGGCGGAGCGGCACTTCGGTGGGGTCGACCTGCTGGTGAACAACGCGAGCGCCATGCATCTGACCCCGCGCGACCGAGCGATCCTCGACCTGGACCTGGCGGTCTGGGATCAGACCATGGCGACCAATCTGCGCGGTAGCCTGCTCTGCTGCCGGCAGGCCATCCCACGGATGATCGCCCGCGGCGGCGGCGCCATCGTCAACATGTCGTCGTGCCAGGGGCTCAGCGGTGACACCGCGCAGACGTCCTACGCCGCGTCGAAGGCGGCGATGAACATGCTATCGGCCTCGCTCGCCACCCAGTACGGTCATGCGCAGATCCGCTGCAACGCGGTTGCGCCGGGTCTCATCATGACCGAGCGTCTCCTCGCCAAGCTGGACGAGCGCATGCAGCGGCATCTGCGCCGGCACCAGCTCCTGCCGCGCGTCGGCCGTCCCGAGGACGTGGCCGCGCTGGTGGCGTTCCTGCTTTCCGAGGATGCTGCGTTCATCACCGGCCAGGTGGTGTGCATTGACGGCGGCATGCTGGCGCATGTGCCGACGTACGCCGACGGTGGCAACAGCCGCGCCGCGCGGCCTGCCGGCAACACCGCCGAAGCGCCTGCGGCGCCGCGCTGCTGATGGACATGCTGCTCAACCCCCTGGCTCGTCGGCACCGGCGGCGGTACGACATCCCGGTCGTGCCCGGCGCTTTCCCCCTGGTCGGGCATCTTCCCGCCATCGTCTGCGACCTGCCGCGCCTGCTGGGGCGCGCGGAACGGATGCTGGGCAGCCACTTCTGGCTGGATTTCGGCCCTGCCGGACACCTGATGACGTGCGTGGATCCGGATGCGTTCGCACTGCTCCGGCACAAGGACGTGTCCTCGGCGCTGATCGAAGAGATCGCGCCCGAATTACTTGGCGGAACGTTGGTCGCCCAGGACGGCGGCGCGCACCGGCAGGCGCGCGATG
The DNA here is from genome assembly GCF_055811315.1 of Bradyrhizobium sp. MI1.4. Classification (NCBI taxonomy): domain Bacteria; kingdom Pseudomonadati; phylum Pseudomonadota; class Alphaproteobacteria; order Hyphomicrobiales; family Nitrobacteraceae; genus Bradyrhizobium; species Bradyrhizobium sp. MI1.4. The sequence goes on along the minus strand of NZ_JBVVPP010000018.1, from coordinate 22,864 downwards.
CGATCAAGGCGGCGTTCCTGCCCAAAGGGCTGACTCAGGCCGGGATCGGCGACCTGTTCGCGCCCGTCATCTGGGCGCGGGTGCAGGCGTGGCGTGACCGCGGCGACGTAACCATCCTGCGCGAAACCGGCGACCTGATGCTCAAGCTCATCTTCAGCCTCATGGGTATCCCCGCGCAGGACTTGCCGGGATGGCATCGCAAGTACCGGCAACTGCTGCAGTTGATCGTCGCGCCCCCGGTCGACCTGCCCGGACTGCCCTTGCGGCGCGGCCGCGCCGCCCGCGACTGGATCGACGCGCAGTTGCGCCAGTTCGTCCGCGACGCGCGCGCGCATGCCGCGCGCACCGGGTTGATCAACGACATGGTGAGCGCCTTCGATCGCAGCGACGATGCGCTCTCCGATGACGTCCTGGTCGCCAATATCCGCTTGCTGCTGCTTGCCGGTCACGACACCACCGCCTCGACGATGGCCTGGATGGTGATCGAGCTGGCGCGGCAGCCTGTGCTGTGGGACGCCCTGGTCGAGGAGGCGCAACGCGTGGGCGCGGTGCCGACCCGGCACGCGGACCTGGCGCAGTGTCCGGTCGCCGAGGCCCTGTTCCGCGAGACGCTGCGCGTGCATCCGACGACCACGCTCCTGCCGCGTCGGGCGCTGCAGGAATTGCAACTCGGCCAACGGCGCATTCCCGCGGGCACCCATCTGTGCATCCCGCTGCTGCATTTCTCGACCTCGGCGCTGCTGCACGAGACGCCTGATCAGTTCCGCCTGGCGCGGTGGCTGCAACGCACGGAGCCGATCCGGCCGGTGGATATGCTGCAGTTCGGTACCGGCCCACACGTCTGCATCGGTTACCACCTGGTATGGCTCGAACTGGTGCAGTTCTGCATCGCCTTGGCGCTGACCATGCACAAGGCCGGGGTGCGGCCGCGGTTGTTGGGCAGCGCCGAAAAAGGCCGGCGCTATTACCCGACCGCACATCCCTCCATGAAAATCCGCATCGGATTCTCATGAGCTGGCATCGCTTGCGCCCGTATGGCGAGGCAGCGACGCCGGCAACACCGCGGCGGCCCGCCGCTCGCCGTGGCCGTCTCCTGCCAGGTACAAGGACATGAACAGCATGCAGACCGGTCCCACGCTACACGACGACCGAACTGGCGTTTCCGCGCTCGGCGGATTGGGCCCGCAAGCGCGCGGCGCTTCCGGCAGGCTGCGGCCGGACATCTGGATGCACGACGGCGTAAAGCGGGTCGAACAAGCGCTCGCGCGCCTTCTCTGCGCCGAAGACAAGGGTGAGACCGAGCTGATGGCGGCGATGCGCTACGCCACCTTGCATGGCGGGAAGCGCACCCGCGCCTTGCTCTGTTTGGCCGCCGGCGCACTGGCCGACACGCCGGCGCACATGCTCGACGACGTCGGCGCCGCCATCGAGATGATGCACGCCTGTACCCTGGTCCACGACGACCTGCCCGCGATGGACAATGACGTGCTTCGCCGCGGCCTTCCGACCGTGCACGTCAAGTTCGGCGAAGCCACCGCGATCCTGGTCGGCGACGCGCTGCAGGCGCACGCCTTCCTGACCCTGGCGAGCCTGGATGCGCCGGGCGACAATCCTATCACGCTCGTGCGCGAACTGGCGCGGGCGGTGTCCGCCGAGGGTGCCGCTGGCGGGCAGGCCATCGATCTGTCGCTGGTCGGAAAGCACGTCGAGCTGGACAGGATCGTCGCGATGCACCGGATGAAGAGCGGAGCGCTAGTGCGTGCGTCCGTTCGCATGGGCGCGCTATGCGCCATCGCGGAGGATGCCGCGCACGCTGCGCTGTACTGTGCGCTCGATCGCTACAGCGCCTGTTTCGGCCTGGCGTTGCAGGTGGTCGATGACATTCTCGATGCGACAGCGGATACCACAGCGCTGGGCAAGACCCCCGGCAAGGACGCGGCGGCGCAGAAGCCGACCTGCGCGTCGATCATGGGGCTGCAGGCTGCGCGCCAGTTCGCGCTCGATCTGTTGCGCGACGCCGGAGAGGCCATCGTCCCGCTGGGGCCGCGTGCGGAACGGTTGGAGCAGATGCTGCAGCGAGCCAACGCGCACCTGTTCAAGCACGCGCCATGCGCATGAGCGCGCCCGTGCGCATGGAGTCGCCCCTGTGCCGCTGCGATCGGCCGGCGGTAGCGGTGCATGCTGCACCGTGTCCGAGTCCGCGGCGCCGATGGCAGCGGTTGCCCTGCACGGCCGCGGCGCGCTGCGGCCAAGCCTATGCGGCGGACCTGCGACGACGTGCGCGGCGTCTGCCCGATCCTGGTTCTCGTCAACCGTCTGAAGAAAGATCCCGCGTGAACGCGCAGTCCGAACAGATCCTTTCCGAATTGCGCCACCTGCTGGGCGAGATGAGCGATGGCGGCAGCGTCGGTCCGTCCGTCTACGACACGGCGCGAGCTCTGCAATTCCACGGCAACGTCACCGGTCGGCAGGACGCCTACGCGTGGCTCATCTCGCAGCAACAGGCCGATGGCGGATGGGGAAGCGCGGACTTCCCGCTGTTCCGCCATGCGCCCACGTGGGCGGCGTTGCTGGCATTGCAGCGTGCCGATCCTCTTCCCGGCGCTGCCGACGCAGTCCAGGCTGCAACCCGGTTCCTCGAACGCCAGCCCGATCCCTACGCGCATGCGGTGCCGGAAGACGCGCCGATCGGCGCGGAGCTGATCCTGCCGCAATTTTGCTGCGAGGCCGCATCCTTGCTGGGCGGCGTGGCGTTCCCGCGCCACCCGGCGCTGTTGCCGTTGCGGCAAGCGTGCCTGGCCAAGCTGGCGGCGGTAGCGACGTTGCCGAGCGGCCATCCGTTGCTGCACTCCTGGGAAGCCTGGGGGACCTCGCTGACTACCGCATGCCCGGACGACGACGGCAGCATCGGCATCAGTCCGGCGGCCACCGCCGCCTGGCGTGCGCACGCCGTGACACAGGGGAGCACGACGCAGGTCGGGCGCGCCGACGCGTATCTGCAGGCAGCATCGCGGGCGACGCGCAGCGGCATCGAAGGCGTCGTTCCCAACGTCTGGCCGATCAATGTGTTCGAGCCATGCTGGTCGCTGTACACCCTGCATTTGGCCGGGCTGTTCGCGCATCCCGCGCTCGCCCAGGCGGTGCGCGTGATCGTCTTGCAGCTCGACGCCCGCCTGGGCGTGCGCGGTCTCGGCCCGGCGTTGCATTTCGCGGCCGATGCGGACGACACCGCCATCGCGTTGTGCGTCCTGCGCCTGGCAGACCGCGAGCCGGCGGTCGATGCCTTGCGCCATTTCGAAACCGGCGAGCTGTTCGTCACCTTTCCCGGCGAGCGCAATGCCTCGGTGTCGACCAACATTCATGCCCTGCATGCATTGCGATTGTTGGGAAAGCCCGCCGCCGGCGCCAGCGCCTATGTCGAGGCCAATCGCAACCCGCACGGTGTATGGGACAACGAAAAATGGCACGTTTCGTGGCTGTATCCCACCGCGCACGCGGTCGCTGCGCTGGCGCAAGGCAACACCGAATGGCGCGACGAGCGCGCGCTGGCGGCGCTACTGCAGGCGCAGCGCGACGACGGCGGCTGGGGCGCTGGTCGCGCGTCCACATTCGAGGAAACCGCCTATGCGCTGTTCGCGTTGCATGTGATGGACGGGAGCGAAGAGCCGACAGGGCGCCGGCGCATCGCGCAGGCGGTGGCGCATGCGCTGGAGTGGATGCTCGCCCGCCATGCGGCGCATGCATTGCCGCAGACGCCGCTGTGGATCGGGAAGGAACTGTATTGCCCCACGCGGGTCGTGCGTGTGGCCGAACTTGCCGGGTTGTGGCTGGCGCTTCATTGGGGGCGGCGCGCCCTGGCCGAGAGAGCAGGAGCGGCGCCATGATCCTGACCGAACGCGCGCTGCAGCAGGTGCTGGAGTGGGGGCATTCCCTGAACGGGTTCGCCGACGAGCATGCCATGGAAGCGGTCAGGGGCGGCCACTACATCCTGCAGCGCATCCATCCGAGCCTGCTCGACACCAGCGCCCGCACCGGCCGCGATCCGCAAGACGAAACGCTGATCGTGGCGTTCTATCGCGAACTGGCGCTGCTGTTCTGGCTCGACGATTGCAACGACGTTGGCCTGATCGCGCCGGAGCAGCTCGCCGCTGTGGAGCAGGCGCTGGGGCAGGGCGTGCCGTGCGTGCTCCCCGGATTCGACGGCTGCGCTGTGCTGCGCACCTCGCTGGCCGCACTCGCCTACGATCGTCGCGACTATGCTCAGCTTCTCGACCATACCCGGCGCTACTGCGCGGCGCTGCGCGCCGGACACGTGCGGGCGGCAGGGGCGGAACGCTGGTCCTACGCCGAGTACCTGCACAACGGCATCGATTCGATCGCCTACGCGAATGTGTTCTGTTGCCTGTCTTTGCTGTGGGGGCTGGACATGGAGACCTTGCGCGCGCGTCCGGCGTTTCGCCGGGTCCTGCGGCTCATCTCCGCGATAGGGCGTCTGCAGAACGATCTGCATGGACGCGACAAGGACAGCTCGGCCGGCGAGGCCGACAACGCGGCGATCCTGCTGCTGCAGCGCTACCCGGCTATGCCTGTGGTGGAGTTCCTCAAGGACGAGCTGGCCGGCCATACGCGCATGTTGCACCACCTGATGGCGGAAGAATGCTTTCCCGCGCCGTGGGGAGCGTTGATCGAGGCCATGGCGGCCATCCGCGCGCAGTACTACCAGACCTCGACCAGCCGCTACCGCAGCGACGCCGCGGGGGCAGGCCAGCGTGCGCCGGGCTGAACTTGCGGGACGCGGCGGCGTGCGCCCGCTGCTGTCGCTCCGATCCGACGCAACGCCGTCGCCCGACGGAGCGAGCGTGAGCGACACCGCCCTGAGCCGGTGCAAGGACGACTATCTGGACATCGTGCTGGATCGGCGAACGGCGCCGGCCACGCTCGCCGGCGGTTGGAAGTATATCGGTTTCGAACACTGCGCATTGCCCGACTTTGACCTGGCGCACATCGAGCGCTGCGCCTGGCTGCTGGCAAGATTATGCGCGACGCGGACTCTATAGCGGTCACCGAGAAAGCCGGTACCAAACCTTCCAGCGTCATGCCGACGAAGGTCGCGGAGATGAAGACCGCATTCTGGGCTAGGGTCGAAAAGCTCGTCTTCAGCATCAGGCTCAGCACGGTATTGGCAATGTAGATGTCGAAACCGTCGAAAAGCGTTCCTATGCCGATCAGCAGTATGATGCGGCGATAGAACGGCCCGACCGGCAGTCGAGCAAGACGAGTGCCTGCGTTCACGGGTGTCGACATTGACGCTCTCCATTGATGCGGCCCGCCTTCTTCGAACGTCTGCCGCTTGTCGTTCTGTTAGTTCAGCCGCTTCTGGTTGGCCGTGTCGCGATACCAGTCGAACGGCTGCTCGTGCGTGGCGATCATCACGCTCTTGGTCTCGAGGTGGTCGTCGAAGGTCTGGGTGCCACATTCGCGGCCGGTGGCGGCGAGGCCGCCCCAGGGCGAGGCGGGGTCGAGCCGGTGATGATCGTTGACCCAGACGACGCCGGCCGACGGAGGCGGCAACTCGATCCGCGCGGGCGACGTCACGGGTGCGATCGCTGCGGCAAGGCTGAAGGGGAACTCGTTGGCAATCCTTGGGGCAGACAATCCCAAGCACCTACCTCGGTTGGCAGGTTCCAAATTAGACTGCGGTGCTTAGACTCGTCGAGCGAATGCAACTCGCAACGTTTGGCGAAACAAGATCACCTTGTAACACTAATCGTCCTTCTCGCTTCCTTCGGAAGGCCGCCAGGCTTGTCGACGCCGATAAAATGAGCCCTTCCTTTCGGAAAGGGCAGGAGCCAGATGACGCTCTCATGGCGAAAAGCACAAGTCCTCGGCAGGCCCAAGGGTCAGGGGCTCGCAGCGAGAACCTTCGTCCGAAGCCGCCGTCGAAGGCGGCCTTCTGAGGCGGGATGAGAGCCGGAGGCGGAAACTAAAGGGGATGAATGTTCGGGGCACATCCATTCCGCTCACGTCCAAGGTATCGGTCCTGTGCTCCAACCTTCAACCCTGCGATCGAAAAGCGGTGCATCATGACAAGAGAGCCGGGCGTCACCTCGGCGAACGCAAGTATTCGGGCAAGAATCGTCTGGACGATTGTCCTTGGCTTTGCCGCCGATCCTTTGATGCGTTGGAGTTGGCCGGACCCTGGGCAATATCTTGGCAGCATGACTCAGTTCATCAAGGCCTGTGGCGGACGAGCATTCGAGCATGGCACAGCATACGTCACGGGAGAGACTCGCGCGGCGGCCCTGTGGCTGCCTCCGGGCGTGCAGCAGGATGAGGATGCGCTGGACGCAATCATGGCGCTGTCCCTGCGCCCTGAAATCACCGAACATATGGCACACCTGCGCCAGGGAATGGCCGAACATCATCCCTCCGAGCCACATTGGTATTTGCCCCTGATCGCTGTCGATCCGAACTGGGCCGGACAAGGGCTTGGCACATTGCTGATGAAGTACGCTCTTCAACGCTGTGATGAGCAGGGCCTCGCTGCCTACCTCGAAAGTTCGAATCCTGAAAACATTCCGTTTTACCAACGCCACGGGTTCAAGATTATTGGAGAGATACAGCACGGTTGCTCACCGCCACTTACGCCCATGTTGCGAAAGACGCGGTGAACGGAATTCGGAGACGCTTCGCATGCTGCGGCTCCCGAAGCGTCCTTGGAGACGAACTGAGGCGCATTGCCTCATCCGGATTGTTACTGGACAACTTCTCGCCGGTGATTGGGTGGCTGCCATCGAATTTGTCCGGTGGCGTCTATGGTGGGAAAGATCAGCATGGGCGCGCGGCGGCAGGTGGTGTCGGCCGAGAGGGATCGTTGCCGGTCGGCCACCCGGGCGGAAAAGAGGCGCATCTCGATGCGGCATGCGCGACGACCGGCTGGCATCGCAAGTATGCGGTGCGTGCAATTCGGGCACGCGCAACAGTTGGACCGAGGCCGGTCGAGGCACCGCGAGAGCACAAGCGTGGATGTGGCGCTACGATCAAGGACGCGATGACCGCAGTGTGGGGGCGTCGGATCGGGTGTGCGGCAAGCGGCTCAAGGGCCGGGTTTCGTCAACTCCTGCAGCTACGCCAATCATGAGGCTGGCTCCCTTTGTGTCTCGATCGAGGGCAGTGGCCCACCGTGGATCTTTGCCTCAAAACTCCGCAGCCGCTGATAGATCGAGATCAGTTCGACAATCGTGCTCCAGGAGTTGACGAGATACTGAAACGAGGTTCGTACTTGCGTGAACGCGTTGAGGATCTGGTTCATCGCGCCGAGGGTGATCCTGCCCGCGATGATTGTGGGCGCAAGCAGCAGATAAGGAAAGATGACGTCAGTCTGCAGATAGACGATCCGGCCGATATTGAAGTACATGAAGTTCAGATAGAGCCGGAAGTAATTCCTGCGAATGTCGCTAAACAGCACGCTCAATGTCGGCGCATTGGCACGCGCCGCATCCTCCTCGCCGAGCACGAGCTCCTTGCGATAGGCCGCTTCGACCCGCTGGTTGAAAAATTCAATTCCGGGCAGGCGGATGCCGATAAGCGCGAGAACGCCGGTGCCCAGGATCGACCAGATCACCGCGGCGAACACCAGCGGATAGGCAATCGAGCCGAACAGAGGCAGCTCCGTGACGTTGCTGGACAGCCTCACCAGAACCGGCAGGAAGGCCAACAGTGTCAGCACCGCGCTGATGAGATTGACGCCTAGACCTTCCATGGTGCTGGCGAAGCGCATGGTGTCTTCCTGGATGCGCTGGGAGGCGCCTTCGATCGTGCGCAGCCGTGGCCAGTTGGCGACATAAAAATCGTTCATCGCTGTGCGCCAGCGGAAGATGTAGTGGCTGACGAAGAATCGCGTCATCACGCCGACCACGACGGCCACGAGCGCGATACCGGCAAAGGTCGACAATTCGTTGTAGAACTGCTCAACCGTGACCGGCGCCGATTTCGAAAGCGCAGCCTGGACCAGGTCGTAGAACGGTCCATACCAGCTGTTGATCGCGACTGAGACCTGGACCTGAAAGTAAGAGGTGAACAGGATCAGCGCCGAACCAAGAATGGACCACGTCGCCCAGGGATGCGGGGCAAATAACATCCATGCCGCCGCGAACACCGTAACGGCCAGCGCAAAATAGAGATCAAACCACAGCGCCGAGGCCGACCAGAACGTCGCAAGCCCGACCGGCTTCTCCGGGGCTTGAAAGAGATTGCCGGCAAATACATACCAAAACGCCATCGCCAACGCCGTCCAAAGAATTGACGACGCAAAGAACAACTTTGGTCGAGGGAAGAATGAAACGAACATGCTCGCTGTCCTTTATCGACTCAGAACTTCAGCTCAGAAGATGAACACACCGCGGCCGCTGGCCACCACCGGTCGGCAAGCGTTATCGGCGATCTCGGCATTGGCGGTGTGGTAGGAAGCCTCGGGTGGAGAACGGCTCGCTCAACCAATAAGGGGCCGCATCCTTCATCCGCCGAGGGCGGAGGTTGTGTTTCGCATGCTCGGTCGACCGCGGGACACAACGGCATCTGCGACGAACGGGTCAGCACCTGCAGGACATTGATTCAATCGAATAGTCATCTGATCTCTCGGAGCCGGTGGGTGCAACGCGAGCATGGTCGTAACGGGGTCTTTAGTGGCGGCACGGGACAAGAGCAAGAGTTTTGCAAACCGCTTCACTCTTCTCACTTGCGGTGTGGCTTGCGACGATCTGACTTGCGTGCGCTTACTCCGCTGAAATCAGCGGCCGCTATCTATGCTCGCACGCGAAGGTGGATTGCGACGCTGTTGGAGATGATCTGCACCGCAACCTGACGCAGCGTTCGGTTCACGCATTTCTTTCAGCGCAAATGTTGCGATGCAGTTACAGCAATTCGCGCGGACGTTGTTGAGACGCATGAGGCTCGGGGCACTGAAGAGATGAGAGTAGAAATGAAGTACTTGTTGCTTGCGACTGTGAGCATTGTGGGGCTTGGCGCGTTGGTGCCCGCATTCGGCTCGGATCTGGCTGCGCAGCCCGCCAAGCCTCTCTACACCAATGCTCCGCGGCCTGTCGCGGCTGCAATCTACGACTGGAGCGGCTACAACGTCGGTATGAACGGCGGCTTTGGTTCAAGCTCGAATCGCTGGGATTCCGATGGTGGCAAGCCTGAGGGCTGCCATGATGCCACCAGCGGAAGCGTGGGCGGGCAGATCGGCTATCGATGGCAGACGGGCCCGATCGTGCTTCGTGTTGAAGGCCAGGGGAACTGGGCTCATTGACTGGTTGGAATCCCAGCGTTGCTTTTTTGGATATCAACCAGACCAAGATTGATGCGTTCGGCCTGGTAACGGGGCAGATCGGTTATGCCTTCGACAACGTACTGCTTTACGCCAAAGGCGGCGCCGCGGTGACGAGCAATACGTTTCGGGTCATCTGGACGACGGGCGAGTTAGGTGGAGAAAGCAAGCACGTTCTTTGGGGCGGCGCGTTGGCAGCCGGTTTCGAGTACGGCTTCGCACCCAATTGGTCGATTGGATTCGAGTACGCACACCTGTTCATGCGGCCAACCATGGTGGGCTTCACCGAGCCCGCTGGTGGGGTCGACCGCATCCGCCAGGATCTCGATCTTATGACGGCAGGGCTCAACTATAAGTTTGGCGGCCCGATTCTTCTCAAATACTGATCTATCGTTCAAAAGGTGGATCGAAGGCCTTGGCCTATGGGCCGGGGCCTATTTTGGTGCGCCAGGCAGGCGCGGAGCGCCGCGACTGGCGCGGTTGACCGGCTTTCAATTACCCATAACTTTCTCCGCTTGAGCTGATCCGCTGATCAGCAAAACCTTGAAGAATCAATTGTGATTCCTTGCTGAGCACCTGATGCGCGAGGGGGGGCTCTATGGGGCTCACATTGAGGGATCGATCGGCAAAAGGCCGTTTGCGATTTTTAGGCGGTGAATGTTGGATTGATCGCGAGACTAGTGGATGCCAGTTTAGGGACGCGCGGCTCGGCGACAGATTCCGCTGCTCACGCAGATTGGAAGCGCCATCGGAGAAAGTATTCCGCTCGTCTGCCAATTGGGCGAATACCAAGGCAGCTTATCACTTCTTCTCTAATGACCGGGTCAGCGAAGCGGACATTCTGGCGGGCCACTTTCAATCGGCGCGTGAGCGCACGATTGCCGCCGGCGGTCCGGTTCTAGTGCTCCATGATACGACCGAGTTCAGCTATCAAAGATAGAACTCCGACCGATCGGAATCACGAAGAGCATAAACAGCGGCCGGGGACAAGGCGGGCTGCCTGAGGTCGCACGCGGTTTGCGGCATCCTGATGCACTCGAGCCTGGCGGTGACGACTGAAGGGCTCCGCTTGGGCTGGCCGCCGTCAAATTCCGGACCCAGAAGAAATTCAAGGGCCGCCGCGCTCAAGAAGACTAGGATCCAGGTTCAATTGAGCCAATATCCGACGAGAGCGGCAAGATGCGCAGCGGCCAAGAAATTCCGGCCGAGCTTGTCGCACCGCGGGGCGATGCGCCGCAAGTCCTTGAGCCTGCAAAAGCAGTGTTCGAGACGTTTCGGCCTTTGTAGGCGCATTTGTTGAAGCGCTGGATGGCAACACGGTCAGATTTTTTAGGGATTACGGGTTTTCGCGCCGCGATGAATGATTTCGCCGCGAAGCTTGTCGCCGTCATACACTTTGTCGGCGAAAAGCGCACTGATAGGTGGCGCGAGCGCCAGGACTTCGGGAGCCGCTGCGATATCGGCACCCTGGCCTGCCGTCAGATGCAGGACGACCGGCTGGCAAAGGGATCGCTCAGCGTATGGAGTTTCGTCGTGCGGCCTGCGCGCGAGCGGCCGGTTGCTTGATTGTGCTCAACCCCCTTTTCCGCCGGAGGCACACCGGTGAGCTTTAATCGAGGTCGAATCGAGCGACAGCACAACCCCATCTTTGCCAGGCTTGGCCAGCGCTTCGAAGATTGCGCAACATCGTCCTCGCTTGGCCCAGCGATGAAGCGATTGTAGATCGTCGTGTAAGGGCCATTGCTGTGGAAGGAAAATTGAAAACAGCAAGTGTGAATATGGTTGGCTGCGGTCAACCGATCGGCGGAGCGGTGAGGAGGCGGTTTGATCGGCCGCCGGTTGATCGGGCCGTTGCTTTTTGCTGCAACATGGTTAGGGTTGGTGGGGCATAGTATGTTGCAAGCTCCAGTCCGCACTGAAGGAAATTCAGCATCCATCGAACGTTCGAATACGCCAAGCACGACACTGCACGGCCCTGTGAAATATCCGCAACGTGCCGCTAAGTCCCGATCTATCTCAGTATAGGCAAGAGCCTCAAAATGTTCGACGACTGACCTTGACCGGCCATGCGAACAGCGCCGGCCACGCAGCTGTGTCGGTTCTTGCACAATCGATGTCATCGCTTGCGCGCCGCAGCCGACCTGCAGCACCAGACCATGATCCAGGCGGCGACAAATGCAAAAAATCACAAGCCAGAAGACGTCTCCGCGTGCATTAGTCGCGGGTGCCATGCAGATCGCACGTCTACTACAACATCCGGTAGATGCCAGCGCTGACGAAAGGGTGGCGTTTTTGTGCGGTAACCCACGCGCGCTCGTGGTGCGCCATGACGCAGTGAGCCGGTCGGTTCAATTTAACGACAAGCTCATTGCGTTCGCGAAGCATTGGGGCTTCCGTCCTCGCGCCCGCGCTGCGTATCGGGCGCGCACGTAAAGCAAGATGGAGAATGGCCTCGGCTACGTGAAGAAGAACGCGATCGCGGGTCATTCATTTGCGGGTTGGTCGGACCTCGACCTGCTTTGCAGGGTGGCGGCAACCAAGCAGGCCAGCACCCTGCGCTCTGACATCGCCGTCATCGCTCGCGAAGCGCTGATGCGGCTCGACCAAGAGATCATCTGTGGCGCGGGCAGCGTGCAATGGCGTGAGCCAACAACCGCGGAAACGGACGAACTCCTGGAGAAGCGTCAAGGCGGTGTCGACAGCATGACGTGAGTCCGCGGGACCACTGACCCGGACCCCGACTGACCACAGCTTCACCTTTCCGCCACTGGAAGAGCATGAGCTAATCGCAGCGCTTCGGCACGACTACATCAGGGCACCCTGCGTCGTCCGGTGCGCTCTCATCTGGAATGGCTCCGACCGCCCCAGCGCGCCCTGAGGCGCGGCGTGACTCGAGCTGCTTCCACATGACAATTTGAATTTTGGAAGTTCTTGCTTGGTGGTTGCGCGACCATTGGAATGTTTGTGCACTCGGTCGCGACCTTGGAGACATATGTTTCTTTCTTCCTTTCACGGTTGACAGTTTTCTCTTGTCCTCCATACGAAAGCATGGTCCCCAGGATGCGCGTAATACTCAGCCGCGTCGCTCGCAACATCGGATTACCGTTCGCCTAGTTGATGGAACGTATCAAAAATGAGCCACGCTTCGGAAGTGTCAGTTGAGCGGGTCACAATTCCAATCTTGCAGCGGTGGAAGCAGGAGCGGCGGCGTGTCACCATGACCACCGCCTATGATGCGGTTACGGCAGGCATCGCCGACCCAATCGTCGACATCATTCTTGTGGGCGACAGTGTTGGCAATGTCTGTCTCGGATTCGACAACACGTTGCCGGTCAGCATGGCAATGATGAACCATCATCTGGAGGCTGTTGCACGCACAAGGCCCCGTGCCCTGCTCGTGGCCGATCTGCCGTTTCTTAGCTTTCACCTTGGTCCGGAGGAGACGATACGCAACGCTGGAGGGTTCCTGCAGCGAGGCGCAGATGCCGTGAAACTCGAGGGCGGGGCCAAACGCGTGGAAATGGTGCGTGCCTTGGTCGATTGCGAAATTCCTGTCATGGGCCATCTCGGCCTCACCCCGCAAAGCGTCAATGTCATGGGCGGATTCAAGGTGCAGGGCCGGAACGCCGATGACGCTTTACGGCTGCTCGATGACGCTCACCGTCTGCAGGAGGCCGGATGCTTCGCGTTGGTGCTTGAAGGCATTCCGGCCGAGCTAGCCCAGCGAGCGACCGCATCGCTATCGATACCAACCATCGGAATCGGCGCGGGTCCCGACTGCTCGGGCCAAGTGCTCGTATTCCATGACGTGCTGGGGCTAACCATAGGTCATCGGCCCAAATTCGTTCGCGCCTATGCAGATGGTTTTCAGATGTTACAAGAGGCGCTCTCGCGCTGGGCTGCCGATGTCCGCACCGGTGCGTTCCCGGCGCCGCAGGAGTGCTATCGGCTTCCTGAAAGCCTGAGTCACATTATCGCAACCTGGGCTCCTCCCAACCCAACCTGATGTAAGGTGCAACGATGCAGACGATTACCACGGTCGCTGAGCTTCGTCGTGAGCTCGGGGCGGCTTGCAGCGCGGGCAAACGCGTCGGGTTAGTGCCTACAATGGGGTATTTGCACGATGGCCATCTGGCCCTGGTCGAGGCGAGCCGAGCGCAATGCGATGTCACCGTCGTTAGCATTTTCGTCAATCCGACTCAGTTCGGACCAAACGAGGATCTCAGCAGCTATCCTCGCGATTTCGTGCGCGATGAAAAATTGTGCCGCGATGCCGGTGTTGCGATTGTGTTCGCGCCGGGTGCACAGGAGGTCTATCCGGCTCAATTCGAGACCTTCGTCGAGCCGGGCGAACTGGCGAAACCACTCTGCGGGGCTTTCAGGCCTGGGCATTTTCGGGGCGTGGCGACCGTCGTGTGCAAGCTGTTCAACATGGTGCATCCGGCCGTCGTGTTTTTCGGGCAAAAGGATTTTCAGCAATGCGCGGTCGTGCGTCGCATGGCGACAGATCTCAATCTTCCCATCAAGATCGTCACAGTGCCAACCGTTCGGGAACCGGACGGGCTCGCGATGAGCAGCCGCAATCGGTATCTCAGCAAGGAAGAACGTGGGCGAGCCGTTGCCATCAGTCGTGGACTGTTCGCCGCGGCGGAAGAATTCCGCGCAGGAGTGCGCGAGGTGGAGAAGCTGATTGCGATCGCCGAGCGGCAACTTGAGACAGTTGATCGGCTGCAATATCTTGAACTTGTCGACGGTGATACGCTCAAGCGCGCCGAGAGTCCCCTGCGGTTTCCGGCGGCGCTCTGTGTCGCAGCCTACGTTGGTTCGACCCGACTGATTGACAACGTCCTACTGGGACCACCAACTCCGTAGCGCAATTCAGAACCAAATCGATAAACTATCTTCTCGTTATAATCCACGGATCGGCCGACCGATTCACCTTTTCAGGCCGTGGGCCCAACCCAGCGATTTGAGACGGTGCAGGTCCCCGCAACCACTGATGCTTGCGATAGCAAGCCATCCAGAGCCCCGGCCTCCGAAAAGAAGTCGGGGTTTTTCTTGCCCGCCGCAAAGCGCAGGATCGCGGCCAGATCTCCGCGCAATATGATCGCCAGCTCTTCGCCATTGGGGACGAGCGTCACCTGATCGACCAACGTGCGGCAAACCTCCGCTGCTTCGGCTCTCTCGCCTTCACTTTGCAGGCTCTCGTACAGGGCGGCCACGCGTTGATGGTAGATCTCCGCCATATTCGGATGGAGGAGGGGCGGCGGCTCCTCCGCGTTCGCAAGGAGGTCGACCAACTCGGCCTTGCGCGCTTCCAGAGCACCAATCTTGTCCTTCAACTTTGCCCCCGGTACACCCTCAAGGATAGCTTGTACCCCCTTATCCAACTCGCGGTCAGTCCGCTCGAGCTCGCGCCTTTGCGCCTCGATATCGGCTCCGCGCTCGATCCTCAGCCGATTAACCTCCCGGGTAATCTCTTGGCAGAATTCCTTAAACAATTCGGGTTCCATGAGATGCGTGCGGAGGCCGCTCAATACGGACGCCTCCAGCGCGTCGCGCCGGATGTTCAAGCGGTTATTGCACGTTCCCTTGTTGCGCGCCGTTGCGCAGCCGAGCAGGTCCTTCGAAATCATCGTGTACCCGCCGGCGCAGCATCCGCACTTCACGAGGCCGGCGAAGAGGTATTGGGCCGGCGGCGATCATTGAGCCTGTTCTCGCCGGGTGCTGACTGCTCGTAGGCGAGCGTCTGCTGACGCGCCTTGACCGCATTTTCCCGATCGACAATGCGCAGCTCGGGGACTTCTTGGATCACCCATTCGGATTCGGGGTTCAGCCGAGAAACGCGCCTTGCGGTATCCGGGTCTTTGAGATAGCGAAGCCGATTCCACACGAGGCGGCCGACATAGAGCTCGTTGTTGAGGATGCCAACGCCGCGCTTTGGGTTGCCGTGAATGGTCGATGGTCCCCATTCAGCGCCCTGTGGTCCGGGCACACCGTCGCGGTTCAGCTCGAAAGCGATTGTTCGCGAGGACTTGCCGGCCGGTAGTCTGCGAAGATACGCCGAACGACAGCCGCTTCGGCTCCGTTGATTGAGCGGTCACCTCGGAGCAGCTCTCCATTTGCGGCGAACTGTTTGACGACATCATAACCGAAGCAGAGTCCGCCGCCGGACTTTCCGCCCTCGACGCGACCGCGCAAGCCTCGTCGCGTCTTGTCGGCCAAGTCCTTCAAGAACAGGGCGTTCATCGTGCCCTTCAGTCCGACGTGGAGATGCGTGACGTCTCCTTCCGAGAGGGTGACAATCCGTACCCCGGCGAAGGCCATGCGCTTAAGAGCCCAGCAATATCTTGCTGATCGCGGCTGAGGCGGTCCATCGCCTCTGCAAGCACAACCGCAAACTTTCCGCGCATAGCGTCACTGATCAGTTCCTGGATACCAGGGCGAAGCAGCGATGCGCCGGAGATCGCTCGATCCGTGTAGCTGTCGGCCACTGTCCAACCTTGCTTCTCAGCGTGGAGGCGGCAGAGCCGCAACTGATCTTCAATCGATTCGTCGCGCTGATTGTCGGACGAGTAGCGGGCGTAAAGTGCGATCTTCATGACGCCTCCTTAGTACGGGAGACGGTCATGCTTCCGGCTGTTGGTTTCGGCTCGAACGAAATCCCGCGCGGCTTGCCGGGCGAGCAATCGCACCAGATTGAGAAGGCGAGGATCAGGGTTGGACGCGACGGATGCAACCGTGGTTCCGGGCGCCGCATCGACGACCACGCGAAGCTTTTCGGCTGTCGTTCCTCTCGCTCGCGCCACCGCCGCGTCCTCGCCATTGCCCGGAGATCGCGAGTTACACTTCCAAGACAAGGAAAAACTTCTCGTAATATCAGTGTGTTGCATCGTAGTCGCGCGCTGATCCGAGATGAGAAGCGTAGCAAATCGGGCTGGCGCAAAGCCGAGCGTACAGCAAACATTTCCGTGATGGCGTGTCCAAACCGCCCATTTCCTTGATCGCGACGTGACGCACATCTCCGCCCTCTTTTTATCTGTGCCGCGCTCGGGATTACCAGAGCCGCGGCCTTGCAGCGAGCCGAAGATTCGGCTATATATCCAGATATGGAGGTGATCAGTGAGCAAGAGCGCACAGAAAAGGGCGATCGAAAATTACCGATCCCGGCTGACGAAGCGTGGCATTGTGCGGTTCGAACTCCAAGCCCTCGAGACCGATCGCGACCTCATCAGAGTGCTTGCGCGTAAGCTGAGCGAGGAAGGGCCAGAAGCTGGTAATCTCCGACGCACGGTTCAACAGGCCGTTTCTGGCGAGCCCCCCAAGCCCGGAGGCATCTTGAACGCATTGCGTCGCTCACCACTTGTCGGCGCCGATCTCGACCTGACGCGCCCGCGCCAAGAAGGGCGCCAGGTCGATCTGTGACTCGCTATCTTCTCGACACCAACATCATCAGTAACGCCGTCAAGCCGCAGCCGTCAGAGCCGCTAATGGCTTGGATGGCAGCACAGCGAGATGAGGATCTGTTCATCGCATCACTTACGATCGCGGAAGTCCGGCGCGGCATCCTGGAGAAGCCGAGCGGTAAAAAGCGCGCAGCGCTTGATGCCTGGTTCTCTGGTCCGGAGGGGCCTCGAGCTTTGTTCGCGGATCGCATCCTGCCGTTCGACGAGAATGCGGCCCTCATCTGGGCGGAATTGATGGCGGAAGGAAGAGCCGTCGGCCGGCCACGCAGCGGGCTCGATATGATCGTCGCTGCCGTCGCCAGCGCGAACGATTGCAGCGTGGTGACAGACAACGAGAAAGACTTTGCCGGCGTCCAGATCATCAATCCGATGCGTGGACCGGCGTGATGCAACGAAAGACTACGGCTTCCGCTTACGGCGCTTTCTCGATCGCCGCGATAATGCGATGTGCCGGACCGCCCAACACGAATGATGCGGGGGAAGCGTATCTCCGCAATCGCGGCATTACGTCTTTGGACGAAACCGGAAGTCTGCGTTTTCACCCGCGGTGCTACTACAGGCCCGACGACCACAGTCCGACCGAGACCTGGCCGGCGATGATCGCCGCCGTCACCGATCTCTCCGGCCACCTGACCGGCGCGCACCGCACCTGGCTTGACCCCGACGGCTTCAGAGAGAAAACGCTCGGCAAGGCGCGGATCGACACCCCGAAACGGGCGATGGGCGACCTGCTTGGTCACGCCGTTCGATTTGGCGTAGCTGATGAAGTCATAGCAGCCGGCGAGGGCATCGAGACGATGCTGTCGCTCCGCAGCATCCTGCCGACGATGCCGATGGTCGCAGCCCTCTCGGCGGCGCATCTCTCCGCCATCCTTCTCCCGGACACGCTCCACCGGCTCTACATCGCCCGCGACGACGATCCTGCTGGTGACGGCGCCATGGCGACCTTGATCGACCGGGCGCAGGGGGCCGGGATCGAGGCGATCGTGATCTCGCCACGGCTTGGCGACTTCAACGAGGATCTTCGCCTGCTCGGATTTGACGCCCTTCGGGCCACGAGCCGCGTGCAGATCGCGGCGCAGGACGTCGCACGCTTTATGGAGCTGGCGGCATAGCCGGAACGAGGGACGAGGGGCGATGCGCCGCTTCGTTATACCACGAGGCCGTTGGTCCTGCTTCCCCTCGGCCGCGGAGAGGACCGCACCCACGGACTTCTGAGAGGGCGATCGGGCGGCAAGCGGTCCGGACCGGCAACCTCGTGGGCCGACTATTTTCCGTCGGCGGCAGAGCCGCCTTTACATCGCGAGGCAAAATAGTCGGCTCCCTTCGGTCCTCCGCCAAGGCTGCGGCCCTCCGCTGCGCTGCGGGTGCAAGTCCGTTCCGCCTGCTGCTTTCGTCGCCATGAAGGCCGCGAGGGGCGGTCGATCCGACGAGGGAAAGCCGCGATGACTACCGACCACGACAACGATTTCGAGCCGCACCAAAGCTCATCCCCGACCGATCAGGTCCTCCAGGAACTCCAGCTCTATGGCTACGGTCCCTTCCACGATGAGCCCGATCCCCGGAAGCTCCCTGAAGGGCGAGTCTTCGCCGGCAGCATCGCCGATATCTTCGATGCCCTGGTGGTGACGCTGTCCGATACCCGTCTTGAGCCGGACCTCGAAGACCTGCTCTGGTCGACGGCGAACGTCTTCCATCGTGCCGTCGACAGGATCGAGCGCGAGCTCGACGACAACGAGCTGGCGCAGCAGCGCTCGCAGCGGGAGCAGGACGGCAGCGAGATCAAATCCGTCGAGCTGGAGCGATTGACGGCGGAAGGGCAGACGCTGATCGAGCGACGCAACGCCTTCGAACTGATGCGCGACCAGGCCGCCGACGAGTTCGAACGCCACACCCATTCCGCCTGGCGGCCGCGCAACGGGTCGAAGGTCAACCACCGCAATCTGACCTCGGCGATGATCGACAGCCGCGATTTCCTCGCCGCGAAGAAGCGCGCCGACAACCAGGTGCTTCTGCCTGCAGGACCGAAGGTGGCGCTGACCGGTGGACTTGACTTCAATGATCACCGGTTGATCTGGGCTAAACTAGACCAGGTGCATGCCAAGCATGCGGACATGGTGCTGCTGCACGGCGGATCGCCCAAGGGCGCCGAGCTGATCACCGCCAAGTGGGCCGACAATCGCAAGGTTTCGCAGATCGCCTTCAGGCCCGACTGGACGAAGCATGCCAAGGGCGCTCCGTTCAAACGCAACGATGCGATGCTGGAGACCCTACCCATCGGCGTGTTGCACTTCCCCGGCACTGGTATTCAAGACAATCTCGCCGATAAGGCCAAGAAGCTCGGAATCCCGGTCTGGAAATTCGGCGGCGCGTGAGCGATGCCGCATCTTCCCTCCGGCTCGCTCAATGCCGCTGATTGTGCAACGAGCCGCGGCCCGCGCGCATCGGCCGTCGCTTGGCATCAGTCTCGCTCAGATCACAATTTCGATTAAGGCTCCCACTCACGTCCCGTGCGCGGCCTTGATCACTTCTCTGACCACGCGGGCGGTGTTGGCGATTGTCCATCCTTGCAGAGCGGAGGTCTGCCGTACCTCCTCATCGGTCGCTGCGAGGACTTCCTTGCTCAATGAGTCGAGCAGGCGGGCCAAATCGAGAGCAGGGTGCCAGCGTGTCATCACTTGCTCCAGTTCTGTTGATGGCGCAGCAAGGGGCGTCGCATCCGCCGTCGCGTCGTGTCGTAGTCGAGCTCGGACATATCGTAGACCCTGCAAATCTCCCTGACCGCCAGGCCGTCAGCCATGCCCGCGATGATCTTCAGCGCTAGCGGATCGGCTTCGAACAGCCGATAGACGTTGGCCAGCGTCTGTGCGGCGGCAAGGACCCGCTCAGGATCGGGCACCTCATCGGCTTCCTCACAGGACCAGCTTCGCTGGTCCGGATCATCGCGGCTCACAAGTAGCCTTTGCTCGAGCCGCGCACGCCGCCAATGGTCGTTGCAGATGCTGCGCATGACGCCCGACAGGAACGCCAGGATGGGGACGTCGGGCGGCCAGGGGCGCGAGCCGTCGAGGGCGCGTGCAATCGCTTCGTGGAGGATGTCGCTCCAGCCGAGTCCTCCCGGCAAGTCGCGGCTCCACAGCCGCGCCAGAGCTTCTAGTCGCACGAGGTCGACGTCGGACATTGCATCGATGGCGGACGCGACATCAGCCGCGTGGGCACCCCGGTCATCAGCTTTGGGAGCTATCGTCAATGTTTCCATGGTCACACGATATATGCGCTTCACCGAGCCCAGTGCATGGACGACACGTTGGCAGCGGCGCGCCGCTGGTATGCAGAAGACCTGCGATACAAAGTCCCGGTCCAGCGCAACCCCCATGTGATCGAGGCATTTGCGTCTGTTCCTCGCGAGCAATTCGTGGGCCTTGGGCCGTGGCGCATCATCTCGGACCCGTACAGCGACGCATTCCTGACCCCCGATACCGACCCGCGCTGGGTCTATCATGACGTTCTCGTGACGATCGACGCGAGCCGCAATCTCAACAATGGGATGCCCAGCTTCTGGGCGCGCAACTTGGAGCATCTCGACATCGCGCGGGGCGAACGCGTGCTCCAGGTCGGCGCCGGGACCGGGTACTATTCCGCGGTACTGGCCGAGATTGTCGGCTCCACTGGTCGCGTGACGGCGGTTGAAACCGACCCAATGCTGCCCTCGCAGGCCCGGGCGAACCTCGCGACCTGGCCGCACGTCGATGTCATCTCGGGCGATGGCCGGACGGTGGACGTCGGCGAACTCGATGTGGTCATCGCATTCGCCGGATCCACCCACCCATCCCGGCGCTGGCTCGATCGCCTTGCCGAAGGCGGCCGGCTTATGATGCCGCTGACCGATGAATCCTGGAGGGGCTTTCTTCTCCATGTGGTCCGGCGTCGAAACCAGTTCGAGGCCTCTTCGATTGGTGCCGTGTCTGTTTATCCTTGCATGGGTGGACGCGACGAGAATGCTGGAAAACGTCTGCATGCCGCGCTCGAAGGCCTGCCGCCTGGCAAGGTTCCGATTCGCGCGCTGCACGTCGGTGATCCCGGCTCCGACGATGCAGAAAAGGTCTGGTTTCAAGGAGCCGGATTTTGGCTGGAACGCGAGCCCGTCGATGCGAATGCCGGCGCTCCGAATTGATCGGAAAGGGTTTTGATAGTGTGAGACACTCTCACGCTGGAGCGCATCAGTTGTTTGCCACCCGATCCAACTCTCTGAAACAGGTCGTCCGTTCAGACAAGCCGCCGGTGTCTATTTGTGATTCGTCCCATCGAAACGGATGTATCCTAATTGCCGTTCTAGGGCGGCCAACGCTAGGCGGGCGAACTCTAATTTCGCAGTCGCCTCCACCAGGGCGTTTCGCGCTTCGTCAGACCGCGCAACGACTGTCGCGCCGGTCTCGAATAGGCTGTCCTTGAGATTCGGCGCCGCTTCGCCTCGCATGGCATGACGCAAATCGACGAGCGTGCGCGTCAGTGCTCGATGCGCGTCGGAATCCTCTCGTTCCAGATGTTCCACCCGTGTGAGGGCCCCGCGATATTGTCGCATCGCAGCGACGACTTTGCTTTCGAGATCGGTGTTACCGCTCATCCGCCCTTCTCCTCGCGAATGTTTGATAAATTTGTGCAAGCCTGAAACGAGCAAAAATTAGGCGGCTCGTAGGCCGTGAGAGGGACAAGATGAAGTCAATTGGCTTGAAAATTAGGCCACGTACTCATCTGTGGACGCCCCGCGAGATGCAAGCGATTTTTGAAGAAGATCGGCACGTAGTCGGATGCTGCCATCTGTCCGGCCTCTGATGGTGCAGCGATGAAGCTGCGGGCCCGTATGGGAGTTCGCGGACCGAAACCAAATCATAAACGCGTGCTCTGGGCACGATGAGTACACCTGGTTCTTCCGGCCCCGTCTCGCCGACTGTTGCGCCATACCCTCCTTCGACCGACTACATCTCTGACGACCTCAGGCCCCCCAAGATCAAGCCTTGGCTGAGACCGGAGCCGAGCTCATTTTGCTGAATTCGGTATCGGGCAAGGCCGGCAAAGAGTGGATGGTCTGGTGGACTTGCTGAACGATGAGGAGCTGACGCTACCGACCCATGCCCGCATCGCAGTGACTGTTCTTGTGAACCAACTGAAGGAATTGGACCGGCAGGCCGAGGCCATCGAGCGTGAGCTGGCTGACATTCAGAGAGTAAATCCGATGGCGAAGTTGCTGTCCTCGATTCCCGGCATCGGTCCCATAACGGCCACGGCCCTCGCCGCGACCGTGCCGGACCCGACCATGTTCCGCTCCGGGCGAGAGTTCGCGGCTTGGCTGGGCCTGGCGCCTAACTTGACCTCCACCGGCGGGAAAGACCGGCTCGGCCGCATAACGAAGCAAGGCGATTCCTATCTCCGGCACTTGCTTGTCATCGGGGCACGCAACGTCGTTCGGTATGGTCTGTTTATACTGGCAGAGTAACGAACTTGAAAAAGCGCAAGCAAAAAAAGACCCCGGCATTTTTCTGCCGGGGATTTCACTTCAGACAAAGTTGGATCAGAAGTCCATGCCGCCCATGCCGCCGCCCGGAGGCATTGGGGGCGCGCCGGTGTTCTTCTTCGGCAGCTCGGCGACCATGGCCTCGGTAGTGATCAGCAGCGCCGCCACGGAGGCAGCGTTCTGGATCGCGGTGCGCACGACCTTGGTCGGGTCGATAATGCCCTTGGTGACCAGGTTGCCATACTCGCCCGTCTGCGAGTCGAAGCCATAGGCGTACTGCTCCTTCTCCAGGATCTTGCCAACGATGACGGAACCGTCTTCACCGGCGTTGATCGCGATCTGGCGGGCGGGAGCCGACAGTGCCTTGCGCACGATCTCGACGCCGGTCTTTTGATCGTCGTTCTTGGTGCGCAGCCCCCTGAGCTGCTCGGAAGCACGGAGCAGGGCGACGCCGCCGCCCGGGACGATACCCTCTTCCACAGCCGCGCGGGTCGCATGCATCGCGTCATCAACGCGATCCTTGCGCTCCTTCACCTCGACCTCGGTCGCGCCGCCGAC
>NZ_JBVVPP010000017.1:85878-133173 GCF_055811315.1 Bradyrhizobium sp. MI1.4 | reverse complement strand
GAACAAAGAAACTGACGAAGGACAAAAGGTTTGCAGCCCTGGGGAACTCCTTGACAAAAAAAGCTCCATACAAGGAAATGCCATGGCCGAGACCCTGAATTTCGACAGCGCTGCTGTCGGAACTTCGCCCGACGGGTGGACTTTGACGATGACCGGCAAGGGACAGCCGAAATGGACCGTCGAGGCCGAGGCTACGGCGCCAAGCAAGCCGAACGTTCTCAAGCAATCCGGACGGGCGACGTTTCCCCTCGCCATCAAGCGCGATACGTCCATCCGTGACGGCTTCGTCGAGGTGAAATTCAAGGCCGTTGCCGGCTCCGAGGATCGCGCCGCGGGAGTCATTTGGCGTGCGAAGGATGCCGACAATTACTACGTGGTCCGGGCTAACGCGCTGGAGGACAATGTCGTTCTCTACAAGACGATCAATGGCGTTCGAATGTCGCTCGAGATCGTGGGTCGCAGAGGCGGCTATGGCGTCAGCGCGCCGGTGTCGTCCGGGCAATGGCACCTGCTGCGCTGCGACTTTGCAGGAAGTCGGTTCAAGGTGAGCTATGACGGAAAGCAATTGTTCGAGGTGGAAGACGCCACCATTCCGGACGCGGGCATGATCGGCCTGTGGACCAAGGCAGATAGCGTGACCCTGTTCGATGATCTGACATATGGTGAGAGCAAATAGGCCTTTGGTCACCTATGCCGGAGATTGCCATGAACGTTCGATGCCTGTCGGTCGCGACGGCCCTGCTGATTGCGTCCATCTGCCCAGTACGGGCGGAGGAAGGTCTGGTCGCCTACAAATCGCTCGGTCCAGAACTGGCGCTCGATCTTGCGCGCGCTGCGTTGGCGAACTGCCGCACCCGTGGATACCAGGTTGCAGTTGCCGTCGTCGATCGCTTCGGCGTCACGCAAGTGATGTTGCGCGATCGCTTTGCAGGCCCTCACACGCCCTCGACGGCAGCAGGCAAGGCGTGGACAGCAGCCTCGTTCAAGACCAGCACGACCGAGCTCAATGCGATCAGCCAGCCGGGGATGATGCAGGCGGGCATTCGCAACCTTCCCGGAGCGGTCGTCATTGCCGGAGGACTGATCGTTGAAGCCGGCGGCTCCCTGGTCGGAGCGGTCGGCGTGTCCGGCGCGCCGGGCGGTGACGCGGACGAAGCGTGCGCGAAAGCCGGAATTGATGCCATACGCGACAAGCTGGACTTCTGAGAAGACGTCAAGATCGCGGTCAAAAAGTCCTTCGGCCTTTCACGAGCCTGGCGGCCGTCTGATCCACAGGGACAAGCAGACGCGCCGCCTTCGCACGCGCAGGTGTGGGGCGCTCACCGACAGAAATCGACAATATCCGATTTGTCGCGCCAACCTGAGAAGTAACACCGTCGAGCTTCCCCAACGATTGTTCTCGACAAGCCGATGTCCGCGAGAAGCCGGTCATCCAGTTCGAGAAGCTCGTCGTATTGGCAGCGCCGTGTGATGCCGTCCAGCAGCGCGAGCGTGAGTTTCCAGAACCATGCAGGGCTTGGAGAAGGAACGAAGGCTGCGCTGGATGTGCCGATTGAGCCAGTGGTGCTGTCGCAAGACATGTTTCACCTCCATAATGGAGCGAAACAACGCTTGGCTCGAAAGCTGGTCGGGCGGTTGTGTTTGACCCGATGGCTTTTTCTATCATGCTCGTCTCTGCCGCACAAGCGATCCGCTGATATGGAAGCTGGAGGCGTCGCTGGAGTGCCGGTCATGCCGAAAGGGACGTTCGGCGCCGCCCGTCCCTGGATCAAGCTGACCGCAACGCGGAGCATCACACCCTGCAAATGAGTGTATCCGACCGAGGAGCACTGATCGGAGCGCCGCCTGATGGTTGAGATCCTCGCTCCCTCACTGGTACAACTGAGATCCAGATCCCGACAGAGGCATGCAACGCACGAAGCAGCACCACGGAACAATAAAAAGACTTAACGGTTAAACGGTTTCCCCCGACACCGGAGTCGACCATTTGCAAGCCCATCAGTCAAAACTTGACGGGATCGACGATACTGCGCGCCTTCAACTGCTCATTGACGCAATCGTTGATTACGCCATCTACATGATCGACCTCGACGGCACAGTCCGCAGCTGGAACTCCGGTGCCCAGCGGTTGAAGGGCTACTCGCCCGACGAAATCATCGGCAAGTCGTTCGCATCCTTCTATACGCCAGATGATCGCGCCAATGGGCTTCCAGAGCGCGCCTTGAGCGTCGCAGCACGAGAAGGCCGCTTCAGTGCCGAAGGATGGAGAGTCCGCAAGGACGGAAGCCGTTTCTGGGCATCGGTCATCATCGATGCCGTCCGCAATCAAGCCGGCGAAGTGATCGGCTTCGCCAAGGTCACGCGAGATGTTACCGAACGTCAGGAAGCCCATGAAGAGCTTCTCAATAGTGAGCGGCGCTATCGCCAGCTAATCGAGTCCGTGGTCGATTACGCGATCTTTCAGCTCGACCCACTGGGCAACGTGACAACCTGGAATCCCGGAGCAGAGCGGATCAAGGGCTACGCGCCGCCGGAGATCATCGGTCAGCATTTTAGCGCTTTTTACACGCCCGAAGACATCGAACTCGGTGTGCCCAAGCGTGCGCTTTCAGAGGCGGCGGAGCATGGTCGCTTCGAGGCGGAAGGCTGGCGCCTGCGAAAAGACGGCTCCCGCTTCTGGGCATCCGTCATCATCGATCGCATCACGGACGAGGCCGGAAACATTGTCGGGTTCGCCAAAGTCACGCGCGACGTTACGGACCGGAAGCGCGCCGAGGACGAGCTCAAGTACGTTCAGGAGCAACTCGCCGCATCCCAAAAGCTGGAAGCGGTGGGGCAACTCAGCGGTGGCATCGCGCACGACTTCAACAATCTGCTCATGATCGTCCTTGGCAATCTCGAAACAGCTGAGCGGCACGCCAAGGCGCCCGGAGCCAATCTGAACCGGGCGCTCGCAAACGCGAAGCGCGGCGCACAGAGAGCCGCGGCGTTAACCAGTCGCTTGTTGGCATTTTCGCGCCGACAAGCGCTCGATCCCAAGCCAATCAACGTAAACAACTACGTCAATGGCCTGCAGGAATTCCTTCAGCGCACGCTCGGAGAGCGCATCGAAGTCCAGACCGTCGGAAGTGCGGGTCTTTGGGAAATCGAAGCCGACGCCAATCATCTGGAGTCAGCCATCGTCAACCTGGCAATCAACGCTCGTGACGCCATGCCCGACGGCGGAAAGCTGACTTTGGAAGCAGCCAACATCTCCGCCGACGATGATTACTGCCGGCTCAATCCTGAACTGGCGCCCGGTCAGTACGTCGCCATTTGCGTGACTGACACCGGAGGCGGAATGTCGCGGGACGTTCTCAGTCACGCTTTTGAGCCCTTCTTTACGACAAAGGAGCCGGGCCACGGCACCGGCCTTGGCCTGAGCCAGGTCTACGGCTTCGTCAAGCAATCCGGAGGCCACGCAAAAATCTACAGCGAGGTGGGGCAGGGCACCACCATCAAGATGTACTTTCCGCGCTTCTCCGGAAGCACACGGCCCGAAGAAATCGCACCTGAGGAAATTGCCGAGGGTGAGCTATCCGAGACCGTTCTCGTCGTCGAGGACGATGAGGATCTGCGCGTCTATATTTCTGACGTCCTGCGGGATCTCAACTATCGCGTCCTCTCGGCCCGCAGCGCTCAGGCCGCTCTGACCATTCTCCTGCAAGACGATTCGAAGGTGGACCTTCTTCTCACTGACGTGGTCATGCCGGGGATCAATGGTCGCGAGCTCGGCAGGCGCGCGCATCAAATTAGACCGGGACTGAAGATCCTGTACATGACGGGCTATTCGCGTAATGCCGTGGTCCATCAGGGAAGGCTTGATGAAGGTGTCAACCTGCTGGAGAAGCCAATCTCGCAAGCAAAACTGGCGCTGAAGGTGCGAGAGATTCTGGATCAGTTTGAATGACCAGGGTCTGACCAGCGGTACTATCCTGACCGCTGGCCGGCGGCGGCCACCGTAGCACCGTCCGTTCTCTGGGCCTTAGCCGTTATCCCTTCCCTGACTGCCTGGTGCCTCAACGGGCACCAGGATTCCCATACTGCGCTCATCCTGAGGGAGTGGATCGGTAGCCGGACTTCCCCGCTTGACCTTTTTTCGCGCCGTGAGATTTTTAAGGGTCTGAAAAAAGCCGGGGGCGGCGATGAAACTGTTGAACGAATACCTGGAGCGTGCCGTCAGTCTGGAGAAATTGGCGGCGGGCGAGCAGGATTCGACCTTCAAAACTCAGCTGTTGAACCAGGCGGCGGCTTACAGAAAGCTGGCGGCAAAGCGCGCCTTGGAATACGGACTGCCGCCACCAAGCCCGCCAGAAGACCCGCCGCAGCCCTGAGAGAGTTAAAAGATCGATCTGGATCAGGGCCGCCTGCGGCCGTGCGGCTGGTCAGCGAGGGCGACGAGGCCCGGTGGCGCATCCTCCAAGAGTATGTCGCGGGCTTTCGCGAATTGATCGGGAAGTTGCGCAAGAAGCTGCACTCCTGAAGTCGAGCTGACATCCGTTGGGCGGGGGACCCTTGCTCCCTGTGTTCAAAATGGAACATAACTCTTTATCGCGAGTTCCTTCCCGATCGCACAGCGGGGTGCGCAGGGGGCCAGCATGCAAGGGACGGGAGTTACTATCCTCGTCGTCGAAGACGAACAGCTTATCCGCGACATGGTGGCCGACGCATTGTCAGATGGCGGCTTTGAAGCCGAAGTCGCCGTCAGCGGGGAGGATGCAGTTAGTCTTCTGCAGGGCAACCAAACCAAGTATCGCGCACTCGTTACCGATATAAATTTGTTCGGAAAGCTCGATGGCTGGCAAGTCGGCCATCGCGCCAGGGAGCTAAATCCGGACATCTCTGTGATTTACATGACAGGCGCGGCGGCCGATCAATGGCCCGCCCACGGCGTGCCCAACA
The DNA here is from genome assembly GCF_055811315.1 of Bradyrhizobium sp. MI1.4. Classification (NCBI taxonomy): domain Bacteria; kingdom Pseudomonadati; phylum Pseudomonadota; class Alphaproteobacteria; order Hyphomicrobiales; family Nitrobacteraceae; genus Bradyrhizobium; species Bradyrhizobium sp. MI1.4. The sequence continues at coordinate 128,232 of NZ_JBVVPP010000017.1, read as the reverse complement.
GCATCTTGCTGACCAAGCCATTTGCACCTGCGCAAATCGTGACCGCCGTAGCTCAACTTCTGAATACCGGAACTCCGCCCGCTCAGTCCTGAGGGGAGTGGACGAAGCCTTCTCCGACCGAGGCAGCTTAGTTCTTCGTCAAGGGCTTGGGCGGCTCTTCGGCCATGGCCTCGACATCAATGGCAGGAAGCTCGCCAGTGCGGTCTTTCAGGTCTGCCGCACGCTGGACCAAGCCAGCAGCGACCGTGGGATTTTTTGTTGTTTTTGCCATGCGCAGCAATGCCGCTGCGGCCTCACGGGCGAACTGATTTAAGCGCGACACGGTTGGACATCCGACACTTAGCTGACGTGGAATGATTCAAGGGTCGAATATTCGTTCCGAATTCGGCTTAAAAATGCGCGCACGACACAAGAAGGGCTTCAGCTCGGGGCTGGGCCAGCTGAGGTCCTTCGTGTGTCGGCACCACGTTATTTGAGGTGCGGTTGCGAATGATGCCCAACCAAAGAAGTGGTTCTTGGTTCCCGTTATCAGCCCAAATTTCGAAAAAAAACGGGCCCCAGCTCGCGGGGCTATTGGGGGGCATGGAGCTGGGGCCACTCGGGGTCGCCCTTGGGGAAGGGCATCGGGAAAACTTGGCAATCGCAGGAATGTTCCTGTCCTTTTCCAAAGAGCGAGTGTGTAGATCAACCGCACGGCCGCGACTTGAGACGTCCTCGTGAACGACTTTTACGACCCCTGAGCCCCGGTCCTCTGGGGGGGGGCACACCGCGTTGCAAACTCACTATGATGGATCGAAGCCGCGCAGAGTCGTTGGGCGACCAGTCCTGCAATAGTGAGAGGCGCGGTGATCCACAGCGCTACGAAACCAAGGCGTGTGCGCTGTCGAATTCATACGAAGGGCCAGATCCGGGCGCGACGTCCTCGGGACTACGCGCCCACATCGCAAGACGGCGATGCTCGGTCTGACTTAACGTACGCGCCTTATTCGGACACAGCGAGAACGGTCAGGCCCCTGGTGCGCTTGTGGGGCGTCTCGAAGTCGATCCGCTGTCCCGGCGATAGGCCGATCAAGGCCGCTCCAACAGGCGTCAGGACCGAGATCCGACTGAGCTCGATGTTTGCCTCATGCGGATAGACCAGCACGATCTCTCGGCTCGCACCCGTCTCGTCATCGCGATAGGTCACTTTCGATCCCATCCTGATCACGCCTCGCAAGTTGTTCTCGTCCGTCACCGTGGCACGTTCCATCTCTCGAGCCAGAAAATGGGCCACTCGCGGAAACAGATCCATGCTCGAATTGGCCAAGGAACTGAGGCGCCGTGATTCGTCCTCAGTAATCTTGATCGGCGGCAACGCCGGCTGTTCTCGCCGGCTCTCAGCTTCGAAATTGCGCATTGGTCGCTCCTATGCTGCAGTTGGTCCGGGGTCGTCATCGAATGGGTTGCCTGACCGCGTCGGCCCTCTCCGGAAGAATGGGACGACCTTTGAATCCGATGGGGTCAGGCTTTGGACCCTGACGACATTCAGACATCCGGCGACGAAGTACGGCATCTGATCGCCGAGCCGCAGTCCGATCAAAGCTGTACCCAGCGGGGTCAACACCGAAATGCAGGCGGGATCCGACCAGCACTCCTCAGGCCAGACCAGTTGCACGGTGCGACGCGGAGCGCCCCAATTCGTGCAATGGGTGACCCATGATCCGATCGTCACGAAAGGACGGACGTTGTCCGTTTCGTCCGCGACGATATCGGCGCGGTTGATTTCGCCCATGAGGAATATCCCGTCCAAATCTCCTTTTTGGACGGCGAGCCGGGCGAGCTGTTCGAGCCGCGGATAGTCTGATGAGGTCAGTGCAATTTTTGGAAGAGGCAGCACGGCGCACTCCTTCTGCTTCAAGACGACCTCTCGAGTGGAGGTCACGAAAGCTGGAAAAGAGCCCGGACGGCGCGAACACCGCCCGGCTAACCGCCTGCTTGGAGGCGGCCGGCGTGAAGAGCAAAACGCGCGGTGCGCGCATCAATGTCGATGACATAAGCCATGATGCTCTGACTATAGTGGTTCATTTCCCTGGAAACATTGCGACGAAACCGCACAGCACCTGTGCACGCGAAATATCGAGAGGAGACAAGGAGCGTCATTGAAGTGAGACATCGAACAAGCACGCGGGTCTACCCAGCTGCGCAAGAACGTGCGTCGAAGATTACACCGCGTGGGATGGACAGGCTGACGTTGCTGCAGGCGATCGCTCTTGTCGCACCGGTAGGCCCCGGGCGGCGGTTTGACGTGAATGTGAGCCGTAGTTCTACAGAACCATTATTATAGTCGGCATCGATCGCTTGCACCTGGCGATGGAACACTGAACGGGCGCCATGACATGCGATACCGCTCCGAGGTCAGCCCAGCTGAGGACACCGAGCCGGTCGAGATGAGTGGCTGGCGGGGGATCGCGCTCTGCGGATTCTGTGCGTTGCTGGGCGCTCTCGCCGCCGTCGTTGCCGCCGCGACTGGCACCCTTCCACACTGGATCTGAACCGCTCAATCGCGGAGCCAGTGTCCGCCGGAATGGCGGTTTCCGGCCAAACCATCACAATGGCGCTAAAATCTAGCAGTGGAGATATCGATCCGCCTCGGCTAAGCAATTGAGGATCAGCGAAAGCATCTCTCCACCTCGCAGCCTGGGGCAATGAACGCAAATGTTCCTGCTTGCCGTTCTCGTCCTTCCTTTCGCAGGAAGCTTTATTGCGGCGCTCTTGCGGGTCAATGCACGCAACGCTGAGGCATGGCTCGCTGGAGCGGTCGCACTTACAGCTTTTTGCCTCATCGGTGCGGCTTATCCGAACGTGACGAATGGCGGCGTTGTCGGGTGGCGAACGGACTGGGTCGCTGAACTTGGACTCGCATTTGTGCTGAGGCTTGACGGGTTCGCATGGGCCTTCGCCATGCTGATCACCGGCATCGGTTTTCTGGTGGTGCTGTATGCCCGGTACTACATGTCACCCAGTGATCCCGTTCCGCGGTTCTTCTCCCTGCTGCTCGCCTTCATGGGAGCAATGCTGGGAATCGTGCTCTCCGGCAACCTGCTCCAACTGGTTTTTTTCTGGGAGCTGACCAGTCTCTTTTCATTCCTGCTGATCAGTTACTGGCACCACAACGCGGCGGCGAGAGACGGCGCGCGGATGGCGCTGGTGATCACGTCGACGGGTGGGCTTTGCCTCTTCGCCGGCGTGCTGCTCATCGGGCACATCGTCGGCAGCTATGACCTGGAGCAGGTGCTGGCTTCCGGAAACGCGATCCGTTCGCACGCGCTTTATGTCCCCGCACTCGTTCTAATCCTTCTCGGCGCTCTCACAAAAAGCGCCCAGTTCCCGTTTCATTTCTGGCTGCCGCACGCGATGGCCGCTCCAACTCCCGTTTCAGCTTATCTCCATTCGGCAACAATGGTGAAGGCCGGAGTGTTCCTTCTAGTGCGGCTCTGGCCGGCAATGGGTGGAACGAATGAATGGCTGTGGCTGGTGGGCTCGATCGGCCTGATCACGTTTTTTCTGGGCGCCTTTCTCGCCGTGTTCCAGCAGGATCTGAAGGGGCTATTGGCCTACTCGACGATCAGCCATCTCGGACTGATCACGCTTTTGACCGGACTCGATACCCCATTCGGACAGATCGCGGCGATTTTCCATATCATGAACCACGCGACCTTTAAGGCATCGCTGTTCATGGCGGCCGGCATCATCGATCACGAAACCGGCACGCGCGACATCCGCCGCCTTAGCGGGCTGTGGGCCTTCATGCCGATTACGGCGACGCTGGCCATGGTGGCTGCCGCGGCAATGGCGGGAGTGCCGCTGCTGAATGGTTTTCTGTCGAAGGAAATGTTTTTTGCCGAGACGATCGAGGTCCATGACAATTCCCTCGTCGATCAGGCGCTGCCGTACATCGTCACTCTCGCCAGCACGTTCACGGTTGCCTATTCGCTGCGCTTCATTCGCGACGTGTTCTTCGGCCCGGCTCCAACCGGCTTGCCACGCGTTCCACATGAGCCGCCCCTGTTGATGCGACTTCCGGCCGAACTGCTCGTGCTGGCATGCCTCATCGTCGGTGTCGCGCCGGCTCTCACAGTGGCGCCGATCCTCGATACGGCTGCTCGGGCGGTTCTCGGCTCCGCGATGCCGGAGTACAGCCTTCGTCTCTGGCACGGAATTACGCCTGAACTTCTGATGAGCATCGTAGCGATGGCCGGTGGGTTGGGCGTCTACGTCATGCTGCGCTCCTACCTGCTCGCGCATGAGGGACCGCCCTTGCTCGGTCGCATCAATGGCAAGCGGATCTTTGACTGGGTGTTGGTGACATTGTCCTGGCGGCTTGCACGATGGCTCGCCACCAATCTCGGCACGAGGCGTCTCCAACCACAATTGAGACTGTTGGCTGGCGTGGCGTTCGTCGCTGCCCTGCTGCCCCTCTACGCCAGCGGCCTTTCGCTGACGGGACCGTCAGGGAGGGAATTCGACCTCGTCTTTGGACTACTCTGGGTGGTGGGCGTTGGCTGCGCGGTGGGGGCCGCGGTCCAGGCCAAATTTCATCGGGTGGTGGCGCTGATACTGCTCGGGACCGCGGGTCTCGTCACCTGCGTCAGCTTCGTCTGGTTATCCGCTCCCGATGTCGCGCTGACGCAGATCGTCGTTGAGACGGTTACGACGGTTCTCCTGTTGCTCGGCTTGCGGTGGTTGCCGAAACGCATTGCGCGACCAGGCCCGGCCGAGGCGCCCGACAGCATTCGCTGGCACCGCGTTCGCGACTTCTCCATCGCGCTCCTCGCCGGGCTCGGTTTGGCCACCCTTGCGCTGGCGGCCATGCAGCTCCCGGACAATCACAGCATTTCGCGATACTTCGTGGAAAACGCCTACACGAAGGGGGGCGGAACCAACGTGGTGAACGTCATCCTGGTGGATTTTCGCGGATTCGATACGCTCGGCGAGATCACCGTGCTTGCGGTCGTCGCACTGACCGTCTTCGCGCTTTTGCGCCGTTTCCGTCCGGCCCCCGAAAGCATTCCCGTTCCCGAACAGCAGCATGTCCAGGATGCCCACGACGAGGCTCATCCCGATCGACAGAAGGGCGACACTGCCAAGGACACGCTTGCTACCGCGGCATTGATGATGGGCCTGCTGTTTCCCGTGATCGGCGTCGTGGCCATTTTCCTTCTCTTGCGCGGGCACGACCTTCCGGGCGGGGGCTTCGTCGCCGGCATCGCAATGGCAACAGCGTTCATCCTGCAGTATATGGCTCGCGGCACGGTGTGGGTGGAAGCTCGTCTTCACGTCATGCCGGTGCGTTGGATGGGTTTCGGCCTCTTGCTGGCAGGGTGTGCGGGAGCTGCCGCCTGCGTTTTCGGACACCCCTTCCTGACCTCGTACTTTGCATATGCCGAACTGCCTCTGCTCGGTCGCGTCCCCACGGCCAGCGCTCTTCTTTTCGATATCGGTGTGTTCTCGCTCGTCGTCGGCGCCACGGTTCTGATGCTCATCGCAATCGCGCATCAATCGCTGCGTCGCTATGGCGTGCCGCTCCAGGCGGGGCAACGCGCGCACGATGAGCGAGCGAAAGAGGAGTTGGTGTAATGGAGCTTAGCCTGGCCATCGGCATAGGTGCGCTTACGGCGTCCGGAGTGTGGCTGATCCTCAGGCCGCGCACGTTTCAAGTCATCATCGGGCTTTCGTTGCTCTCTTACGCGGTCAATCTCTTCATTGTGGCCATGGGACGGGTGCGGACGGGAGCGCCGGTGCTGATCGCAAAGGAGATCGGGGATGCAACGAAACATGCTGACCCGCTACCACAGGCGCTCGTACTGACTGCAATCGTCATCAGTTTTGCGACGACCGCGTTGTTCCTTGTCGTTCTCCTCGCGTCGCGCGGCCTGGCGCGCACCGATCACGTCGATGGTCAGGAGCCCGAGGCGTGAGCGGAATTGCAAATCTGGTTGTTGCGCCCATCGTCCTGCCCCTGCTTGCCGGCGCAGGCATGCTGCTCTTGAATGGAGAGCGGCACCGCAACATCGTGGCTGCGGTCAACGTCGCCACAACGGTTGCACTTGTTTGTGTCGCGGTGATCTTGCTCGGAATGTCTGATTCGGGTCATCCCGAAATCAGGGAAGTCTATCGCCTGGGCGATTGGCCTGCTCCGTTCGGAATTGTCCTCGTTCTCGATCGGCTCTCCGCGCTCATGCTGCTCCTGACCAGCATCCTGGCGCTGGCGTCGCTCGTGTTCTCTCTTGCCCGTTGGCACCGGACAGGCGCGCATTTCCATCCGCTCTTTCAGTTTCTGTTGATGGGCCTCAATGGTGCCTTCCTGACCGGCGATCTCTTCAATCTGTTTGTCTTCTTCGAGTTATTGCTGGCCGCTTCGTACGGACTTCTGCTGCATGGGTCCGGTCTCGCACGGGTGAAGGCTGGGTTGCACTACATCGTCGTGAATCTGGTCGCGTCTCTATTGTTCCTGATCGGGGTCAGCCTGATCTATGGCGTCACCGGGACGCTCAATATGGCGGACCTCTCGGCGCGGATACCTGCAATCGCTGCGGAGAGCCGCGGTTTGCTCGAAGCAGGCGCCGGCATGCTGGCCGTGGCCTTCCTGCTCAAGGCCGGCATGTGGCCTCTGTGTTTCTGGCTACCGACGGCCTACGCAGCCGCGAGTCCACCGGTGGCGTCGATCTTTGCGATCATGACCAAGGTCGGCGTATATATCATCCTGCGTCTATCGCTGCTGCTTTTCGGTGAGGGCAGCGGCGCGTCAGCGGGCTTCGGCAGTGACTGGCTGTTGTGGGGCGGGGTGGCGACGATCGCCTTCGGAGCAATCGGCACATTGGCATCCCAGGAGACCGCCCGTCTCGGCGGCTTTTCGGTGCTCGTATCCTCCGGAACCGTGCTGGCAGCCACGGGGACCGGGCAAGTCAGTGTCACCGGTGGAGCACTGTTTTACCTGGTCAGCTCGACTCTCGGCATCAGCGCGTTCTTCCTTCTGGCCGAACTCATCGAGCGCGGCCGCGAACCGGGAGCTGACGTGATCGCCGTCACGCGAGAAGCTTACGGAGAAGACGACGGTGCGGACGATACCGAAGAGGAAGTCGGCATGGCCATTGTGGGCACGATGGGATTGCTCGGCGTCGCCTTTATCGGATGCGCACTGGTCATCGCCGGGCTTCCGCCGCTGTCGGGGTTCATAGCCAAATTCGCGCTGCTTACGGCGGCGCTTCAACCTTCAGACATGCATCCGGGTGGTGCCGTTCCCGGCAGTGGATGGGCGCTCCTGTTGGCGCTCCTCATATCCAGTTTTGCGGCGTTGGTCGCGCTGACCCGAGCAGGTATCCGCTCCTTCTGGGCCTCGCCAGATCGCACCGTGCCGCGTGTGCGCCTGATCGAAATGGCGCCCATCATGTTCCTGTTGATCATTTGCGCCACCCAGACAGTGCTCGCCGGTCCGGTGATGCGTTTCATGCAGGCAACGGCGCAATCGCTGCACGCGCCGGCGGGCTACGTCAGCGACGTCCTGGAGATCAGGGTCCAAGGCAGCCGAAAGGCGGGTGGCGAATGACGCGATTCCTACCCTTTCCGCGGGTGAGCTTCTGTCTTCTCGCATTGTGGCTGCTGCTCAATCAAGCAGTCACGGTCGGACATGTCCTCCTCGGTTGTGTGATCGCGCTCGTCGGCGGGCAGATCCTCACCGTGCTGGAGCTGCCAAGCACACACGTCAGGCGACCCGGCGTCCTTCTTCGCCTGTTGGGATGGGTAGCGATTGATATCATCCGCTCTAACTTGGCGGTTGGCCGGATCATTCTCGGCTTTGGGCGCCGGCAGCGAAAATCCGGGTTCGTGAACATTCCGCTCGACATGCGCAATCCCTACGGACTGGCCATGTTGGCTTGCATCATCACCTCGACGCCCGGAACGCTGTGGGTGAATTTCGATGCACAGAAGGGCTTGTTGATGATCCATGTTCTCGACCTGGTCGATGAAGCCGAGTGGATCCGCACGATCAAGCAGCGCTACGAACGCCATCTGCTGGAGATATTCGAATGAGCCAGCTCTTGCTGATCTACGCGCTTGTCGCCGCACAGGTACTTCTGGTGTTGGCTATCGGCTGTGGCGCGGCTCGCATCTTTCGGGGGCCGCGAGCACAGGATCGCGTTCTGGGTTTCGACACGCTGTCCGTGAACGCGATGTTATTGCTTCTGACGTTCGGGATTCGATCCGGCGAAACGCTCTATTTCGAGGCGGCTCTGGCCATGGCCCTCTTCGGTTTTGTTGGTACGGTTGCGCTAGCGAAGTTTCTGCTGCGCGGCGAGGTGATGGAATGAACGGCATCGAACACCTGCCGCCCTGGGCTGCTGCTCTCACGGCATTTCTCCTTCTTGTCGGCGCCGCCGCCACACTGGTCGGTTCGCTGGGCCTTTTGCGGTTCGGCACATTCTACGAGCGGGTCCACGCGCCGACGCTCGGGACAACGCTGGGCACCGTATTCATTGCAGCTGCTTCAATCGTTTGCTTTTCGGTACTTCAGAGCAGGCCCGTGCTGCACGAAATCCTGATCATCGGGCTTGGCGTGGTAACCACGCCTATTGCGCTGACCGTATTGGTGGGCGCAGCGCGATTTCGCGATACCGCCGAAAAGAGTGCGCAAGTTCGCGGACCAGAGGGCAATTAGCGCGAGACGCGCGATTTTTTGGTTCCTTGACCGGCCAGTCGGTCAATCCAGGCTAAATGTCGCATTTGATTTCCTGCATCGCATGCCCACCTCTAAGTACATGATGCATGACGCTGAGTAGTAGGCGAGTTCGCCGAAGTCTTTGCATGTTGGCCGCCTGATCGGAGGCAATCAGCCCCGAACTCAGTCCATGCCGCGTTCGCGAGGGCTGGAAGCTCGGTGCCCGGCAGAGCGAGCAATGCACATGCCGCTGGCAAGCGAGCCGCACCGCAAACAGAGGCAGTGATGACTACAACGCTACGACGCCGGATTTATAGGACCCAGCTGCAGATCCGCCGGTAACCCGGACGATTCAGATCGTCCGGGATGGTACCTCAACATTTCTGCAACCAAAGCCGGGAGTTTCTCATGTCGGTGTTCTTCGCGCTGCTCGTCCTGACCTCATGGGTCATGTTCATCTGGATTTCAGATCCCGATGGCTTCCGCGAGGCATTCGCTCGCCGCCGAGCGCCAATTCCTCACGATCCTAAAAGGTGACGTTGGGAGGTTCACCTCCGTCACCGCGTACAACAGTTGCTTATGAGCGAGAAAGATATCGTGCGCCGCATGTTCGCGGGGCGCGATGCTTGGTTGCTTCTCGGCTCCAGATCGTCGGTCCAGGCCAAACCGGACGAACGAAGCTGGCACGCAACAGCGTCATAGGCCCTCCGCAAGGCAACCGAATTGCCGCGCTGGTCGAGCTTGGCAGGCCATCGGGCCGGCGGCCGTTCGCAATTGTAAGGATTCTGACATGAATATCGTCGCTGCGACAGATTTCTCGACGCGGTCCAATCGCGCTTTGCGGCAGGCCGGCCTCCTGGCGCGCTCCCCTGATGCAACTCTGCACCTTGTTCATGTCGTCGACGAGGATCAGCCAGCCGAGCTGATCCGCATCGAAGAGCGTGAGGCACAGCGGGTGCTGGTTGAGCAGATCGCATCCATGCCGGAGCTGCAAAACGTTCAGTGCTACCCGATCGTGGTCAAGGGCCATCCCTTTGACGGGATATTGCGAGCGGCTGCAGCAGCCGACGCGGATCTCGTTGTAATGGGAGCCCATCGTAAGCAGTTTCTGCGCGACATCTTCACAGGCACCACAATCGAGCGTGTAATTCGCGGAGGAAGGTATCCGGTTCTGATGGTGAACAACGAGGCGCAGCGGCGCTATGAACGCGCTCTGGTGCCGGTCGATATGTCGGATACATCCGCCGATGCAATCCGCGTGGGGCTGTCCACCGGACTCTTGACAGAGGGCGCAACAACGATCCTTCACGCCTTCTCGCCGATGACGAAAGCGCGATTGGTCCGATCCGGTGCGAGCGCGGCCGTCATCAGCGGATATGTCGATAGCGAGCGTCTGAAGGCAACGGAGGAGCTGACGAAGTTTCTGGTGGCGAACAAGCTCGGCACGCAACGATGGTCTCTCCAGGTCGGCGAGGGCGGGCCCATGCAGGTCATCACCCGTGCGGTTTCGGAGAGGCAGCCTGACATGCTGGTGATGGGGACGCACGGGCGATCTGGATTGGTTCGGGCGTTGATCGGGAGCGTAACGGAAGAAGTCCTGCGTTCGTTGAGTGTGGACGTTCTCGTTGTTCCTCCCGCCGGCTCTGAACGCACAATGTCAAATCCGCTGATCGGCACCGACCCGAAGGCGTGACGCGTACCGCGGCTCATCGCTCGCCGGCGAACCCTTCTTTCCGCGAGACCACGGCTCCCGCTCTGTCGGCTGATCGATAGACTAGCGGCGCCGTCGTTCGCCGTCGTGCGCAGCCGGCTTTGCTGCTTGTGGTTTAGTTGAGCCCCGCGTGATCTTCAGCGGATCGCTGGCCGGAAAGGTTTGCTGCAATTGCCGGTCCAATTCCTCGTCGAGTTCCCGCTTCTCCCGCTGCTTCGATGTTTCGTCATGCTTTGGCATTGCTCAATCTCCGCGTTTAGCACTTGGTGACCGGCCGTCCGTGACCGGGAACAGTTGACGCCAAACCGAGCGGAATTGAGGATTTGGAATCAGCAAGGATCTTGAAGTAACAGCCCGGTGCTCGGGACATCAGCGTCGCTAGTCCCGCCTGCACGGGGGACAATAGTGTTTCTCGATCATGGCACCTGCGCTCCGGCATGAAAAAACCCGCGCCGGATTGCTCCGCGCGGGTGAACTTTCGATGCTGCCATTCTGCCAGTGTTTTGCCCGACGTGTCAAAGCTGAACAGCACGACGGGCAGGGATGTATCGGTTCGGCAAACGCCTAGTTGTGCAACAAAAATGGCTAATGATTTCAATGCCCCCGCTACTGTGCATGGGGTTGTTTTTCGATTTTTTTGTTTTTGCGCCGCCGAAGCCGCGCCTCAGCGCCGTCCGCGCGGTGCTTCCGCCTTGGCCGGCGGCTCGGTCTGCGGTCCACAGCTCGCGGTCGCAAGCGAAGCCTGCGCCTGCGGCATCAGGCCGGGCTCGGGGGCGAGCGCCTTCAGCACGATCAGGCCGGTGGTGCTGGGGGAATCGATGATCAGGCGGTCGGCGGCGGTGACCTCTTCGTCCTCGGGCAGCTCGTTGTGCTGCGGCTCGGTCATCAGGTCGAGCTCGATCACCTTCTTGCCCGCCGAGCGGTCGTTGATGGCGTAGTAGGCGATCTCGTTGCGAGTGTAGAACGACACCGAGGTATAGGCTTGGCTGACGGGGACCGTCAGCTTGATCGGCCCGTTCGACAGATCGTAGCGGCAGATCGCGAGCGCAAAGGCCGGGTCCATGAACGGCATCGGCGAGGTCTGCGGATCCGCGAGCGGAAGCTGCGTGACCGCGTTGAGCTTGGTCATCGGCGTCAGCCGCGAATAGGCGTCCTGGGTCGCGATCCGCGGCAACGCCAGCACGCTGACGAGATGGACCACGAGGCCCAGCACCACGCCGGCAACGATGGTGAACAACAGCCGGATCATGAGCAGCCCGCCGTCGTGATCGTGGGCATCGGCGCGTCGCGCTGGGTGCGCGTGGCAACGCCGACCGGGGTGTCGTAGAGCCGCAGCATCAGCGCGTAGCGTTCGATGCCGCCGGTCGGCAGCCAGTTGCCGGCGCGCGAGCGCGAGGCGATGCGGATCTCGAACGAGCCGTCGGACTGCCGCACGATCTCCTGGCTGGTGAAGCCGTAGCGCTGCAGCGAATTGGGAACGAGATGACCCTTGCGGTCATAAAGCGTCAGCGTCCAGAACCGTGCCGGCGGTGTCACGCCGGAGACCACGACGTCGCAGCGGCCGTCGAGCACCTTCTTCTTGTCGTCGGCGGTGGCGGTGAAGGCGACGCCGTCGCCGGTGCCGATAGGCAGCTCGCCGTTGCGCACGATGGTGGCGCGCGAATAGGGATCGACGTCGGCGGTGCCGGTGCGCGGACGCGCGGTCCAGGGGCCGATGGTCAGCGCGCCGATCTCGGTGCCGCGCGTCGTCGTCATCCAGGTCGCGCCGACGCCCACCACGGTTGCGAGCAGAAGGGCCGTCAATGTGATCAGGATCAGCCGCACTTGTTCGGTCAGTTCTTGCGCGGGGCGGATGCGTTCGCATTCTCTTCCGCATAGTTCTGCGGGAAGGCGAGCGCGCTCGTGGACGATGCCGGTTTGGCTTGCTTGGGGTCGGTGGCGGCCGCTTTGGCCGCGGTCCTGGCCGCGTCATCCAGCAGCTTCTCGACGCGCACCAAAACGTCGGCGCCGCGCTTGGTCAATACGGGCGGCGGACCGGGCTTGGTCTCCAGCACCTTCGGCGCCGCATTGGCCTGTGCGTTGGTGATCCGCTCGGGCGGCAGCTTCTGGCCCATGCCGATACCGGCGATCTCCCGGACCTCGACGCCCTGATGCGCCGCGAGCATGATGTCGTGCCAGGTCTGCGCCGGCAGCGAGCCGCCGGTCATGCGGTTAGTCGGCGAATAGTCGTCATTGCCGTACCAGACCGCGCAGGTGAAATTGCCGGTGTAGCCGACGAACCAGGCGTCGCGATAGGCATTGGTGGTGCCGGTCTTGCCCGCAGTCGGAATGCCGTCGAGCGCTGCGCGGCGCGCGGTGCCTTCGCTGACGACGTGGCTCATCATGCCAGCCATGTCGGCGGCTACGGAGGCGGGAATCGCCTGGCGCGGCTTCGGCCCGTCGCGGTCCCAGCGCCAGACCGGATCGCCCGCGCCGGTGCGCACTTCCAGCACGGAATGCGGCGTCACTGCCTTGCCGCGGTTGGGGAAGGTCGCATATGCCACCGCGTGCTCGAGCACGGTGACTTCGTCCGAGCCGATCGGCAGCGACGGCGTGTCGGGCAGCGGTGCCTTGAGGCCGAAGCGGCGCGCGACCTCGACGATCTTGGCGCGGCCGATCTTGGCCGGGTTCGGCGCCTTCGGCTGCTCCTTCTGGCCGATCGCGATCGACAGCTTGACGGGTACAACGTTGATCGAGCGCGTGATCGCCTGCGTCAGTGTCACCGCGCCGGAATAGGAATGACCATAGTTCTGCGGGCACCAATTGCCGATGCAGACCGGGCCGTCGACCACGATCGAATTCGGCGTGAAGCCGTTGAGGAGCGCGGTGGTGTAGACGTAAGGCTTGAACGACGAGCCCGGCTGGCGGTAGGCGTCGGTGGCGCGGTTGAACTGGCTGGCGCCGTAGTCGCGGCCGCCGACCATGGCGCGGATGCCGCCGTCGAGATCGGAGACGACGGTCGCGGCCTGCGTCGCGTGATAGTCGCGGCCGAACTGGCGCAGCTGGTTCTCGACCGCGTCTTCGGCCGCCTTCTGCACGTTGGTGTCGATCGCGAGCCGGACCACGAAGACGCGCTCAGTGTAGGATTTCGGGAAGGTGTCGACCAGCTTGCGCATCTCGTCGAAGGCGTAGTCGAGATAATAATTCGGCGACGCCTCGTAGCGGCGGTCGACCGCGAAGGCGGGGTTGCGGCGGGCGCCGAACACCTGGCCCTCGGTCATGAAGCCGGCGTCGACGAGATTGTCGAGAACGACATTGGCGCGGGCGCGGGCGGCGGGCAGGTTGATGTGGGGCGCGTATTTGGTTGGCGCCTTGAACAGGCCGGCGAGCATCGCGGCTTCGGCGAGCGTCACGTCACGTGCCGACTTGTTGAAGTAGAAATGCGCGGCGCCGTCGACGCCGAAGGTGCCGCCGCCCATATAGGCGCGGTCGAGATACAGTTTGAGGATCTCGTTCTTGGTCAGGCGCCATTCCAGCCAGACCGCGAGGAAGGCTTCGTTGACCTTGCGCTCGATGGTGCGCTCGTTGCTCAGGAACAGGTTCTTGGCGAGCTGCTGGGTGATCGAAGAGCCGCCTTGGCGGACGCCGCCGGCCTGGGCGTTGGTGACGAGCGCGCGCGCGGTGCCGGCGATGTCGATGCCGAAATGCTCGTAGAAGCGGCGGTCCTCGGTCGCGAGCGTCGCCTTGATCAGCACGTCCGGAAAATCTTCCAACGGGATCGAATCGTTGTGCTTGATGCCGCGGCTGCCGATCGGGTTGCCGTAGCGGTCGAGGAAGGTCACCGCGAGGTCGGACTTCTTCAGCCAGTCCTCGTCCGCGGTCTCGCGGAAGGCGGGAATGGCGAGGGTCAGCATCACCACCAGGCCGCCGAGGCCGAGGGTCGCGGCCTCCGACAGCGGCTCGATGAACACCCAGCGCTTCCAACGCCCGACATAGAAGCGGTCCATGAAGGTCGAGTAGCGCTCGTAGAGCTCGCGGATGCCCTTGGCCGAGGAGAACAGCGAGGAGTCGATGCGCGCATCGAGGTCCAGGAAGAAATTCCGGATCCGGGCCTTCCAATGCGGTGGTATGATCTGGCGCACCTAGAACCCTTGCGGCTTGGTTCGAAAGCGTTCAAGCACCCGGCCGGGGGCGGCATCGAGACGTCTTGCGGGAGTGTTGCGGCAAACCCAAGGCGCCCGGCCAGCGACGGTGGGGACTTGCTGTTCCTTCTAGCCGAGCAGGGCCTATAAACCAATGGTCACGCTTGCGATTTTGAACAACAGGCCTAATTGACCCCGGTTCATTACGGGCCTCACGCGGGCGTTGCTTGCAGCCGCATGGCCGCACGCCCTAGATGGCACCAGCCGTAGCTCTTTCGAACTTTTGTTGAGGCGCATGACCGCAGCTCCCAAACGACCTTCAGGCCAGGAAGGATTCTTCTGGAAAACCAAGACGTTGGAAGAAATGTCGGGGCCCGAATGGGAGAGCCTGTGCGACGGCTGCGGCCGCTGCTGCCTGAACAAGCTCGAGGAAGATGGCACCGGCGACATCTATTTCACGCATGTCGGCTGCAAGCTGCTCGATGGGGTGACCTGCGGCTGCAAGGACTACGCGAATCGTTCCGACAAGGTTCCGGACTGCGTCCGCCTGACCCCGGCCAATGTCCGCACCCTGAACTGGCTGCCGCCGAGCTGCGGCTACAAGCTTGTTGCGGAAGGCCGCGACCTCTATTGGTGGCATCCCCTGGTGTCAGGCGATCCCGACACCGTGCATGACGCGGGCGTCTCCGTACGCGGACGGGTCGAAGGCAGCGAGGTCGAGATTCCGGACGATGAGCTCGAGAACCACATCGTGCAGTGGCCGGCGCAGCTGCCAAAACGGGCGCGCCTGAAGCGACGTCCGAAGGACTGATCCGCCGCACCAGGTAGATCACGTCCTCGCGATGGCCGTGGGGTGGGATGCTCCCATGCGCCGCGGTGCCTGCCTGAGAAGAACTTTGCTGTCTACATTGACTGCATAGAACGAATCCTTCGCGGTGTTGCGCCGCCTCATGGCTTCCGGTCGAGATGAACAAGTTCGAGCGGCAGAGCAGTTCTGCCGACACCCAGACATTGCCCGACGACATCGCCGAGGAATTGTCGCGCCTTCCGAGCGAGGTCCTGAGCGTCGATGACGCTCCTTCGCTCGCGCCGCCGGCGCCGCTGTCGCAGGACGAGGTCCGCACCATCGTCATCAGCCTGATGTTGACGATGTTCCTGGCCGCACTGGACCAGACCATCGTTGCCACCGCGCTGCCGACCATCGGACGCCAGTTCCACGACGTCTCCAATCTCTCCTGGGTCATCACCGCCTATCTGCTCGCCTCGACCGCGGTCGCGCCGGTTTTCGGCACGCTCAGCGACATCTACGGGCGCCGTGTGATGATCATCATCTCGCTCAGCCTGTTCGTCGCGGGCTCGGTGCTGTGCGCGATCGCTCCGAACCTGCCGATGCTGATTCTTGCACGCGGTCTCCAGGGACTGGGTGGCGGGGGCATCATGCCGGTGGTGCAGACCGTGATCTCCGACGTCGTGAGCCCACGCGAGCGCGGCCAGTATCAAGCCTATTTCTCCAGCGTCTGGATGGTCGGCGGCATTCTCGGCCCGGTCATCGGCGGCGTGTTCGCCGAGCATCTGCACTGGTCGATGATCTTCTGGATCAATGTGCCGCTCGCGGCGGCGGCGATCGCGTTGCTGCTGCCCAGGATGAAGAAGATTCCGGTGTTCCACCGCAAGCGCAAGGTCGACTGGCTCGGCGGCGTGCTGCTGATGGCCTCTGCCGTCGTCTTCATGCTGGTGCTGACCTGGGGGGGCACGCGCTTCCCGTGGCTCTCGCCCACCGTGCTTGCGATGGTGGGCGGCGCTGTAGCGCTCGCGGTCACCTTCGTGTGGCACGCGCGCCGGGCGGAAGAGCCGTTCCTGCCGCTGCCGCTGCTCGGAGGATCGGTTGTGCCGTTCGGGCTGACGGCCGGCGGTTGCGCGCTCGGTGCGATCACGGGCCTCACGGTGCAGCTGCCGCTCTATTACGAGGCGGTCTATCACCTCAGCGCCAGCGAAGCGGGCCTCGCGCTGATTCCGCTCGCGGCGGTCTCGACCTGCGGCGCGGCCATCGCCGGTCGCACCATGGCGCGGGCCAAGCACTACAAGCGGGTCGCCATCGTAGGAACGTCCTGGGCAGCGCTGTGCAGCCTCGGCCTCACGTTGACGACGTTGCCGCTCTGGGCGCTGCTGACGCTGATGGCTGCGTTTGCGCTTGGCCTCGGCACCACCTTTCCGGTCTGCGTCGTCTCGGTGCAGAATTCGGTCGCCCGTCCGCAGGTCGGCACCATCACGGGCGCGTTGAACTTCTTCCGCTCGCTTATGTCCTCGTTCACGGTTGCGGCGTTCGCGGCCATCCTGCTCATCGCACTCGGTGCCGACGTTCCGCTCGCCGGCGAGCATCACGGCGCCGTCAATGCGATTCCCGCGGACGACATGCGGCATGCGTTCCGCTACGTCTTCGGCGCCGCCACCGCGCTGATGGCTGGCGCCGCGCTCTGCCTGATCATGATGGAGGAGCGGCCGCTGGCCGGTCCGTCCACGACGCAACCCGTCGAGATGGCGGAATAAGAACCGCTAGCCGCGGCGTCCGTCCGGAAAGCTGCTGCTTCGCGGCAATCGAATCGTGAACTCGGTGAACGCGCCGGGCTCCGTCGCGACGTCGATTGTGCCGCCGTGCTGCTTCACCACGATATCGTGGCTCATCGACAATCCGAGGCCGGTGCCTTCGCCGGCCGGCTTGGTGGTGAAGAACGGATCGAACATCTTTTCCTTCACCTCGTGCGGAATGCCGGTGCCATTGTCGCGGATGCGGATCTCGATGCTGTCGCCCCGGTCGCGTGTCGCGGCGATCACCACCGGCTCGTAATCGGCGGCGCCGTCATCCGACTTGCGCTTGGCGACCGCGTGGAAGCCATTCGAGATCAGGTTCAGCAGCACCCGGGTGATCTCCTGCGGAAACACTTCCGCTTGCCCGGCAGCCGGATCAAGCTCGCGCTTCAGCGTCACGTCGAACTGCGGCTTCTCGGCGCGGGCGCCGTGATAGGCGAGGTTGAGGCTCTCCTCGACCAGCGCGTTGATGTCGCTCAGCCGATGCTCGCCGCCGCCCTCGCGGGAATGCAGCAGCATGTTCTTGACGATGGAGTCGGCGCGCCTGCCATGCTGCACGATTTTCGCGAGATTGTCCTTCAACAGTCCGGTCAGCTCGTCGACCTCGCTGCGGACGTCGTCCGCAAGCGGGACAGGCGCGAGCGCCTCGTTCAGCTCGTCCGTCAGCTCGGCGGAGAGCGATGCAAAATTGTTGACGAAGTTGAGCGGGTTCTTGATCTCGTGCGCGATGCCGGCGGTGAGCTGGCCGAGCGAAGCCAGCTTCTCGGTCTGGACCAGCCGGTCCTGGGCAGCGCGCAAATCGTCGAGGGATTTGGCGAGGTCCCGGGTGCGGTCCTGCACCTCGTTGAACAGGCGCGAGTTCTCGATGGCGATCACGGCCTGGTCTGCAAAGGTCTTGAGCAGGGCGATCGCCTTGTCCGGGAAAGGACCGGCCTCCGGCCGCGTCACGCCGATGGTGCCGATCGCGACGCCGTCGCGTAGCATCGGGATCACGAGGATGCTGCGATAGCCTCGCGTCCGCGCCAGCTCTCTCATGGCGTCCGTGAGGTCGGGCTCGGTCTGCATGTCGCTGCGGAATGCGAACTCTCCGCTTCTTGCCACCCGGCTGTGAATGCCGGATGCCGACAGCGGCACCGGGAACGAATTGAGCAGCTCTTCATTGCCGGCTTCGTTGTCGGTGCTGAAGGCGGCCAGGTGCAGCAGGTCGTCGATGACGCGCGTGACGGTGGAGGAATGTCCGCCGACCAGGGACTTGGCGCTGTCGGAGATCGCCTGGAACACCGGCGTCACATCCGCGGGCGAGGCCGCGATCACCTTGAGGATGTCGGCGGTCGCGGTCTGCCGTTCCAGCGCTTCCCTCGTGGTGTTGAACAGGCTGACATTCTTGATCGCAATCACGGCCTGGTCAGCGAAGGTCTGCAACAGCCGCACGTGATGCTCGCCGAACGCGCCGGTCGCGCGCCGCGTGGCGATGATGACGCCGATCGCCGCGCCGTCGCTCATCAAGGGCGCGAACAGCATGCTGCGGTAGCCCCGGGCGCGCGCGATGTCGCGGGCTGCGGGTTCGACTTCGGTGTCGGGCAATTGCGCCGCCACACCATTGGCCACGAGCCGGTAGGGCGGGAACTGCGCGAATGGCACCGGGAACGAGGCCTGCAGCACGCGATCGCCGGCCGGATCGGTCGGCGTGAACGCCGCAAGGTGCGCCGCGCCCCCAATGTAGCGCAGCACCGCGGTGGAGAAGCCGCCGATCAGCCGGTTGGCATTGGCCGCGATGGCGTCGAACACCGGCTGTACGTCGGATGGCGAGGCGGCCATCACTTTCAGAATGTCGGCGGTGGCGGTCTGACGCTCCAGCGTCTCGCGTGTTTCGTTGAACAGGCGCGCATTCTCGATCGCGATCACTGCCTGATCGGCGAAGGTCTGGAGCAGCTGGACGTGGTCGGCTGCGAACGCGCCGGGCTCGGCGCGCGTGACGCTGATCATGCCGACTGGCGTCGCCCGATTCATCAGGGGCATGAACAGCACGCTGCGGAAGCCGCGCAGCCGCGCAAGGTTCCGATTCAGCTCCGGGACCTCCGCGGCTTCGCTATCGGGAAACTGGATCGTCTCGCCGCCACGCACCAGCGCAAAGGTCGGAAAGTCGGCAATCTTGCGCGGGAACGACGCCTTGAGCCCTTCGTCCGCCTCGGGGCTCGTTGGTGTAAACGCCACGAGGTGGAGCTCGTCCTCGATGAACTGAAGCACGGTGGCGGAGAAGCCGCCGAGCAAGCGCCGGGAGCTGGACGCGATCGCCTCGAAGACCGGCCGGGCATCGGACGGAGAGGCCGCGATGGTGCGCAGAATCCCGGCGCTGGCGTTCTGACGATCGCGCGCAATCGCGAGCTCGCTGCGAAGCTGCGCGTTCTCGGCTGTGGCCGCCTGCAACAGGCGTTTAAATTCCGCGATGTCGTTGGAAGGGGCGGTCATTCGCAATCCGGCTTGATGCCGCGACAAGCGCGGCACCGAGGCGGATTATCACATCTCCTGCGGCCGGAGCCAGCCTCCGCGACAGCGAGTTTTGCTGCCGGAATCCGGCCCGCTTCACGTGCCCGGCCGCGACACCTCGGTCTCCTTGCTGGTGATGAACTCCAGCAGCACGGGAACGCCTTCCTGCGTCTTCTGGATGCCGCGCCTGATCGCGGGGGTGATGTCCTCAGGTCTCGTCACCCGCTCTCCATAGCCGCCGAAGGCGCGCGCCATCGCGGCGTAGTCTCCGGAAATGTCGGTCGAGCGATATTTCTCGGTCGAGACCGGCATCACCTTCAATTCGATCGCCATTGAAAAATTGTTCAGCAGGATCGACATGATCGGGATGCGCTCGCGCACCGCGGTCTCGAAATCCATGCCGGTGAAGCCGATCGCGGCGTCGCCCCAGACATTGATGCAGAGCTTGTCAGGCTTTGCGAGCTTTGCGCCCATGGCCAGCCCAAGGCCGTAGCCGAGTTGCGTCGTCTTGCCCCAGCCGAGATAGGTGAGGGGCTCGACCGACTTCCAGAACGGCGAAAGCTGGTCGCGGGGGCTGCCGGCATCGTGGGTGATGATGGTGTTGCGGATGTCGACGGTATGTTGCAGGTCCCACAGCACGCGATAGGGGCTCAAGGGCGCATCATTGCTGGTGAGCTTCGGCATCCATTTCGCCAGCCACTCCTTGTGCGAAGCCGCGATCTCGGCTGCCACCGCCGACGCGTCGCGATCCGCGCTGACGGTCTTGCCGATCTCCTCCAGCAGCGCGTCGAGCACAAGCCCGGCATCGCCGACGAGGCCAATCCTGGCTTCCACGTCCTTGTTGAGATGGTTCGGATCGAGTGTGGAGTGGATGATGGTTTTGTCTTTGGGCATCGCGATGCCGAAGCTTGTTTCAGTGAAGGAGCAGCCGATGCCGAAAATGAGGTCGGCCTCAGCCAGAAACTTCGGCACGGCGCGCGGCACCGCAAGGCCGCCGGAGCCGAGCGAGAGCGGATGCGTTTCCGGGAAGGACGATTTGCCCCCAAGGCTGGTCGTGACGGGAATGGCGAGCCGTTCGGCCAGCCGCTTCAGTTGTGGCCACGCCTGGGCGTAATGCACGCCCTGGCCGGCATAGATCGCCGCGCGCTTGGCGTTGACGAGCAGGTCGGCCGCCTCCTTCATATGAATGGGATCCGCGCCGTAGCGGGTGCGCAGCACAGGCGTGTAGTTCAGCGGCTCCGGCACCTCCTCGTTCCACATGTCCGCAGGGATCTCGACGATCACAGGGCCGCCGCGGCCGTTCTTCAGCTTGGTAAAGGCGCGGCGAAAAATGTTGGCGACTTCCGCGGCCAGGATGATCGGCTCCGACGATTTCGAAAACGCCTTCATCGCCTCGCTGGAATTGAAGTTCGGCTCGATATGCGCAAGCCTGCGCTGATAGCCCATTGGCAGTACCAGTACGGGAACGGATTCGCCGTAGCATTGCGCAACGCCGCCCATCGCATTCTCCGCACCGGGGCCATGCTGCATGCAGAACGCGCCGATCGAGCGTCCCGATGTCACCCGCGAGATCGCATCCGCCATGTGGATGCCGACGCGCTCCTGCCGCACCATCACCGGCCGGATATCGGCCTTGGCCGCATGCTCGATCAGATGGTTGACCGGATAGCCGCAGAGGATCCCGATCCCCTCGCGCTTCATGATTTCCGCAATCGCGGTGCCGAGCTTCATGGCGTCTCTCTCCCTGGCGTAGGCCGGTTGCTCCGGCCGATTAGGGGAGAGAGGATCAGGAAATCCGGGGAGGGTAAAGCGCGGACGATGAGAGTCGCGGTAGGTCAGCTATGCAGCGAGCTGCCGTAGCCCGGATGGAGCGCAGCGCAATCCGGGGCCGTTCCACCGGATAGACCAGTGACGAATTTCGCTGCGCTCCATCCGGACTACGACCGCTACTTGCAGCTTTGGCAGATCATCAGCTTGCGTTTCAGCGACTCGTCTTCTTGATCGATCAATTGCTCAGCGGCGCCTTTCGCACCCGGATCGGCCCTGGAGCCCTTCGCATTGCGTGACCTCACAGGCGGGACTACCTGGCTCGAGGTGTCGTTGCCGTCGCCGATACCTACGCTGAAGCCATCGTAGTCGGCAGCTGGGTTCGGCGCCGATGGAAGCCCGCCGATCACCGGCGGCGAAGCTTCTCTGATGGATGCTGCCGGCGGAGGTCTGGAAGTTTTGGCGCCCGCATGCGGCGGCGATGCATTGGGCGGAGAAAGCGAAACCGGCGGCGCGGCCGAAGTCTGCCCTCTCGCGCTGTCCTGCGACCAGACGCCAACAAAGATGAGGCTGAAAGCCAAGAGCATCACGCTTCTCATCCGCATCCTTCAAGCCGCCGTGGTTCGTCGATTGACAGTGTGAAGCGTATCAGGACCCGCATGGTCGTCAAAGCGCCGCAGCCCGGATTTCGCTACCGGGAATATAGTTCACAAAGCGTGACCGGCCCGCCGCGCACCAAGCCAGGCCCTGTCAAGTCAAAGAGGAATTTAACGCTTGCGCCCTAACTTGCGCTCGCCATGAGTGACCAGGTCGTCCACAGCGAGGTTCAACCGTTTTCGGCGCGTGCGGCGCTTCCCGGGCTGGTGAGCCTTGGCGTCTATGGCCTGCTGCTGATCCTTGGACCGCGGCTGCTCAATGATCCCGACAGCTATTCCCACATCGAGGTCGGGCGCTGGATCATTGCGCACGGCACGCTGCCGGCGACCGACCCATTTTCTTTTTCGAGGCACGGCGCCCCCTGGATCACCTTCGAATGGCTCTCGGAGGTCATCTACGCCGGAGCCTACGCGCTTGCCGGCTGGCAGGGCGTCCTCGTCGTCGCCGCCGCGGCGATAGCGCTCGCCTTTGGCCTGTTCACGTTCTTCCTGCTGCGCGAGCTTTCGCCGACCCAGACATTGCTCATGGTGATCGCGGCCGTCATCCTGTTGGCGCCGCATATGCTGGCGCGGCCACATGTGCTGGTGCTGCCGCTGATGGTGACCTGGGCGGCTGCCCTGGTACGCTGCATGGATCGTGAAGGGCCTCCGCCGTACTGGGCCCTTCCGCTGCTGGTCGTGTGGGCCAATCTGCACGGCAGTGTGGTGTTGGCACTTGGACTGATCGGGCCTGCGGGGCTCGAGGCGCTGCTGCGCGAGAAGCGCAGCGAATGGCCACGCGTATTCCTGCGATGGCTACCGTTCACCGCGCTCGCGGTCGCGGCCTCCTGCCTGACGCCCTACGGGCCGGAACCGCTGCTGATGCCGCTGACCACACTCGGCCTCGGCCCGGCGCTCAGGTGGATCGCGGAATGGCGGCCGCAGGATTTCAGCCACATAGGTTTCTTCGAGTTGGTGCTGCTGGCCGGCATCTTCGCGCTCTCGCGTGGCGTGACGCTGCCGGTCGTGCGGGCCTTGGTCGTGATCGGCTTGCTGCATTTCGCGCTGGCCCAGATCCGCAATGCGGATCTGCTGGCCATGCTGGCGCCGCTCTATCTGGCGGCTCCGCTGGGGCGGAAGTTCGGCGGACCGATTGGGAAAGATGCGGCCGGCTCGTCGCGCCGCCTGAACCTGGCCGCCCTCGGTGTGTTGATTGCGGTGAGCGGGGCGACGCTGGCCCGTGATATACGGCCGGCTCCGGCCATCACCCCTCAGGCTGCCATCGCTGAAGCCAACCTCGCCGCAGCGGGGCACGTGCTCAACGATTATACCTTCGGTGGCTATTTGATCTTTGCCGGCATTCCCACCTTTATCGACGGTCGCGGTGAACTGTACGGGGGAGCGTTCATCAACCGCTACAATCGCGCCCTGGCGCTCGTCGATCTCGGCGACTTTCTCAGATTGCTCGACGAATACAGCATCGGCGCGACGTTGCTCGCGCCGGGGACGCCGGCTATAGCGATGCTGGACCGGCTGCCCCAATGGCAGCGCGTCTACAGCGACGACGTGGCGGTCGTGCACAAGCGGCGAGATATGCCGCAAAGATAGATCAAGCGGTCCCGTAGGCGGCGTATTGGCCGCCAAGCGGCACGCCGCTCAGGGTCGCTTCGAGACGCCGCGACGGCTTGGTGTCCCAGGGCAGCAGCAGGAAATGGCGCGCACCGATCTCGCGCAAGCCGCCGGCAGCCATCAATTTTCGGGTTGTGCCGGCCCCGAGCAAGACGGCGTCCCGGTCGAACTCACAACGCGCGACGGCAAGACGGGTCAGCGGGTTGTACGGATTGTGCTCGATGACGCAGACGAGTCCACCGGGGCGCGTCACGCGCCGCATCTCCGCGATGAATTGCGCCCATTCCGTTGGCACGAGATGGTGCATCACGCAGACGGCCGTGACCAGATCGAAGCTGGCATCGTCGAAAGGAAAGGTGCGGCCGTCGAACTCACGGTAGTCGACCCTGCCGTTGTCAGCGCGCGCCTGCGCCAGGCTGGCCGACGAGACGTCGATGCCGCTCAAGCGGCCGACTATGCCGTGCAGCAGTGGATGAAGGCTGCCTACGCCGCAGCCGACGTCCAGCATGTCGGGCCTCTCCGTGTCGAGCCGCTGCGCGATCAGGTTGCCCAGCAGATCGGCCTTGGCGCGCATGAAGAAATGATGCGGCAAGCCGGAGAAGTCGATCGAGGATTGGACCACGTCACGGTAGTTGTCGTGATAGCCGTCGAAGAGCTCGGTCATGCGCTGTGTCACTCGTTGACGGCGTGGATCGCGGGTGCGGCTGCCGCCTCGTTGCGGTCGAAGCCAGCGCGGGTCTGCACCACGTAGAGCGGTCGACGTTTCACCTCGGCATGGATGCGGCCGACGTAAAGCCCCACGATACCCGTCATCAGCATGTTCATTCCACACAGCAGGGACACGACGACCATCGTCGAGGACCAGCCGGTCACGAGATGACTATCGTTGCTGAGCCACAACAGGATCACCCAGCCGCCATAGAGCAGTGCCAGACCTGAGACCGTCAATCCGCACCAGATTGCCAGGCGCAAGGGCAGATCGGAAAAGCCGAGCGCGGCGTTCATCGCGAGCCGCAGCATCTTGAACAGCGGATATTTGGTCTCGCCCGCTGCTCGCTCGAGGCGGTGGAAGGTGACCTCCGCCTGCCGGAAGCCGAGCCAGGCGATCATGCCGCGTACGAAGCGGTCCTGCTCCGGCATCTGCCGAAGCGCGTCGAGCACCTTGCGATCGATCAGGCGGAAGTCGCCGACGTCGGCGGGGATGCCGACCGAGGACATCCTGCCGAGAAGCCGGTAGAACAGATGCGCGGTCGCGCGCTTGAATCGGCTTTCGCCGTCGCGCGACAGGCGGCGGGCGTGGACGATGTCGTTGCCTTCCTGCCATTTTGCGATCAATTGCTCGATCACTTCGGGCGGATCCTGCAAATCGGCATCCATGACGATGATCGCTTCACCTTGCGCGGCGTCCATGCCGGCGGTGATGGCGATCTGATGCCCGAAATTTCGCGACAGGCCGATATAGCGAAAGCGCGGGTCGCGCGTGGCGAGCGCCTGTAGCACGATCGAACTGGAATCGCTGCTGCCGTCGTCAACGAAGATCGCCTCTGCCGGCCCGTCGAGCCGGGACAAGACCAGGTCGAGCCTGCGCAGCAGCACCGGCAGCACGGCTTCCTCGTTGAACACGGGGATGACGAGGCTGTAGCGGATCGACTGGAAATTGGCCGCCATGCGAGAGAGTCCAACTCGTTGCAGGAGCGGAAGTCTATGCCGGCGGTGGTTAAGGTCGCCTTGCCACAACCATTAAGGATATGGGGCACCGCAGTGGCTTCCAAAAGGCGGGTGCAGATGGTGATGCCCGATTAACCACGCTGGGCAGCGCGGCTTCGGCCTCGGACTTGCGGTCTAGGACTTGCGGCGGATCTTGTAGAGAACAAATCGCTCAGAGGTGTCCAGCGCTTCCAGCAGATCCGGCAGCGGGTTTGCGGCTCGCGGCCCGAGGACATAGAGATAGTCGAAGTCCTGATGCCAGGTGCGGACGAACGGCGGAACGCCTGCCGGCGGCCGGCTTGCCGCAATCGCGGTAAGCACGCCCAGCGGCACCGGCCCCCCGTAGGGAATGGCAAGACGGCGCACGTCCTCGCGTGGCCGCACGGGCTGCTTGCCCGCTTCCGTGAATAGATTGGGCACGAACGCGTTGGCATAGTGCACGGCCAGCGTAGGTGCATAGTACATCGGATATGAGGTGAGGTCGGCGAAGGGCGGGTCTCCATTGTCGTCCGTGCTGGCGACGAGGATGCGCGAGCCGCGATCGATCTTGTGGAACGACTCGACGATGGCCGCATAGTCGGTGCGGTAAGGCAGCCACACCGTGAGCACGACGGCGAGATTGATCAGTATGACGCCACTGATCGCGGCGAGCGCTGCCATTCTCCACGCCCGGCTGGGCAGCGTCAGCGAGCAGAAGGCCGGCAGGATCAGAGCCGCAGCGGGAATGACGCGCAGGTCGACGAACGAGGTTCCGAACAGCTTCGAGGGAATGACGACGTAGAGCAGCGCGAAGCCGATCGCGAGCCAGGTCCCGGCTGTTTCGAGCTTGAGGACGCCGCGTCTTGCGGCGAAGAACAGCGAGACCATCAGCGTAAGCCCCGTCGCCGCTGCGATCGTCAGATTGTAACCGTTCATGATGCGCAACGGCCAGATCGGCTTGAATCCGATGAACCAGCTCGTTCCTTCGCTTCCGATCGATCCCGCGGTCATGCGCATGATCCCAAAGAGGGCAAGCGCCGGTATGGCCAACGCGCCGAGCCGCGCGGCGGCGACCCCGTACGACCTTCGCCCATGGCGGATGCGCGAGAGCTCGTAGACGCCGAGCGTCGCGCCATAGACGCCGAGGGAGAAGAAATGCGCCGCAAACAGCGCAGCGACGAAGACCATGTTGACGACGAAACGCAGTGGCCATGGGCGCTCCGCGAGCATCAGATAGACGGCGATGCCGCAAAGAGCGAGGCCCAGTCCGAACTCGAAATTCACGAAGCCCCAGCTGAACGGCAGACAGTAAAGGAAAGCGAGCGCCGCAAAGCCGGCGAGATGGACCCGTCCCTTCCGGGCCCATTCGAGCAAAAGCGCGCCTCCGACGATCAGCAATTGGCTCAGGAGCAGAAACAGGCGCGTGGCGTTCTCGACGTTGATCAGCCGCGCCATTCGCGGGACCAGCAGATCCATTCCAAGGTTGGGATAGAATGCCCAGGCCACTTCGTAATACGGATTGGCATTGGGAGTGCCGTTCTGGCTCAGAATGTACATCCGGGCGAGATGATTGGGATAGTCGACCATCGCGGGGATAGGGGTCAGCAGCACCGGAAGAAACGACAGGGCCGCCAGGACAGCAAGGACGCTGATCGGGGTCGATCGGTTCGAGCCAAAACGAGCCCAGATTGTCGAGGTCGGCTTGTCGGAAGGAATCATGTCATAGGGCCGCTAGAGTTTGAGCTTACGCTCTACGACGGCGCAACCGCGCGACACAACGCCAATAATGTGAACTTCGCGAAAATCAAACTGGGGTCGCCGCCGCATCGGAAGGAGGAGCCTATCATCCGGCGCGCTGCACGCGGATTCGTGCTGATGCGATTGCGGCGCGCCGGCTATGCCAGCTACTTCATCGCCGCGCTGATCGAGTTGAATTTGCTGCTCAGGAGTGCGCTGCCCGTGTTGTTCACGGCCGTGATGATCGCGAACGCGATGCCGGTGGCGATCAGACAATACTCGATGGCGGTGGCACCATTTTCGTCGGCAAGAAATGACTTGAGCAAAGTCATCGTCAACTCCTGTTCATCCGTCCAACCTAGGCTGGTGCCGTTTTCGGAATGGTAAATTGATTCACTAAGTTTTCGTGAGCGCGCCAAAACGCAGGGCGGATGGTCCTCACCTGCCGTTTGATATGGTGACATCGATTGACTTAAGGTTTCGTCACCCAATTCGGACGCATTTGGCGATGTCGTCATCCCGTCTCAGGACGAGATCTGGCGTTCCGGTGCGGCCTTGCTGGAGCGTTTCAGCACTATCGCCAGACGTCCGACCAGATAGCTGACCACGGACGGCTGCGCTCGCGCGGAGCTGCCGGCCAGGCTTTCTTCCTCGGCCGCGTCGTTGACGATGCCGATGTAATTCTTTCTGGCGTCCTGCTGCTTCACGAGCCTGCAACCCCGAGTTCAATCGAGGGGCGACGATGCTGCGCTGAGCGGGAAGCGTCGGTTAATTTTGTCTTCCGTAGGATTACGTGCCCTCCGGCCGCAGGCAGACGCTGAAAGCGCGGCTTGACTTAACGGATTGTTGAGCCTGTTCTCGAGCGGGCGCCCGGCTCACTCGCGCCGACCGTCCGCATTCAGCGCCCGCAACACCGCGATGCGGGCGAACATCATCCAGCCGCCGCCGGTCTCGGCCGCGTTGATCAGGGTTTCGATCGCGGTCTGCCAGTGGCTCGCATCCTGCGTATCCTCGGGCAGTCGCATGATGTGATCGGCAGCTTCTTGCAGCGTCCGCAGCTTGCGCCCGCCACGTAACGAGATGGGTTCGTCGAACGCGGTCGACCAGGGCATGTCAGGTCGGCCGATCGACGAGGGGCAGCATCACGGCGTCGGCGCTGTGCGATGCCGCTAGCCGGCCTTCTTCGCCCGGGCCGGCGCGCGCACCGGCTTGTCCGCCTTTTTGGGAGCGGCTTTCGCAGCAGTGTCCTTGCCGCCCTTGCCGGTGATCGGCAGCAGCATCTCACGCTGGCCTTCGACGCGCTTCTTCGGCTTCTTGCCCTTGACGGCGTCCTTGGTCACGTCCTTGGCCACCTTCGCCGCGGGGCCTGCGTCCTTCTCGTTCGCGATGCTCTTCTTCAGCGCGTCCATGAGGTTGATAACGTTGCCGCTGGTCTTGGGCGCGGCCTTTGCTGCGATGGGCGCGCCGCTGCGCTTCTTGTTGATGAGGTCGATCAGTGCGGTCTCGTAATGGTCCTCGAACAGCTCAGGCTCGAACGCGCCGGACTTCTTCTCGACGATGTGCTTTGCAAGGTCGAGCATGTCCTTGGTCAGCTTCACGTCCTGGATGTCGTCGAAATAGTCCTTCTCGCCGCGCACCTCGTAGGGGTAGCGCAGCAGCGTCCCCATCAGGCCGCTCCCGAGCGGCTCCAGCGCGATGATGTGCTCGCGGTTGGTCAGCACCACGCGGCCGATCGCGACCTTGTCCATGCTCCGGATCGTCTCGCGGATCACCGCAAATGCGTCGTGGCCGACCTTGCCGTCGGGCACGAGATAGTAGGGGCGGATCAGATAGCGGCTGTCGATGTCGGTCTTCGGTACGAACTCGTCGATCTCGATCGTGTGGGTGGACTCCAGCGCGATGTCGTCGAGCTCGTCCTTGGTGACCTCGATATAGGTGTCGGTGTCGACCTTGTAGCCCTTGACGATGTCCTCCGAAGTCACCTCGTCACCGGTCTCGGCGTCGACCTTGAGGTACTTGATCCGGTGGCCGGTCTTGCGGTTTATCTGGTTGAACGAGACTTTCTCGGTATCCGAAGTGGCCGGATAGAGCGCGACCGGGCAGGTCACGAGCGACAAACGCAGAAAACCCTTCCAATTGGCGCGGGGGGCCATGGGCTACTCCAAACGCAACGGGGACAGAAGACGAAGATACCATCGGGGAACACCGAATCATAGCAAGGCGGATCGCTGAATCTTGCAACTGCGTTAATCGGCCGCCCGGCGCGCGGTTGCAGCCCGATCCGGCTGCAAAAACCGGAACATCATATCCGATCATGCGTTGCCACTGGACATTCGCCGCGAGGAGTCGCGGCCATCCGATGCGACGGCCAGA
This sequence comes from Bradyrhizobium sp. MI1.4, assembly GCF_055811315.1. NCBI lineage: Bacteria > Pseudomonadati > Pseudomonadota > Alphaproteobacteria > Hyphomicrobiales > Nitrobacteraceae > Bradyrhizobium > Bradyrhizobium sp. MI1.4. Next base: position 98,805 of record NZ_JBVVPP010000017.1, on the reverse strand, counting down.
AATTGAGGTCACCATGGCAACCACGCGAGACCAACGTCAGATCGTGGAAACTCCGACGGAGGCGCGCCAGGGCGAGCCTGGGCCGTCGGTGGCGGCGCTGCTCGCCATATCAACCGGGCTCGCGATCCTGATCCTCGCGGTCATCTGGTTCGTGTTCTTCCGGACCTGATCGGCAGATCGACCGGACGGTTTGCACCTTCCGACTCGCCGCGTAACGCGGCACATTGCGCCCGCCATGCCGTCGGTTCGTCCGGTGGCATGGCGGGCGCAGTGCGTTGACTGCGAACTGGTCGGATATGACCAAAAAGTAACGCGGCCGGTTCCCCGGTGTTCATATTCAGTTCACGCCGGAATTGCTCATCTGTGCAGGTGTTCATGCGGCCTAATTCTGGAGAGAAGCGTGCGCCTGCTCGTCGTTGAGGACGACCCCGATCTCAATCGCCAGCTTACCAAGGCGCTGACCGACGCCGGCTATGTCGTCGATCGCGCCTTCGACGGGGAGGAGGGGCATTTTCTCGGTGACAACGAGCCCTACGATGCCGTGGTGCTCGACATCGGCCTGCCGAAGAAGGACGGCATCTCGGTGCTGGAGGCCTGGCGGCGCAACGGCCGCACCATGCCGGTCCTGATCCTCACCGCGCGCGACCGCTGGAGCGACAAGGTCCAGGGCTTCGATGCCGGTGCCGACGACTATGTCGCAAAGCCGTTCCACCTGGAGGAGGTGCTGGCGCGGATCCGCGCGCTGCTGCGCCGCTCCACCGGCCACGCCCAGAGCGAGCTGACCTGCGGCCCCGTCACGCTCGACACCAGGACCGGCCGGGTCAGCGTGTCGGGTAATCCCATCAAGATGACGTCGCACGAATATCGGCTTCTGGCCTACTTGATGCACCATTCGGGGCGCGTCGTGTCCCGTACCGAGCTGGTCGAGCATCTCTACGACCAGGACTTCGACCGCGACTCCAACACGATCGAGGTCTTCGTCGGCCGCATCCGCAAGAAGCTCGACGTCGACATCATCCAGACTGTCCGTGGCCTCGGCTATCTCCTGACCCCGCCGGCCCCCGGCGCTTGAAGCGCGGTGTCTCGAACTATCTCGTCTAGACGTATCTTGGCTTGACGGGCGGCGCAGCAGGGGCCTTGTTCGGGTCATGAGTTCCGACGCCATGCCACCCCGCGCCTCCGGGATCATTCCGATGCCCGCCAGCTCGCTTGCGAACCGCCTGTTTCTGTCGGCGACCGCGTGGCTCGTGGTGATCCTGGCCATCACCGGCGTGGTGCTGTCGTCGGTCTACAAGAACGCCACCGAGCGCGCCTTCGACCGCCGGCTCAATCTCTATCTCCGCACGCTGATCGCCGAGGTCGCCACCCCCGACGAGCCGCCGGACCGCCAGTTCCAGTCGCTCGGCGAGCCCTTGTTCGAATTGCCGTTGTCCGGCTGGTACTGGCAGATCACGCGGACCGACACCGAAAAGCCGGAGGTGCGCTCCTCGCGCTCGCTCTGGGACAAGAAGCTGCCAAAGCTGGAAGAGCAGGGCACCGAGCTCACAGCCGCGGGCATCCGGATCGCTTATGTCGACGGTCCAGAGGGACAGAACCTGCGCATGGTGGAGCGGCCGGTCGATCTCGGCGCGGACGGCAAATTTCTCGTCAGTGTCGCCGGTGACGACACCGAGATTTTCGACGAGACGCGCAGTTTCGATTACTACCTCGGCGGCACCTTCACCGCGCTCGGTATCGTGTTGCTGCTGACCACCGTGTTTCAGGTCCGCTTCGGTCTCGCGCCGCTCAAGCGCATCTCCGAATCCATCGCCGACATCCGGTCCGGGCGGGCGGAGCGGCTCGAGGGCGAGTTCCCGGTCGAGATCGCACCGCTGGCGCGCGAGACCAACGCGCTGATCGACGCCAATCGCGAGATCGTGGAGCGCGCGCGCACCCATGTCGGCAATCTCGCCCACGCCATCAAGACGCCGCTCTCGGTCATCGTGAACGAGGCCGGCGCGCATGCCACCGATCCGTTCGCGGCCAAGGTGATGGAGCAGGCCGACGTGATGCGCGACCAGGTCGCCCATCATCTCGAGCGCGCGCGCATCGCGGCGCGGGTCTCGGTCGTTGCGACGGTGACGGAGGTGGCACCGGCCATCGAGGCACTGCGGCGGACCATGGAGAAGATCCACCGCGGCCGCGGCATCGTGGTCGAGGCCGAGGCCGATCCGTCGGCGAAATTTCGTGGCGAGCGGCAGGATCTGGAGGAGATGGTCGGCAACCTCGTCGACAACGCCTGCAAATGGGCGGCGTCGCGGGTCTTCATCGAAGTTCTGGCGGAAGCGCCGCAGCAGGCGAGCATCGGCCCGCGGCTGCATATCATCGTCGACGATGACGGCCGCGGCCTGTCGGAGGCCGAGCGCACCCAGGTCTCACGGCGCGGCCAGCGGCTCGACGAGTCCAAGCCCGGATCGGGGCTGGGACTGTCGATCGTGACCGAGCTCGCTGCGCTCTATGGCGGCAGCCTCTCCCTCGGGCGCGCACCGATGGGGGGCCTGCGGGCGGAGCTGGTCCTCCCCGGAATATAATCCCTTGTTCCGACGCGACTATTTGGCCTGCTGCACACCGATCCGGACGAAACCAGGGGTATTCGGAGGGACTTCCTAAACGGCTTCTTAAGTGGCCCCACCTATGATCGAGCAGGACGGATCCCACGTCCGCCATTTTACCGTTCATTACCCGGGCGCATGAGCCAGACATCGATCGAGCGGCTGAGGGACTATCTCGCGCAGCTCCCGCCGCAGGCGCAGGCGCTGCTGATGCGAGAGTTCGAGCGTGCGCTCGAGCGCGGCCAGGACACGGCCGTGGCAACCCTCGTGCTCGACCAGCTGCGCAAGATTGTCCGCAAGACGGAAGCCGACGAGGCCGCACCGCCGCGTACGGACGATCTGTCGCGGCTGCTGTTCCAGGTGCTGGAACCCTTCCTGGTCGAAGCAGGCGCCCCGATCCGGGTCGGGCAGGTCCGCCGCTCCTCGCTGGCTCCGATCTGGCAATGGCTCGGCCGCGACGGTGCTCCGGATAAGCTGAAGGAACTCGAGGCGGCGCTGGCGCGCACGCCGGCCGACAGCGCAGGGCAGGTCGAAGCGCTGGCCTCGAAGCTCCAGGCGGTCGCTGCGGATGCCATCTTCGAGCTGACGGGGCCGGGCGGGGGTGACAAGTCGCGTGCGCTCGCCCGCGTTGGTCCGCCCAACGTGATTGAGGACCTCTGTTCGACCGGGGCGGTGCTCGCGGTCCGCGACGCCATTGCCACCTTGAACGAGAAGCTGCCGCGCTCTTTGCGCGCCTTCGGCGATGCCCAGATCGCATCGGTGACTGCAGCGCTCAACATTCCCGTCCTCCAGACCCCGCAGATGCTGCCCTTCGCGCTCTCCATCGTCGTGCAGCGGATGACCGCGCCGTGGCAGATCATCCGCCTCGCCATCAAGATTGCCGCATCCGACGACGAGATCCGTGTTGCGGCAACGCCCTATGGCGTCGCCGTCACGATCGCGCTGCATGATCTGTCCTGCGTGGCCGCCATCCTGCGCATGGACATCAAGCGCGGCCATTTCGACAATGTCGCCGCCAATCTCAAGACGCTGCACGACGGCGTGCGAGGCCTGCGTACCGAACTCGACCTGCGCAACGATTCTGCCTGGGGCAAGCAGTTGACCTCGATCCGGGCCGACATCTCTAACGCGCTGCAATCCGAGATCGACAGTGTTCCCGGCCGCGTCCGCCGCATCCTGCGCCAGCGCGCCGAGAAGGACATTCCGCCGGGCGCGCGGATCGACAGCACCGAGGTCGAGGAAACCGTCGCGCTGATCGATTTCGTCGCCACCTGCCGCAATTATGCGAGCGAGCTTGCGATCAACGAGGTGACACTGCGCACCTATTCCGACCTCCAGCAATATGTCGAGCGTTCGACTGAGCAGCTGGTGCAGTCGCTGCGCGGCGCCGATCACAAGGTCCGCACCTATCGGCAGCAGCAGGTGCAGGCCGCGATCCGCTTCTGCCAGGTGCTGTTCGGCGATGATTATGCCTCGCTGATGAGCCGCGCCGCGGAGAACGCGGCCACGGGCGAGCGCAAATCGTCGCGCGCTAGCTGATCCAGGCGCATATTTCAGTAGTCACAATTTCAGGTTGACGGTGTCGGTGGCTGGCCCTACGGTCGCCGTGCAGGTTTTTTATATTTCTATCTGTGGGCGCATGAAATCCGTTATCAGTTCCATCGAAATCGAGAATCGCGTCGTTGTTGCCAAATATCAAAGGCTGATGGTCGGCGCGAAGGTGGTGCTGGTCGAGAAGGCAAGCGGTCGGCAGCTTCCTGAGACCGTCACCAGGGTTGCATCACCCGTTCCCGTCGGGGCGTTGCGCATCAGATTGCCCGACGCTATCGAGCCGGGAACATATTTCCTGAAGGCCTTCAACGGACATGGCGAGGACGCCGCTCAAAGCGCGGACTTCGAGATCGGCTAAGCCGTTGGATTTTCACCATTTCGGGACTGTGCGCGGTCGCGCCGAATTGACAATTGTCAATTGCCGCATCGTCCGGCCGTGGTGTAAAGCGACCTGTGGGCGCGGCTTGCGCGCTGCCGGAAGCTTGCCAGATGATGCTATGGTTCGTGTTCGCGCTGATGACGGTCGCGGCGATCTTCGCCGTGCTTTTGCCGCTCGGCCGTAGCGGACGCGCGCAAAATCAGGGCAGCGAGGTCGCGGTCTACAAGGACCAACTCGCCGAGATCGAGCGTGATCTTGCCGCAGGGCTGATCGCCGCGCCCGAAGCCGAGGCCGCGCGCGTCGAGGTCAGCCGCAGGCTGCTTGCCGCGGCCGGCAGCGAGCCCGCAACGGCACCGAAATCCAGCCTCAAATGGCGCCGCGCGGCGGCCGTGCTGGCGCTTGCCGGCCTGCCGCTGGTTGCGATTGGTGTCTATGTGCCGCTCGGCTCGCCCAGGCTTCAGGACTTTCCACTGGCGCAGCGGGAGCGCGGATCCGGGTCCGGCATGGCGCAGTCGCTCGAGAATCTGGTCGTACAGGTCGAGCAACATCTGGAAAAGAATCCGACCGACGGGCGCGGCTGGAACGTGATCGCGCCCGTGCTGGAGCGGCTGGGTCGGTTCGACGACGCCGTGCGCGCCTATCGCAACTCGCTCACCTACAATGGCGAGAGCGCGGAGCGCCGGTCCGATCTCGGCGAAGCGATCTCGGCCGCCGCCGGCGGCGTCGTGACCGCCGAGGCCAAGACCGAGTTCGAGCGCGCGCGCGCGCTCAGCGCCGACGACCCCAAGGCGAACTATTTTCTCGGTCTCGCCGCCGAGCAGGACGGCCGCAAAGACGATGCCGCCAATATCTGGCGCGCGCTGCTGGCGAAAGCGCCGGCGGATGCGCCGTGGCGGCCTCTGGTGCAGACCTCGCTCGCGCGGGTCGGTGGCGGTGGCGCGACGATGCCGGCGCTGTCGGATGAGACCCTCGCAGCTTCCAAGGACATGAAAGAGGTCGATCGCAACGCGATGGTTCGCGGCATGGTCGAACGGCTCGCCACGCGCCTCAAGCAGAACGGCGACGACGTCGAGGGTTGGCTGCGCCTGGTGCGCGCCTATCTCGTCATGGGTGATCGCGACAAGGCAGTGGGGGCATCGACCGATGCCCGCCAGGCGGTTGCCAACGATGCAGCGCGGCTGCGCCAGCTCGATGAAGGCCTCAAGACGCTCGGGCTCGACGGATGATGATGTCAGGACGAGACGGGCAGGGAATGGATACGCCATGACGCGCAAGCAGCGACGTATGACCATCATCGGCGGCTCGCTCGCCGTGCTCGCCCTCGCGGCCGCGCTGGTGCTCAACGCGCTGCGCGACTCCATCGTGTTCTTTTCGACGCCGACCATGGTCGCCGAGAAGCACGTTGCGCCCGGCAAGCGGTTTCGCCTCGGCGGCCTGGTGCAGCCCGGCTCGCTCCAGCGCGGCGACAATCTCGCTGTGACCTTCGAGGTCGCCGACGGCGGCGCAAAGCTTCCGGTCGCCTTCAAGGGCATTTTGCCCGATCTGTTCCGCGAGGGGCAGGGCGTCGTCGCCGAAGGCGCGCTCGATGCTGACGGCGTGTTCAAGGCCGACACCGTGCTCGCCAAGCACGACGAGACCTACATGCCAAAGGACGTCGCCGATGCCCTGAAGAAGCAGGGGCACTGGAAGGATGATTACGGCGCCAAAGCTTCCGACGGCGTCAAGCCCGCGGCCACGACCGCGCAGGGCAATCCGCAGGGAGCAGTTCGGTGATCGCGGAGTCAGGACATTACGCGCTGGTGCTGGCGCTCGGACTGGCACTGATCCAGTCCATCGTGCCCCTGATCGGTGCGCGGCTGCGCGATGATGCACTGATGAATGTGGCGCGCTCCACTGCGCTGGCGCAGCTCCTGTTCGTCGGTGCGTCGTTCATCGCGCTTGTGATGCTGCACGTAGCTTCGGATTTCTCGGTCGTCAACGTCTACGAGAATTCCCACTCCATGAAGCCGCTGCTCTACAAGATCACCGGCGTGTGGGGAAACCATGAAGGCTCGATGCTGTTGTGGGTGTCGATCCTCGCGCTGTTCGGCGGATTGGTCGCGGCCTTCGGCAACAATCTGCCGCTGTCGCTGCGCGCGCATGTGCTGGCCGTACAGGCGTGGATCGCCAGCGCCTTCTATCTCTTCATCCTGGTGACCTCCAACCCGTTCCTGCGCATCGCCAACCCGCCGATCGAGGGACGCGATCTCAATCCGGTGCTTCAGGACATCGGTCTCGCCGTGCATCCGCCAATGCTCTATCTCGGCTATGTCGGCTTCTCGGTCTCGTTCTCCTTCGCGATCGCGGCGCTGCTGGAGGGGCGGATCGACGCCGCCTGGGCGCGCTGGGTGCGGCCGTGGACGCTGGTCGCCTGGATCTTCCTGACGCTCGGTATCGCCATGGGCTCGTACTGGGCCTATTACGAACTGGGTTGGGGCGGCTGGTGGTTCTGGGACCCGGTCGAGAACGCTTCGCTGATGCCGTGGCTTGCCGGCACCGCGCTGCTGCATTCGGCGCTGGTGATGGAGAAGCGCAATGCGCTGAAGGTCTGGACCATCCTCTTGTCGATCCTGACTTTCTCGCTATCGCTGCTCGGCACCTTCCTGGTGCGCTCGGGGGTCATCACCTCGGTGCATGCCTTCGCGACCGATCCAACCCGCGGCGTGTTCATTCTCCTGATTCTCTGCCTGTTCATCGGCGGCAGCCTGTCGCTGTTCGCGGGGCGCGCGACGTCATTGAAGCAGGGCGGTCTGTTTGCGCCGATCTCGCGCGAGGGTGCGCTGGTGCTGAACAATTTGCTGCTCACGGTCGCCTGCGCGGTGGTGCTGTTCGGCACACTCTATCCGTTGGCGATGGAAATGCTGGCCGATTTCAAGATGTCGGTCGGCGCGCCGTTCTACAACCTCACCTTCGCTCCGCTGTTCACGCTGCTGCTGCTCGCCGTGCCGTTCGGGCCGTTACTGGCATGGAAGCGCGGCGATCTGCTCGGCGTGACGCAACGCCTGCTGGCGGCTGGCGTTGCCGGGCTTGTCGTCGCCGCTATGGTCTGGGGCTGGGCGCGCGGTGGCAGCGCGCTGGCGCCGCTCGCGATCGGGCTTGGCATCTTCGTGATCGCCGGTGCCGTCACTGACATCGTCGAGCGCACCGGCCTCGTGCGGCTACCGTTCGCAACGGCGCTGCACCGGGCCCGCGGCCTGCCGCGCTCGGCCTGGGGCTCCGCGTTTGCGCATGCCGGCCTCGGCATCGCGCTGATCGGGATCGTCTGTGAGACCACCTGGAACAGCGAATATATCGCGACCATGAAACAGAACGACGTCGCCCATGTTGCCGGTTACGACGTCAAGCTCGATGGTTTGTTTCAGCGCCAAGGCCCGAACTTCCGCGAGATGATCGCCGAATTCAATGTCAGCCAGGACGGCGAGACGCTCAGCGTGATGACGCCGTCCAAGCGTAGCTTCACGACCCGCGGCTCGTCGACCACCGAGGCCGCGCTGCTGACGCGCGGCGCCAGCCAGCTCTACATTTCGCTCGGCGACGCCACTGCCGAGGGCGCCATTGCCGTGCGCATCTATCACAAGCCGCTGGTGCTGCTGATCTGGTGGGGGCCAGTGCTGATGGCATTCGGCGGCGTGCTGTCGCTGTCGGACCGGCGCCTGCGGGTGGGTGCGCCAAAACCGGCGCGGGCCAAGCAGCGCCTGCAGCCGGCGGAGTGATCTGATGCGCCGAATGATGGTCGCGTTCGTCGCGCTGATGCTGCTGGCCTTGCCTGCGGCGCATGCCGTGCAGCCCGACGAGATCATGTCGGACCCGGTGAAGGAGTCGCGCGCACGCGACTTGTCGCGCGAGCTGCGCTGCATGGTCTGCCAGAACCAGTCGATCGACGATTCCGATGCGCCACTGGCGCGCGATTTGCGGCTCCTGGTGCGCGAGCGCATCGCGGCCGGCGACAGCAATTCGCAAGTGCTCGATTTCCTGGTCGCGCGCTACGGCGAGTTCGTGCTGCTCAAGCCGCGCTTCGAGCGCCAGAACGTGCTGCTGTGGCTGCTCGCGCCGCTGCTGCTGATTGGCGGTGGCTTGGCGCTGTGGCTGCAAATCCGCCGGCGCTCGCGAAATGGTGCAGATGTCCCAGCTCCGCCGCTCACGCTCGAGGAAGAGGCGCGTCTCGCCGCATTGATGTCAGACGAGGCCACATCGCGTTAGCTACGTCGCTGCATCAAAGCGGGGCACTGCGCGGGCATTCCTGGAACTTCGTTAAGTTCCTGCAGGTTCGCGATTTTCGGCCGCGATAAACTGCCGCATCCGCACACGCGTTCATTACAAAAGTTTAACCCCGCCGCCAGCGCACGGTAAGGCGGCAGCCCCCATCTTCAGGTCCGTAAGGTGCCGCCGTCAGGTACCAAATGGATTTCAAGGCCCTGGAGATCTCTGCATGACCGACCGTTCCGACCTCTCGAACCTTCCGTCCTACCGGCAGCCCCGCCGGTCGATTTTCTCGGCCCGCAAGATCGCGCTGATGGCCTCGGTCGTCGCCGGCCTCGGCGCCGCCGTCTACGGCTTCGGCACGTCGACCTCGCCGGCCGACCTGTTCTCGAGCCCGGCGCATGCACAGGTCAACAACGAGGTCCGCAAGGTCGAACGCCCAATTGGTTTCGCCGACATCGTCGAGCGCGTGAAACCGTCGGTGATCTCGGTAAAGGTCAACATGAAGGAGAAGACCGCGAGCAACGATGACGGCGATGACGCGCAGTCGCCGTTCCAGCCGGGCTCGCCGATGGAGCGGTTCTTCCGCCGTTTCGGCGGTCCGGATGGCATGCCGGGCCTGAAGGGTGGTGGCGGTCGTGGCCGCGTCGTGCAGGGCCAGGGCTCCGGCTTCTTCATCTCGGCTGATGGCTTTGCCGTGACCAACAACCACGTGGTCGACGGCGCCGACAAGGTCGAAGTCACCACCGACGACGGCAAGACCTACACCGCCAAGGTGATCGGCACCGACCAGCGCACCGACCTCGCCCTGATCAAGGTCGAGGGCAGCTCGAACTTCCCGTTCGCGAAGCTTGCCGACGGCAAGCCGCGGATCGGCGACTGGGTGCTCGCGGTCGGCAACCCGTTCGGCCTCGGCGGCACCGTGACTGCCGGCATCGTTTCGGCCAGCGGCCGCGACATCGGCAACGGCCCCTATGACGATTTCATCCAGATCGACGCGCCCGTGAACAAGGGCAATTCCGGCGGTCCCGCTTTCGACACCAACGGTGAGGTGATGGGCGTCAACACCGCGATCTACTCGCCTTCCGGCGGCAGCGTCGGCATCGCGTTCTCGATTCCCGCAAGCACCGTGAAGAGCGTGGTGGCGCAGCTCAAGGACAAGGGCTCGGTCAGCCGCGGCTGGATCGGCGTGCAGATTCAGCCGGTGACATCCGACATCGCCGACAGCCTCGGCATGAAGAAGGCTGAAGGTGCGCTGGTTGCAGAGCCGCAGGCGAATGGTCCGGCGGCCAAGGCCGGCATCGAGTCCGGTGACGTGATCACGTCGGTCAACGGTGAACCGGTCAAGGACGCACGCGAGCTCGCCCGTACCATTGGCGGCCTGGCGCCCGGCGCGACCGTGAAGCTCAACGTGCTGCACAAGGGCCAGGACAAGGTCGTGAACCTCACCCTCGGCCAGCTGCCGAACACGATCGAGGCCAAGGCCGACATCGACAAGGACAGCGGCAAGGGCGCGAGCCGCGGCACCGACGTGCCCAAGCTCGGCATGACCGTCGCGCCCGCCGATTCCGTGGCCGGCGCCGGCAAGGAAGGCGTCGTGATCACCGAAGTCGATCCGAAGAGCGCGGCTGCCGAACGCGGCTTCAAGGAAGGTGACGTGATTCTCGAAGTCGGCGGCAAGAGCGTGAGCACCGCCGGCGAAGTCCGCGACGCCATCAACACGGCGCGGACCGACAACAAGAACAGCGTCCTGATGCGGGTGAAGAGCGGCGGCCAGTCGCGCTTCGTCGCCGTGCCCATCGCCAAGGGCTAACGAAGGGCTAACCAAGGGCTCGGCCTCAGGAGGCCTCCGAGATGAAGGGTGTCGCCGGCATCAGTCGCCCCCGCCGACGGCGCCCTTCGGGGGAGCAGCGCAACGTTTGCTTCCCCTGTCTACCTTCCGGTGGAATACGCCCCCCTCCGTCGGAAGGCCTAGGGCGGTGAAGTCCCCCCAGCTTCACCGCCCGCCTTTTTCTCGATGCCAGAGTCTCTCACTCGGCTTGCATGCGATTGCCGCTCGCGCCATGTTTAGAGAAGGTTCACTCCCTTGACCGTTGCCGAACGCACGATGCGCCTCCTCATCATCGAAGACGACCGCGAATCCGCCGACTACCTCGTGAAGGCGTTTCGCGAGGTCGGGCACATTGCCGACCACGCCGCGGACGGTGAGGAAGGCCTCGCCATGGCCGAGAACGGCGATTACGACGTGCTGGTGGTCGACCGCATGCTGCCCAAGCGCGACGGCCTGTCGGTGATCGGCGCGCTCCGCGACAAGGACGATTCGACGCCGGTGCTGATTCTCTCCGCGCTCGGCCAGGTCGACGACCGCATCAAGGGCCTGCGCGCCGGCGGCGACGACTATCTGCCGAAGCCCTATTCCTTCGCCGAGCTGTTGGCCCGCGTCGAGGTGCTGTCGCGCCGCCGCGGCGGTCCGGCCGAGGACACACTGTACCGCGTCGGCGATCTCGAGCTCGACCGGCTCTCCCATCGCGTTGCGCGCGGCAAGGACGAGCTGACGCTGCAGCCGCGCGAATTCCGCCTGCTCGAATATTTGATGAAGCATGCGGGCCAGGTGGTGACCCGCACCATGCTGCTGGAGAACGTCTGGGACTATCATTTCGATCCGCAGACCAACGTGATCGACGTGCACATTTCACGGCTGCGTTCCAAGATCGACAAGGGTTTTGAGCGGCCGCTGCTGCACACCATCCGCGGCGCGGGATACATGATCCGTGACGGCATTCGGTAAACTCGTCCGCACCACGGCGTTCCGGCTGACGCTGGTCTATTTGCTGTTGTTCGCGATGTTCGCGGCCTCGCTGCTGGCCTATTTCGCCTGGAATACGCGGCGGCTGATCACCGAGGAAATCACGCAGACGGTCAATGCCGAGACGTCCGAGATCAACGAGATCTACGGCCGCCGCGGCTTGGTCGGCCTCGTGCGCGCGATTGAGTACCGGGCGCTGCGGCCGGGGGCCAACCTCTACCTCGTGACCACGCCGACCGGGCAGGCGATCGCCGGCAATGTCGGCTCGCTGGCGCCCGGCGTGATGGCGACGCGCGGCTGGTCGGAGACGGCGTATCGGCGCATCGAGGATGCGGACGAGCGCGACCATCGCGCCCTGGTGCGCGTCACCGAGCTCGAGAATGGCTTCCGGCTTCTGATCGGCCGCGACCTCGCCGAGCGGCGGCGCCTGTTCGGCATCGTCGCCAAGGCCGCGCAATGGTCGGTGCTGATCGTCGTGGTGCTTGGCCTGGGCGGCGGGATCTTCGTCGCGCGCAGGGTGCTCAGGCGCATCGACGCGATGAGCGGCACCGCCCATCGCATCATGACGGGCGATCTCAGCGAACGCCTGCCTGTGGGGCGCAGCGGCGACGAGCTCGACCGCCTCGCCGAAAACCTCAATGCCATGCTGGAGCGCATCGAGGCGCTGATGGCGGGGCTGAAGGAGGTCTCCGACAACATCGCCCACGATCTCAAGACGCCGCTGACACGCTTGCGCAACCGCGCCGAGGAGGCGCTGGCGAAATCAGGCAGCGAGGCTGACTACCGTGCCGCGCTGGAGCGGACCATCGAGGAATCCGACGGCCTGATCCGTACCTTCAACGCGCTGCTGATGATCGCGCGCGCCGAGTCCGGGCAGGCGCGCGGCAACATGGACGATTTCGACGCGGCCGATGTCGCCAACGGCATCCACGAGCTCTACGAGCCGCTGGCTGAAGACGACGGCATGACGCTGAAGGTCAAGGCCGATCCGACGCCGGTGCACGCCAACCGCGAACTGATCAGCCAGGCGCTCGCCAATCTTGTCGAGAATGCGATCAAATACGGCAAGCCGGCCGCGCAGCCGGCGGGAACCGTGGTCAGCATGGAGGGCAGGCAGATCACGATCGAATCGAGGCGCGAGGGCGATCAAGTGCTGCTCAGCGTCACCGATCGCGGTCCCGGGATACCCGAAGCCGACCGCAAGCATGTGGTGGAACGATTCGTGCGGCGGGAAGCCCGCCCCCCGCGGCCGGGGTCCGGCCGCGGCCGCAGGGTAGCCACCCCGGGGGGGCCCGTGGATGGGGGGGGGTTGGGGGTGGGGGTCCCCCCCCCCCGGGGACTCGGCCCCCGTGTGGGGCCCG
>NZ_JBVVPP010000017.1:0-85868 GCF_055811315.1 Bradyrhizobium sp. MI1.4 | reverse complement strand
CCCCTAGCGGCGCCGGCGGGCCTAACTGTGTGCGCCCCCGCCCCCCCCGCGGGGCCCGGTCACCCCCCCCCCCCCCCCAATCTTGTGGGTGAACCTTTCGGGGGGGCTGCACCCCCCCCCCACGCTGCCTGGATCCGGCCTCGGCCTCAGTCTCGCCTCCGCGGTCGCGACATTGCATGGCGGTGAGTTGAGGTTGGGTGACGCCCAGCCCGGTCTCGTCGCCACGCTTGTGCTGCCGGCGCGCGCGGGGGCCGGCGACAGGGTTGCTCCGCCAATGCAGGATGTGCCACAGAAGGTGGCATGAACCATTCCGCGCCGGGAAACGCGGACAAGCATGGTGAGAGCCTGGCCGCACGCTTCGCGGAGGCTCCCCATATTGCCGCTTCCGTCACCGACCAAGGACGTTTTGAAAGCTGGCTGGCCGAACTCGAGCCCGCGCAATCCGCCCGTCTTGAAGCGCTGCTGGCTCACCGCTTCGCGCGCGACGTCCTGGCCGGCATCGCGGAATTCTCGCCTTATCTGTTTGAGCTGCTGCGCGCTGATCCGCAGCGCCTGATCCGGCTGCTGGAATGCGATCCGGATGCGCATCTCGCCACGCTGGTCGTGGACGCGAACGGCGCCGTGCTCGCGGCATCCGACGAAGCCGAGGTGATGCGGCTGCTTCGCCGCATGAAGGCGGAGGCCGCGCTCCTGATCGCACTGTGCGACATCGGCGGGGTCTGGCCGGTGATGCGGGTGACCGCAGCGCTCACCGATGTTGCGGTGGCCTCGGTGCGGGCGGCGCTTCAATACCTGCTGCGGCAGGAAGCCGCACGCGGCAAGCTCTCGCCGCCCAATCCCGAGGCGCCGGAGGAGGGCTGCGGGCTGATCGTGCTTGCGATGGGCAAGATGGGCGCAGGCGAGCTGAACTATTCCAGCGACATCGATCTCATCGTGTTCTTCGATCCCGACAATACGACGCTGGCCGCGGATATCGAACCCCAGCCCTTCTTCGTGAGGGTGACGCAGGGGATGGCACGCATTCTCCAGCAGCGCACCTATGACGGTTACGTCTTCCGCGTCGATCTGCGCCTGCGTCCCGATCCATCCTCGACGCAGGTGGCGATTTCGCGCGACGCCGCGCTGAACTATTACGAGCGGGAAGGGCGTACCTGGGAGCGCGCCGCGATGATCAAGGCGCGCGCCTGCGCCGGCGATCCCAGGGCAGGCGAGGCGCTGCTCGCGGAGATCGCGCCCTTCGTCTGGCGCAAGCATCTCGACTTTGCCGCGCTTGCCGACGTTCACGACATGAAGCGGCAGATGCAGACCTATCGCGGCCAGAGCGAGGTCGCGGTCGAAGGCCATAACGTGAAGGTCGGGCGCGGCGGAATCCGCGAGATCGAGTTCTTCGCCCAGACCCAGCAATTGATCGCCGGGGGACGACATCCTGAACTGCGCGTGCGGCCGACGCTCGCCGCACTCGGCGTGCTTGCTTCCAGCAATTGGATCACGATTGCGGCGCGTGACGAGCTGACCACGGCGTACCAATTCCTGCGCCGGGTCGAGCATCGCCTCCAGATGATTGCCGACGAGCAGACCCACACGCTGCCCGAGGACAAGGAGGCGGTCGAGCGTTTCGCCTGGTTCTTCGGCTATCCGGATCGCGAGGCCTTTGCCCGCGACCTCTTGCGCCAGCTCGAGATCGTCCAGGGCCACTACGAAAAACTGTTCGAGGGCGACGATCCGACCGGCACGGCCAAGCTGCCGGCGCTCGACTACGGTGCAGGTCCCGACGATCCGCGGCTGCTTCAGTATCTGGCCACGCTCGGCTTCAAGAAGCCTGCCGCCGTCGCGCAGACCGTGCGTGACTGGATCACCGGCGAGTACCGCGTCTTCCGCATCGAGGCGACGCGAAACGCTTTCGTCGAATTCGTGCCGGCCCTGATCGACGGTCTCGCTCATGCCGAGGAGCCGGATCGGGCCGTCGTGGCGTTCGACCATTTCCTTGGGGCGCTTCAGCGCGGCGGCCGGCTGATCACGCTGCTCGGCCAGAACCGCGATCTCGTCGCGCTCGTGGCTCTGGTGCTGGGCGCGGCGCCCCGGCTCGGCGAGATGCTGGCGCGGCAGCCGCAGCTCATGGACGGCCTGATCGATCCGCGCTTCTTCGGCGCCATGCCCGACAGGCAGGAATTGTCGGGGCGGCTTGCGACCACCGTGCAGGATGCCGGCTCTTACGAAGAGTTCCTCGACCGCCTGCGTCTTTTCGGGCAGGAGAGCCTGTTCCTGATCGGCACGCGCATTCTCTCCGGCACGGTCTCGGCGCAGCAGGCGAGCACGGCCTTTGCCGACGTCGCCGAGGGCATCGTCCATACCGTGCATGGTCTCGTCGCCGACCGCTTCGCCGCCCAGCATGGCCGGATCAAGGGGCAGGAGAGCGCAATCATCGCAATGGGCCGGCTCGGCAGTCGCGAGATGACCGCGTCGTCCGATCTCGACCTGATCCTGCTTTACGATTTCGACAGCGACAATCCGGACTCCGACGGTGCGAAGTCACTGCAAGGTGCACATTACTTCGCCCGCTTCACCCAGCGCCTGATCAGCGCGTTCACGACGCGCACCAATTACGGGGTGCTTTACGAGATCGACATGCGGCTGCGCCCCTCGGGGCGCGCCGGCCCTGTCGCCTCGAGCCTCGTCTCGTTCGCGGACTACCAGGCCAACGAGGCCTGGACCTGGGAGCACATGGCGCTGACCCGCGCGCGGGTCGTGTCCGCTTCGCCCGAATTCCGGGAGCGGATCGAGCGCGTCATCCGCGATGTCCTGACCCGTCGCCGCGATCCCGCAATCACCGCCAACGACGTCGCCGACATGCGGCGTGCGATCGCCCAGGAGAAGGGCGAGGCCGATTGCTGGGATCTCAAATATGCCGCCGGCGGCGTGGTCGACATCGATTTCATCGCGCAATATCTCCAGCTTGTGCATGCGCACGAGACGCCGGAGATTCTCGACGTCGCCAGCATGCAGGTGCTGGACAATGCATGCAGGCTCGGCGTGCTCGCGCAATCGGAGACCGAGATATTGCGGGCCGCGACGCGGCTGTATCACGATCTGACGCAGATCCTGCGGCTCTGCGTCAACGACCGGTTCAAGCCGGAGACCGCCGGCACCGACCTCCTGCGCGTGATGGCACGCGCCGGCGATGCGCCGCATTTCTCCTCGCTGGAGGCGCGCGTGAAGGAGACGCAGAGCGAGGTGCG
This sequence comes from Bradyrhizobium sp. MI1.4, assembly GCF_055811315.1. Taxonomy (NCBI): domain Bacteria; kingdom Pseudomonadati; phylum Pseudomonadota; class Alphaproteobacteria; order Hyphomicrobiales; family Nitrobacteraceae; genus Bradyrhizobium; species Bradyrhizobium sp. MI1.4. Next base: position 82,632 of record NZ_JBVVPP010000017.1, on the reverse strand, counting down.
CCGTGTCTTCAGGGCGCTGCTGGAAGGGACGTCGTCGTCGGCTTCAGCGAGGTGAGCGCCTCCCGCACGTTCGGCTCCAAGCCCGCGCCGCGGGCGTCGCGGCGACGCGCTGGATGCAGCGCTAGGCATTCGTGGCGGTTTTTGCGTGTCGCAAGGGGTAGGGCATGCTAGCTTGCATGCCACCATACGATCCGAGGGAACGAACGGTTGCTCGACAAGCTTGAACTATTGCTGGCGCTGGCGAAGGAACGGCATTTCGGCCGGGCCGCCGAAATGTGCGGCGTGACGCAACCGACGATGTCGACCGGGCTGAAGCAGCTCGAGGAGATCCTCGGCGTGATGTTGGTCCAGCGCGGCTCCCGCTTCCAGGGTTTTACGCCGGAAGGCGAGCGGGCGCTGGATTGGGCGCGGCGGATCGTGGGCGATGCCCGCGCGATGCGTGACGAGATCAACGGGCTGAAGCATCAGCTCTCCGGCGAGATCCGAATTGCGGCAATCCCGACCGTGCTCGGTATGGTCGCTGCGCTGACGACGCCGTTCCGCGCCAGGCATCCCGAGGTGCGTTTCCGCATCCAGTCCACCACCTCATCCGAGGTGCTGGGGTTGCTCGAGAATCTCGAGGTGGATGCAGGCCTGACCTATATCGAGAACGAGCCGATCGGCAAGGTGCGCACCATTCCGCTCTACAGCGAGAGCTATCGTCTGCTCACCGCGCCGGATGGAATGTTCGGTGATCGCGAGACGGTGACGTGGCGGGAGGTCGGACAGGTGCCGCTGTGCCTGCTGACGCCCGACATGCAGAACCGCCGCATCATCGACCGCGCGTTACGTTCGGTCGGCGCCGAGGCGACGCCGACCTTGACCTCGAATTCGCTGCTGGTGCTGTTCACGCATGTGAAGACGGGGCGCTGGGCCAGCGTGATGCCGGCCAAGCTCGCCGAGACGCTCGGCCTGTCCGATACGGTGCGCTCGATCCCGATCATCGATCCCGATGTCAATTACAGCATCGGCATGGTGATCCCGCAGCGTGATCCGATGACGCCGCTGATCGCGGCGCTGGTCAATGTCGCGCGAGAAGTCGCGCCGTCGCTGCAATCGTAGAATTCAGGCCGCGGCCGATATTCCGGACGCCGACTTGATCGCGTTGCGGGGCAGGGTGACGCGCACGACGGTGCCGACCTCGAGTTTGGAGCGCAGCCGCATCGAGCCGCCATGAAGCTGCGCCAGCGAGCGGGCGATCGCCAACCCCAGTCCCGAGCCGTGATAGGTCTTGGTGAGCTGGCTCTCGACTTGCTCGAAGGGGCGGCCGAGCCGCGCCAGCGAATGCGGCGCGATGCCGATGCCGGTGTCGGCGATCATCAGCACGATCCTGTCGTCGAGCTGCCGGCTGCGCACCACGATGCGTCCGCCGTCGGGCGTGAACTTCACGGCGTTGGAGAGCAAATTGACGATGATCTGCTTGGTGGCGCGACGGTCGGCGACGACGGAGATGGACTTTGCGATGTCGGCGTCGAGCGTCAGGTGCTTGTCCTGCGCGCGGCCGGTGACGACCCGCAGGGATTCCGCCAGCGTCTGCGCCAGGTCGAGCTCTTCCATGTCGAGCTTCATGCGGCCGGCCTCGATCTTGGACATGTCGAGGATGTCGTTGATGACTTCGAGCAGGTAATGCCCGCTGGTCAGGATGTCGTGGCAGTATTCCTGGTACTTCTCCGAGCCGAGCTCGCCGAACATGCCCGAGCCCATGATTTCGGAAAAGCCGATGATCGCGTTCAGCGGCGTGCGCAGCTCGTGGCTCATATTGGCGAGGAATTTCGACTTGGTCTGGTTGGCTTCCTCGGCGCGGGTCTTCTCGCGCTGGTATTTCTCGGCGAGATCGGCGAGTTCGCCCGCCTGGCGCTCCAGGGCTGCCTGCGAGCGCTTAAGGTCGATGACGGTGGCGCGCAGGCGTAGATCGTTGTCGACCAGCTTCTGCTCGTGCTCCTTGATGCGGGTGATGTCGGTGCCGACCGAGACGTAGCCGCCGTCCTTGGTGCGGCGCTCGCTGATGTGCAGCCAGCTGCCGTCGTCGAGCTGCGCCTCGAAGGTCCGCGCACCGGGGCCCTGGCTCGCAGTCTCGTTGTGCCGGGTGCGAACCTCCGGCATGCGGCCGACCTCCAGCACGGTCTCGTAGGAGGTGCCGGGGATGACGGCGCTGTCGGGCAGCTTGTGCAGGCGCTGGAAGTGCGAATTGCAGAGCACCAAGCGGTCGCTGGCGTCCCACAGGACGAAGGCTTCGGGAATGGTCTCGATCGCGTCGCGCAGGCGCAAATCGGCTTCCACGGTCCGCTCGGCGAGGCTCTTCTGCTCGGTGATGTCGACCGCGATCCCGATCAGGTGAACGCTGGAATCGGTCGCGCCGCTGGTCTTCTCGCAGCGGACGCGGAGCCAGATCCAGTGGCCGTCGACATGCTGCATGCGGAAGGTCTGGTCGATGTGGTCGATCTTCTCGGAGATGAGCTGGTCGGCGATCTCGAACAGGTCGATGTCGTCGGACTTCACCAGCGCGTTGACCTCGCCGAAGGTGAGGAGCTCGTTGCGGCCGTCGAGGCCGAGCATTGAAAACATTGACTGCGACCAGAAGATGCGGCCGCGCGACAGGTCCCAGTCCCACAGCCCGCAGCGGCCGCGGTTGAGCGCGGTGTCGATCCGGCCGCGCACGGCGTCGTTGATCAGGTCGCCCTCGCGGGCACGGGTGGACTGCCAGTGGAAGGCGAAGCCGAGGATCAGGACCACGAAGCCGGTGGTGGCCGACAGCGTCACCGATAGCGCGGCGTCCGAGCCCCAGATCGGCTCGTTGCGCTCCTGGATCACGGTCACGAAGCCGGGCAACGATTTGATCTGCCGCGCGGTCGCCATTGCGGCGTTGCCGTTCGGCAGCGTCATGTCGGAGATGTTGTCGTCGCGCGGCGGTGCCGCCAGCAGTTGCGCCGTCGTGATTGCGTCGAGCAGGCGGTCGTTGCCCGAGGGATCGCTGTCGATCGGGATGCGAGCGAGGATGCGGCGGTCGATTCCAGCCGAGGTGACGATGACGTGGCGGCCCGAGGCGGTGCCCCAGGTTGGAATGAGGTCGGGCAGCAACGCCGGGAGGCTCTCGATGTTCTTCAGCCGCTCCTGTCGCCCGGAGGTGAGGCGGTCGATACGCTCGGCGAGCAGGTCGGCGAGCGCCGAGATGTCGTGGCGGATCACCAGCCGCTTCTGGCGCGTCTGGTCGACGACCTGCACGAACGCGCCGAGGCAGATCGTGATCAGGAATGCGATGATGAGCGTCGGCACGGCGCGGCGCAGCGCAGGCTCCGCTATCAGGAGCCGATGATAGGCAGGTTTCGCGATCGATTGCGCCAATCCTTTGATCGAATCGGATTGGACGCACGCGTTCGCGGCGTCTGCACGCGACATGCCTAAAGCCCCCTGGAAACCTGCTTGCAACTGGACTTCGGAAGCAGCCCCACATCGCTTCCGAATCATGGTCGATTTGAATCCAGATTTCGCGGGCTGTCGAGAGTCAACGAATCGTTAACGCGAATTTATTCTTATCCAACGCGCAGTTTGTGCGTCGTGCGTCCGCAAACTTACGTGCGCGGCGAGTCCGAAACGAGAACGTGTGACTCCTCGCACATTCTCTGTCACGCGCGCGGCGGTTCGGCGTGACTGATGACGCGCTTCACGCTCGGGAACGCGCGCCGCAACGCGCGCTCGATCGCATCGACATGCTCGTGCACCTTGATCACGCTCATCGACGGCTCGGCGCGGCAGTGGAAATTCACGATCTCGCCGGCGTCGGTGTTGCGGACGCGAACATTATGGATGTCGTGGATCTCGCCGCTGGCGGCATATTCCGTCAAGGCTGCGGCGATGGCCCGCACCCGTTCCGGTTCGGCATCGACCCCGAACGGCAGTTCCGGTTCCAGCGGCTCGATGTGGACGTCGACCTCGACATCTGCGCCGAACTCTTCCTGGATGTTGCGTTCCAGCGTGTTGGCGACGTCATGGGCGGCGTAGAGCTGCATCCCCCCGTCGACCTCGAGGTCGATGCTGACGATCAGCTTGGCGCCGAGATCGTGCACGGTGACGTGGTGGATGGCGAGGCCCGAATTGTGGGCGATGACCATGATGCGGTCGCGCACGGTCTCGTTGTCGCGCGCCACGGGGACTGCGGTGAAGGTGAGGTCGGTATCGCCGAAGGCCGTCTCGACGGCTGCTTGCGCGTTGCGCTTGATGTCCTCGACCCGGTCGATGGGGTAGGTCCGCGGCACCTTTGCGATCGTGTCGATAAACGTGGTGGCACCGACCATGCGCACGCGGAGCCGCTCGATGTCGATCACGCCCGGCACGCTGCGGATCGCGGCCGTGGCCGTCTCATGGGCGCCTTCCGGAGCGCGGTCCACCAGCGTCTGCACGGTCGAGCCGGCCATGCGCAGGCCGAGCAGGGCGATCATCACGGCCACTGCGGCGGCGGCAGCCGCGTCGCCCCACCAGAAGCCGAGGCCGGCGAGGATCAGGCCCACGATCACGGCGAACGAGCCCATCACGTCGGAGGCGAAATGCAGCGCATCGGCGGCGAGCGCCTGGCTCCTGGTCTCCCGTGCGGCACGGTGCAGGGCACGGGCGCGCCAGAAATTGACGGCGATGTCGATCACCAGCACGACGAAAGGGACGGCGGAGATCGTCGGCGGCGCAACTCCCTCTCGGAGATGGCTGTAGGACTGGACCAGGATTCCACCGGCGAGCACGTAGAGCAGGGCGGTGACGCCCAGTGCCGAGACACTTTCGAGCTTGCCGTGGCCGTAATGATGCTCTTCGTCCGCCGGCTTGTCGGACACCCGCACCACCGCCCAGGTGATGATGGTGGCGACCAGGTCGATCGACGAATGCAGCGCCTCGGAGATTAGCGCCAGCGAGCCGATCGCGATCCCGACCGCGAACTTGGCCGCCGCCATGCCGCCGCTGGCGAATATCGAGATCGCTGCGACTGAGGTCTTGTTGTGTTGGGAGCTCATGGCGGGGATTTAGCAGGCCGCGGGTGAACATCAAGCGACGATCCACAGGCGTAGACGCTAGTGAGTTGCAGGAGCGGGTGAACTCCGTCGTGCCCGGACTTGTCCCGGGCATCCACGTTCTTCGGAGCGACAAAGACGTGGACGGCCGGGACAAGCCCGGCCATGACGAGTGGAGAGACTGGTGCGCTGCCGCTCTCTCTGGTCGTCGCGGCCACTACACCGTCACGACGATCTTCCCCAGGTGCTTGTTGGCCTCCATGTGCTCGAAGGCCTTGTCGATGTCGTCGAAGGCAAACACCTTGTCGATCGGCAGCTGCAGCTTTCGCGACTCGACGGCGCCCCAGATGTCCTTGCGGACCTCCTCAAAAATCTCACGGACCTCCGCGACGGTGCGGGTGCGGAAGGTGACGCCGACATAATCGATGCGGCGGGCCGCGTGCAGGTCGAAGTTGAAATCGCCATGGGTGCCGCCGAGCCGGCCGACATTGACGATGCAACCCTTGACCTTGGTCGCCGCGAGGTTCTGGTTCGCGACCTTGCCCGAGACCTGGTCGACGATGAGGTCGACACCTTCGCCGTTCGTCGCCTTCAGCACCTCGTCGACCCATGAGGGGTCAGAGGAGTCGACCGCAAGATCGGCGCCATACTCCTTCAGCCGGCTGCGGCGATAAGCATCGGTCGAGGAGCCGATCACGAGCCTGGCGCCCTTGAGCTTCGCAATCTGCATCGCCATCAGGCCGACGCCGGAGCTTGCGCCCTGGATCAGCACGGCTTGCCCGGGCTGCACGCCGCCGATGGTGACGACGGCGTTGTGCATGGTCGCGAGTGCGACGGGCAGGGTGGCGGCTTCCTCGAAGTTCATGTTCGAGGGCGCGTGGAAAAGCCGGCCGTGATCGGCCAGCGTGTATTCGGCAAACGCCGCGCCGCCCGAGCCCATGATGCGGTCGCCGACCTTGAGGCCCTTGGCATCCGGTCCGAGCGCGGCGACCTCGCCGGCCCATTCCATGCCGAGCACGGTGCCGGCGCCGCCGGCCGCGCCATGGGCGTGGCCCTTGCGCATGCCGGTGTCGGCGCGATTGAGGCCACAGGCGCGGACCCGGACCAGCACCTGCGTGCCTTCAGGCTTTGGTTGAGCGACGTCGGAAATCGTAGCGCCACCAGGGCCGTAGACATAAGCCTTCATGAATTGCTCTCGCTTCTTGCAGTGATTATTCAGCAGCCTGCGCTGTCGGATGAACGATCATGCCTTCGAGCCGGCTGCGGATGATGGCCTCCGCTTCGCGCACGATGCGGGAGATCAGTTCCGCGCAGGTCGGGATGTCCTGGATCAGGCCCTGGACCTGGCCCGCCGACCAGATGCCTTCGTCCGAGTTGCCGGTCGCGTAGACCATCTTGCCGCGGGCGCCCGCGACGAGTTCGCGGATGTCCTCGAACTTGGCGCCTTCCTTCTCCATCGCTACGACCTTGGTCGAGATCTCGTTCCTGGCGACGCGGGAGGTGTTGCGCATGGTGCGGAAGATCAGCTCGGTTTCGCGCTCGTCATTGGCCACGATCTTCTCCTTGATGAGCTGATGAATGGGGCTCTCTTTGGTCGCCATGAAGCGGGTGCCCATGTTGATGCCTTCGGCGCCGAGCGCCAGTGCGGCGACGAGGCCGCGGGCGTCGGCAAAGCCGCCGGAGGCGATCATCGGGATCTTGATCTTGTTGGCGGCGGCCGGGATTAGGATCAGGCCGGGGGTGTCGTCCTCGCCGGGATGGCCGGCGCATTCGAACCCGTCGATCGAGATGGCGTCGACGCCCATGCGCTCGGCCGAGAGCCCGTGACGGACGCTAGTGCATTTGTGCACGACCTTGACGCCGTGCTTCTTGAACTCGTCGACATGCTCCTGCGGCTTGTTGCCGGCGGTTTCGACCACCTTGATGCCGCTCTCGATGATGGCGGCGCGATATTCGGCATAAGGCGGCGGCTTGATTGCGGGCAGGATGGTGAGGTTGACGCCAAACGGCTTGTCGGTGAGATCGCGGCAGCGGGCGATCTCCTTCCTGAGGTCCTCCGGTGTCGGCTGGGTCAGCGCCGTGATGAAGCCGAGCGCGCCGGCATTGGCGACGGCGGCGACCAGCTCGGCGCGCCCGACCCACTGCATGCCGCCCTGGACGATCGGGTGCTCGACTCCGACGAGCTTGGTGAACCGTGTCTGCAGCATGATCTGTTTCCCCGCTTGCGTGGCGCTCTTTTATCGGTCGATGCCGGCAGGATGCCGCCCGGGTCGGGAAAAGTCTATTGCGAGGGCGTGCGGTGGAGGCGGGGCGATCATGCGGGGAGTGGGGGGATTCCGTGAGGCGGATAATTGACGCGGGCTCGTGTCCCGGACGCGCTGCAACGCCTCTTCGCGTTGCCGCGCAGAGCCGCGACCCATGCCCAGCGAGCGCTCTGAAAGATGGGCGCCGGCTCTGCAGCGCACCGTCGAACCGGACGATGCTTCGCTCTGCCGGGGGATGCTGCGCTGCGTCCGGGGCACGGACGCACAATCTTCCGATCAATCTCGATCCGACTTGCAAACAGCAGACGCATCTTCGCATCCTCGCGGCGCATTTCGCCCGAGCTTTGCCTGATCGCATCGCCCTCGTCGTGACAAGGGCGCAGGGAAGGCCGGGCGCCGGCTGGCACCCGCAAGTCCGTGCGCCAGAAGAATGCACACGGGGTGGACCACAGGTCAGCCAATCGCCCGGCCTTCCCTGCGCGGTGGTTTACGGCTTACTTCGTGCTCTCCCCGGGGAGCGATGCACTATTGCCCCCGTCGCCCCGCAGATGGCTGATGCAAGCGCCCGGTCGGGCAGCACGCATCACCACAGGACTTGACGCACAGACCCCGGGCGTCAGGACCACACGACTTCGCCGTCCGCGCACGTCCTCGCTGGGTCTTCGGGAGCTGGCGTGTGCTCGCACCCGAAGCCATGCGAAGACGCTGTCGGCGCCGTGTCGTAGGCGCGAAAGCCTGTGCTCACGGTTTCCCGCCCTGCAAGGCTCGCCGCGCCCGACGCCGTCGCGTCCATCGCTGCCCCACCCGCGGTCCGTGACGATCGCGATCCGCCCCTTGTCCCGGGTCAGGGTGTGTCGTAGGTGCGCCAAATCCGAATTTCGGCAAAGTGGAATATTTTGGCAGACGGGGATTGACAGGCGGCGCGCGAAATTTGTGCGGCTGTTTTGCCCGACGGGCGAACCCTGCCGGGCTATTCCGTCGACAGCCGCACCATCTGGCGGCCGCCGTTCATTTCCTTGAGGCTGTTGACGAAGTTTTCGGGGCGCTGCCAGCGGTAGGGGACCTTCAATCCCATGTACTCGGCGATGTCGCCGATGAAGCCGGTGCAATTGGTGGTCTCGGCGTTCCAGACCGGCGAGCTCGCCTGCAATTTCTTGATATAGGCAAACACGCGCTTGGCGTCGGCTTCGTTCAGATATACGCGGTAGTTCGCGGTCAGATACTCCGGGTCGAGATCGCCGTAGCTCGCGCCGGTCTCCGCCGGCACCCAGGTGAGGTGACCAAGCACATAGGCCCAGGTGTCGCCGGCGGGCGTGAGCCCTGCCACTTCGACGGCGCGCTCGCTGGTCTTGCCGTACCAGACGAAGGCGTGGCCCCAGCTCGCCGCCGTGCGGGCGCGGAAATCGACGTAGTACGGACCTTGTTCCGCGCGCGCGACCGGGCGCCGGGTCGATGGCGCCGGCCGTGATACGGTGTCGGTCGTGGCAAGCGCGTTTGCGTCAGCAACGCGCTTGTTCGCTTCGTGGGCCGAGGCCGAAGGTGTCGTACACGCGAGCATGGCCGCGAGCGCGAATCCCGCAAGGATGCAGGGTCCCGATCGATCAGGTTTGTTCGTCACGCTGTGCCCCTCGACTGTCGGCCACTCACGCAGAGTCTACGCTTGCTTCTGCGGGTATTTCGCTAACGCGTCAGTAGCGCGCTGCGACGGGGCCGGGCGCCTTGCCGATCGGGGCCTTTCCAACCGGGCTCTTGCCAATCGGCATCTTGCCGATCGGCGCCTGCTCCGAATAGACGGGAACGGGCTGCCGGCGCGGCAGATCCGCGGCATTCGCGACCGTTACCAGAGCAAGCGTAGCACCCACGACAAATACAATCTTCTTCACAGTCATACCCCTAGAAGGTTTGGTCCAAACACGGCACCGCCGTGCCCCCAGACACGCCTCACAGAAGGGCGGCCGAATGCGTCCACAGTGCGGCATCGGCGCGACATGTTGGCGGCATCTGCCGGCCGCGCGGAGATGTGATGTGTCTGAATGTTTCGGCGCGCTCTGCCCAGCCTACGCGACTCGGCCTCACCCGATCCGGTTCAGGCTGTTCCTGATCGTCGAGAAGATGCCGCCGATGTCTTTTCGCAAACCGTCGAGCGCGTTGAAACTGTCGAAGATGCGGGCGAGGCGGTCTTCGACCTCGCGTTTGCTCTTGGTCAGCGCGTCGACGCGCGAGGCGAGGGTGACGTCGCCGTTTGCCTCGATCTCGCCGACGGTTTTGGCGAGGAGGTCGTGCGTCGTGCCGACGTCCGCGATCATGGCCTCGATTCCGAACACGGGCGCCTTCAGCGGGACGAGGTCAGCCTGCGACTTCGACAGCTCTGTCTTGAAGGCGTTCAGCGTCGCCAGCGTTTCCTGTAACGCACCGAGGCGCTGGCGCGACTGGAGAACAAAATCGTTCAACGCATTCTGGCGGTCGGCAAGCGTCTTGCCCTCGGCGTCGATCTCGACACGGGCGAGCGAGCGTTCGAGCTGGGCCCGGCGCTCGCCGAGCTCTTCGAAGTCGAGCCCGATGCCTTTCAGGATGTGGAAGCTGTCGTCGATGCGGGCCAGGCGCTGCTCGATCTCGATCTTGTTCTTCGACAGCGTCTCGACGCGGGCGCCGAGCGGTGCTTCGCCGCCGGTTTCGAGCTCGTCGACGCTCTTGGCGAGGCGCTCATGGCTGAGGCTCAGCTCGCCGATCAACGCATTGAGGCCAGCGTCCGACGCGCGCAGCGGCACCAGCTCAGCGTGGGACTTCGCTAGATCGTCCTTGTACTGGTTCAGGGTCGCAAAGGTGTCCTGGACCGCGCCGACCCGGGACAGCAGCGTCGATACGTCGCCCGCGATGTCCTTGAGCCGGTCGGCGAGGTTGTTCTTGCGGTCGTCGGTCTCGAGGTCGTGCAGCGAGCGTTCGAGCTGGTTCTGGCGGTCGCGGATCTCAGTGAAAACCGGCTCGACCGCGCGGCGCTGCTCGGCGATCTTGCCGACCATATCGCGCAATTCCTGCTGGCGGCGGCGGATTTCGGCGAGCTGGTCGTGCATGTCGGTGGATTCGTTGCGGCCCCGCTGCAGCAGGGCGCGCTGCTCGGTCTCGCCCAGCTTGTCGTGCAGGGCGGAAACGGCCTCCCGGGGATCGCTCTCGATCAGGTGCTGGACGGTGGCGTCGAGGTGGTTCTGCAGGGCGTGGGCGACGACCACGTCCTCGCGGGTCTTCTTGAGGCGGTCGCGCAATGTGTCGAGGCGCCGGTCCTGGCGCGAGAGCCGCCAGGCGGAGGCGCCGATCAGTGCCAACGCCAAGGCCAGGATCGCGCCGGTCGCAACACGCTGCGGGACGGGCAGGCCTCCGAACCAGGCAGGCAGGTGGCCGACATCGTAACCGAGCGCCTGCTGGGCGAAGATCGCGATGGCAGTGAGCAGAACAAACCAGGCAACCAGGAAAAACAGCCACATCGTGACTTCCTCACGCCGGCACATTATCGCCATAATTGCTATTGGAGAGCGGAACCGAGATCAAGGGCGGCGGGAGCTTGCTGGATAGGTCCGGCCTCACGATCCACGGCTGAATGCGTCAGCCGATCGGTGGAGGGGGAGAGGCGCGTTTCCCGTGTTGGGGGCAGACGTTCAGCGCGCTGGTCATGCCCGGGCTTGTCCCAGGCATCCACGCGCCTCCGCGCCAACAGAACGTGGATGGCCGGGACAAGCCCGGCCATGACGGAGAGAGAAGCTACAGACGAAACTCGTTGGTCAGCTCGCCGATGCCGTCGATCGCGACGGTCACAATGTTCACCGGCTCTTTCATCACGCCGACGCCGACCGAGGTGCCGACGGCAATGAGGTCGCCGGGGAGCAGGGTCATGTCGTGGGAGATCCTGCTGACCAGCTCCTGCGCGGTGAAGATCATGTCCGATATCGGATAGTTCTGTCGCTCCGCACCGTTGAGGATGGTGCGGACCACCAGCCTGACCGGATCGAGACCGGTCGCGATGACGGGGCCGAACGGGCCGTAATCGTCGATGCCTTTGGCCCGTGCCCATTGCGGGAAGGTCGGGTCGCTGGTCAGGATGTCGTTGGCGGTGATGTCGTTGACGCAGGTGTAGCCGAAGATGAAGCTGTCCGCTTCCGCCGGTGACACCCGGGCACAGGTCTTGCCGATGACGATGCCGAGCTCGCCTTCATACGTGGTCTTGCCGTCGTAATAAGAGGGACGGCGGATCACCGCGCCTGGCGTCGTAATGCTGGTGGTGGCCTTCAGGAGGTAGAGCGGCTCCGGTGGCTCGGGCTGGTTGAGCTTGGCCGCGAGTGCATGAAAATTGTTCCAGAGCGCGACGATCTTGCTGGGCACGCAGGGCGCGAGCAGTTCGACCTCCGACAGCGCCAGCGTCTTGCCGGTGGCTGCATGGCGGCCAAACATCTCGCCCTCATGGACGCTGATACCCGACGACGTTAGCGTGCCGAAGCCGGTCGCACCGCTATTCCGGAAGCGGAGCCATTGTTTGATCTCGCCAGCCATCACGCCACCGCCAGTGCGCGCGGATCTGATGGGGTCGAGATGCCGTCGTAGAGACCGGCAATGCGGGCGCGCTGGGTCACCATCGCCAGCACTGAATCGAGCGCGGGGGTGGCGACGCCGGTGAGGCGACCCATCTCCTGCACGACGGTGACGAGCGGGTCGATCTCCATCGGGCGGCCGCGCTCGAGATCCTGGAGCATCGAGGTCTTGTGCGCGCCGACCTTGCGCGCACCTTCGATGCGGCGCTCGACGTCGACGCGGAATTTGACGCCGAACGTTTCGGCGATCCCTTGCGTCTCCATCATGATCGCGCGCGACAGCGCGCGGGTGGCCGGATCGGTGCAGATCACGTCGAGCGTTGCATGGGTGAGTGCGCTGATCGGGTTGAAGCAGACATTGCCCCAAAGCTTGAGCCAGATCTCGTCGCGGATGCGGTCGAGCACCGGCGCCTTCAGCCCGGCTGCGACGAAGAGATCGGCGAGGCGTTGCACGTCCGGGGTGATCTCGCCGGAGGGCTCGCCGAGCGGAAAGTTGTTGCCGTAGACGTGACGGATCACGCCGGGCGCCTCGATCTCGGTGGCGGGATAGACGATGCAGCCGATGGCGCGCTCGGGGCCGATTTCGCGCCACTGCCGTCCGCCGGGGTCGATGCTCTCCAGCGTCGAATTCTCGTATTGGCCGCCGTGCTTGTAGAAGTACCAATAGGGGATGCCGTTGACGGCGGTGACGATGCGGGTGTGGGGTCCGAGCAGCGGCTGCATTGTCCCGATCACGCCGGTGATCGAGTGCGCCTTCAGCGTGATGATGATGTAGTCCTGCACACCGAGCTCGGCGGGATCGTCGGTGCAGCGCGGATGCACGGTGTGCTTCTCCTCGCCCGCGAGCAGCGTCAGGCCGCGCTCGCGCATCGCGGCAAGGTGCGCGCCGCGTGCGACCAGGCTGACGTCGGCGCCCGCGCGCGCGAGCTGAACCCCGAGATATCCGCCGATTGCGCCGGCGCCGTAGATGCAGATCTTCATGGAATCCTCGCGAAGCAGCGGAAGCCGGATTTCGGGACGAAAGATCCGGTCCGGCTCGGAAGGTCCGAGCCGGGGACGGTAGTCGCAGGGGAAGTGAGACGCTTTAAGCTGCTTGCGGCGTGCCGTTGATCGCTTCGTCCACGAAGGAGGCGATGTCACGCATGCTGATGACCGAGACGAGGCTGTAATCGTCGATGACAGGCAGGTGCCGGATGTGATTCCGGTTCATCAGATGGCGGACGTGCTCGATCGTGTCGTTTGAGGTGCAGGATACGAGCTGCTGCACCGAGACGAGCTGCGAAACCTTGACGTTGACGGCATTGGCGCCGTGCTCGGCGACGGCGCGCACGACGTCGCGCTCGGTGAACATGCCGACCGCGGTGTTACCCTCGGAGCGGACCACGTCCTTCACCACAAGTGCGCTGATATTGTTGGCGCGCATCAGCTTGGCGGCGATACCCACCGTTTCGTTCATTCGCACCGTGACAACGCGCGGTGTCTTCTTGCGCAGAATGTCTCCGACCAGCATTGCAACCTCTCTGGGTGAATGATGCGGCAAGTGTGGTATACATAATGCCAATCGTCAAGCACTCGATTTGGCTGTTCCGAAAAATCTTGAGGCAACAATGCTGACGTTTGCCGTGAGCCAAAAAGAAAGAGGCGCATCGCTGCGCCCCCTGTCTCACCGTGCAAGGAGTGTTCGTTATGCCGTCTCGGTCTTGGCGTTCCCCGTCGCGGCGTTGGCGCTCTCGGCTTCCTTGCCGAGGATGAAGGAGCGGCGCATCGGCTTGATCACGAACAGCGCCGTCAGGGCCGCCGTCGCGTTCAGCGCGACTGCGACCACGAACACGGCCTTCCAGCCATACGTGGCCGAGATCACGCTGGCGAGCGGAACGAGCAGGGACGCGGTCCCCTTCGCCGTGTAGAGCATGCCGTTGTTGGTGGTTGCGAACTTCGAGCCGAAGGTGTCGCCGCAGGTCGCTGGGAACAGCGAGTAGATCTCGCCGAACACGCCGAAATAGACCGCGGTGGCGAGCACGAAGACGACAGGGACGTGGCCATAGGCCGACAGCGTCAGCAGCATCAGCGCGGCGGTGCCGAAGGCGATGAACATGGTGTGCTCGCGGCCGATCGTGTCGGAGACGAAGCCGAAGAACGGCCGTCCGAAACCGTCGAAGATGCGGTCGAGCGAGATCGCGAACGTCAATGCCGCCATCTGGAATCCGGCGAGCGTGACCGGCGTGTCGGCGATCTTGAAGTCGTGTGCGATCGGGGCGATCTGCGCCGCGGTCATCAGGCCGCCGGAGGCGACCATGACGAACACGAGATACATGACCCAGAAAATAGGGGTGCGCAGCACCTGGGGCGGGGTGAAGTCGATCTTGGTCTGCGGCAGATTGAGCTGCTTCTTCTTCGGCGGGATCGAGATCCGCGGCGGCTGAATGAAGAAGGCGAGCACGAAGACGATCACGCCCTGGCCGATGCCGAAGGTGAGGAACGCGTGCTGATAGCCGCTCGTTGCGATCATGGCTGCGATCGGCACGACGGTGAGTGCAGCGCCTGCGCCGAAGCCGGCGGCAGTCGCACCGGCGGCAAGGCCCCGGCGATCGGGAAACCATTTCAGCGCGTTGCCGACGCAGGTGCCGTACACGGCGCCCGCGCCCATGCCGCCGATGATCGCGGCCGCGTAGAGCAAGGTGAGGCTATCGGCATAGGAGTTGAGAATCCACGACAGCGCGATCATGACGCCGCCGAACATGATGACGATGCGCGGGCCGTATTTGTCGACGAACCAGGCCTCGATCGGCACCAGCCAGGTTTCGGTGACGACGAAGATGGTGAAGGCGAGCTGGATCGCGGCGCGTCCCCAATGGTGCGCGTGATCGATCGGATCGACGAACAGGGTCCAGCCATATTGCAGGTTGGCGATCATCGCCATGCAGACGATGCCCATGACCAGCTGGAGCCAGCGGAAACCTGTGCGGAGAGGCGCGGCCGTGACAGCGCCATCGGTGCTGGAAATCATCAAGAACCTCCCAAGCGCCTGTCTGGTTCGACACCGGTCGCAAGATGACCTGATGTCGCAATATTGTGGCTTATCGTCGCAAGCGCGGTGGCGACCTTGGTATACCATATTCCAGATTGCAAGCCCTATCTTGGCGCGCGCCTGAAAATTTGCGGAATTCCTTTAGGGACGGCGGGTTCACGAAAACGTCGCGCACAACGAAAACGCCCGGCCGCGAGGCCGGGCGTTTTGCGCGAGAAGCGCTTTTGGAGCGCGTCAGACGGTCGATTGCGCGACCACGACCTTGCGCCAGGGCTTGAGCACCGCGATCGCCAGCGCCGAGGCCAGGATGTTGGCGCCGGCTGCGATGATAAACACGTTGTCCCAACTGCCCGACGACTGCTGCATGTAGTTGCCGATCGGGACCAGCAGCGCGGCCGTACCCTTCGCGGTGTAGAGCAGGCCGGCATTGGTGGTCGCGAACTTGGCGCCGAACGTGTCGGTGCAGGTCGAGGGGAACAGCGAGTAGATCTCACCCCAAGCGAAGAACACGAAGCCCGAGAGCAGCACGAACCAGAGCGGATCGTGGCCCCAGAGGTAGAGCATCCAGATGCCGATACCTTCCATGCCGAAGGCGATGAACATCGTGTTCTCGCGGCCGATCATGTCGGAGATCCAGCCGAAGAACGGACGCGTCAGGCCGTTGAGCACGCGGTCGATCGTGGCCGCGAAGGTCACCGCGGTCATCGTCACCGCCATCAGCGTGACCGGCACGTTGTCGATCTTCCAGTCCGCCGCGATCGGCTTCAGGTTCGCCGTCACCATCAGGCCGCCAGCGCCGACAATCACGAACATGAAGTACATCAGCCAGAAGATCGGCTGACGCAGCACCTCGGTCGGCTGGTAGTTGCGCCGGGTCTGCTGCAGATTGGCGTTCACGACCGCGTTCGGCACCTGACCTGCTTTCGGCGCGAGCAGGAAGAAGGCGAGGATGCAGATGATAATGCCTTGTCCGAGGCCGAAATAAAGGAAGGTGGTCTGGAAACCGCTGTCCTTGATCATGGCCTGGATCGGCGCGACGGTCAGCGCGGAGCCCGCACCGAAACCAGCGGCCGTGATGCCCGCGGCAAGACCGCGCTTGTCCGGAAACCACTTCAGCGCGTTACCGACGCAGGTGCCGTAGACGCCGCCGGCGCCGATGCCTGCGATGATCATGCCGAGATAGTAGCCGTTGAGCGTGGTCGCCTCCGCGTTGATCGCCCAGCCGGCGGCACAGAGCACGCCGCCGACCAGCACCACGATGCGCGGACCGTATTTGTCGACGAACCATCCTTCGATCGGCACGAGCCAGGTCTCGAACAGCACGAACAGCGTAAAGGCCCATTGGATCGACGCACGATCCCAGCCGAACTTCTTCTGGATGTCGGGGACGAAGAACGTCCAGCCGTATTGATAATTGGCGATCATTACCATCGCCGCGACGCCAACTGCCAATTGCGTCCAGCGATACGTGTCGCTAACGCGCGCGGCTGTCGGGGCGGTTGCTTGCACCATGTCCGTCATAAAGCCTCCCGTGGCGCCTCTCATTTTTCTGCGAGCGCTGGAACGGCATTCTTGTATGCATTATGCCAAGCTTCAAGCGCTGGTCCGGTCACCGTGCGCAAATGCCGCAGGACCTTGCCCGGTTGCGGCTGTGACTCAGGACAGCACAAGTAGAAATGGCCCCGTGATCCGGGGCCATTCATCAAAAGTAGTATGCGGACTGATCTAAAACCGTCTCCCGCTGCGCGCGCAAGCGCGGGCGGCTGTCCGGCCTACAGGCCAAAGCGCGGCAGGTCGCCGTTGTGATTCGAGATCTCGGCGCTCGCCATCAGGAGGCGGTCGATCGTTGCCATCAGGCGGGCGAACAGCGTGGAGGAGGGCGCGAGAGCGACGGAAGCGGTCTTGGACATCGGAAATCCCTTTCTCGAGACGGTCAGTAGTGCTGTCTCATTTCGAAAGGGAATTTATGTATACCAGATGCCAATGTCTATGCATGCCATTGCATAGCAGCATTTAGCTCTTCGCATTGCAGCATAATAATCAGTTAAATGGGCCGATTTGAGCGGGATATGCCCAAAGCCGGCCGAAACTGAACCATTTGACCGTCGATATCCAAAAACGGAGCCTTGGCAGCGGCACATGAAGCCGTTAGTGGTCTGCCCCCTCCAATCATCTGTCAGAGTGGTTCATGTCGAGCGCCTCGCCCGCCGTCTCGATCGGCATCGATTTTGGGACCAGCAACACGGTCGTGGCCCTTGCGGCGGACGATCGCCGGGTCGAGGCCATCCGCTTCGACCATGGTGAGCAGCGCCACAGCGTCTTCGTGTCAGCGCTGTGCTTCTGGGAGGACCGGCCGGGAGCCGGCGCCCAGGCTGAAGGCGGCCCGTGGGCGATCGAGCAGTTCCTGGAAGGACGCCATGTCTACCGCTTCCTCCAGTCGTTCAAGACCTTTGCCGCAAGCTCCAGCTTCAACACCACCCAGGTGTTCCGGCAGCGCTACAAGTTCGAGGATATTTTGGCGGCGTTCCTGCGGACGCTGGCGCGGCATGGCGGCGATAAATTCGGCTTCGAGACGTCCACCATTACAGTCGGTCGCCCCGTCCGCTTCGCCGGGGGCAATCCCGACGAAGCGCTGGCGATGCAGCGCTACCGGGCCGCGTTCGAGCGCCTCGGCGCCGGCCACGCCCGCTATGTCTACGAACCCGTGGGCGCGGCGTTCTCCTTCGCCCGCCGGCTGGAGCGCGATGCGACCGTGCTGGTCGCGGATTTCGGTGGCGGCACCAGCGATTTCTCGGTGATGCGGTTCTCGCGTGCCGGCGGCGCCTTGCGCGCCGAGCCGCTCGGCCATGCCGGCATCGGGATTGCGGGCGACACCTTCGACTACCGTATCGTCGATCACGTCGTCTCGCCGCGGCTGGGCAAGGGCTCGAGCTTCCGCTCGTTCGACAAGGTGCTGCCGATCCCCACCGGCCACTACACTAATCTCGCGCGCTGGCATCAGCTCGCGATGATGAAGAGCAACGGCGACCTGCGCGAACTCCGGGAGCTTGCGCGCACCGCGGTGAAGCCGGCTCTGCTCGAGGATTTCATCACCATCGTCGATCTCGACCTCGGCTTTGCGCTGTACCGCGCGGTGTCCGACGCCAAGGTCGCGCTGTCGGCCCAGGATCAGGTGGAGTTCCGCTTCAAAGGAGGCGGGGTCGATATCGGCTCGACTATCACGCGGAAGAATTTCGAAGCCTGGATTGCCGACGACATCGCGAGGCTCGGGGCCACCGTCGACAAGGTGCTGGGCGAAGCCGGCATCACCGCGCGCGAGGTCGAGAAGGTGTTTTTGACCGGCGGCACGTCTTTCGTGCCGGCCGTTCGAAAACTGTTCGCCGAGCGGTTCGGCAACGAACGGCTGATGTCGGGCGATCAGTTCGAGTCGATTGCGTACGGCCTTGCTTTGATCGGACACAGCCCGGACCCGGACCGCTGGACCGCAAGCGGCGGGCTCCAGTCGAGGGCGGGCGCGTAGCCTACGGTCACGCGGCCGCCCCTAAGTCGCGTCCGATCGCTATTGCTTGATCTCAGGCTCGACGAGCTTCGCCAGATTGCGCAGCGATTCCTGCCAGCCGAGATAACAAGCCTCCGGCGGGATGACGTCGGGGATGCCGGCCTGCGTGATATCCAGCTCGGTGCCTACGGATACTTTCTTCAGGATCACGGTGACCTGGATCTCTCCCGGCAGATTGGGGTCGTCGAACCTGTCGGTGTAACGGAGACGTTCGCCGGGGACGAGCTCGAGATATTCGCCGCCGAAGGCGTGGCTGTTGCCCGTCGTGAAGTTACGGAACGACATCTTGAACGTGCCCCTGACCTTCGGCTCGAAATGATGGACGGCTGCAGGTGAAGCCATTCGGCGGAAGCCATTTTGCCAACGCATCCGCCTCCAGGAAGGCGCGATAGACTTTCTCCGCGCTGGTCGTGAGAACGCGGTGCAGGCGGACAGTGCTGGGCATGATCATTCTTCCTCATGAATCGCCGGGCTCGACGTGGGCGTCTACTGCCCGTTCATGTCCAGATGACGAAGGAGATGCTGCCGATCCGACGCGGCGTCTCGATTTTTTTTGATGGATCCACGCATGGGGCGCTCGGCAGCCTTCGAGAGCAGCTCGCCGGGGGGCGAAAGATGAGCGCTGAATAGCGCGCGTCCTGCACCTACCGCCGGGCTCCCGAGCCGTTAAATTCCGTCAAGCCTTGCAAATGGCGAGGATGAGGTATACGTTGAGGCTGTTCGTTCAGCCGCTGTGCCTTGTTGAATGCGCCCGCGGGCTCCTTTTCCATAGACATCGACGAATAGAATTTGTTCTGCGTGACGATCACGCGGAACCTGCGCGTATGCGCTTTGGAGAAGAAAATGACGACAGGTACTGTAAAGTGGTTTAACGGCCAGAAGGGCTTTGGATTCATTCAGCCGAACGACGGCGGCAACGATGTGTTCGTTCACATCAGCGCGGTCGAGCGGGCTGGTCTTGCAGGTCTCGCTGAAGGCCAAAAGGTCAACTTCGAACTCAAGACCGACAAGATGCGGGGCAAGGTCAGCGCTGAGAATCTCTCGCTGGCCTAAGCCTTGGTGCCGTTTCACGGATGTACTGAAACGGCCATGCCACCCGCTCGATCCCAGGATTGAGCGGGTTTTTGTCCGTTGCAGAGCAGGGTGAATAATGAGCGCCAAGAGACCGGCCGAACCGTCACCCGAAAGCATCGCGCGTTCTAACCGTCAGCGTTTGGCCGCTGAGGAAGGCGCGCGGGCGATGGTGGACGTTGGAAAGCAAGCCGTCGATGTTCGCAAGAACATGGCGCGGCTTCGAGAGCTGCGCCAGGCCAAGGAAGCGGCAGACGCCGCCCTTCAGGCGTCGCTGCCGCCGCCCGTCCCGACGAAGCGCAAGAAGAAGGTGACGCCATAACTGGCTTCCATTGCGCCGAGGACAATTTGGAGAGGGCCGATCACATGCCAAAGAGTGCGGGTCGTGCCTAGAATAAAGTCGGATGGCGGTGGCACCATCACCTTCTTTCTCGCGCTTGGCGCGGGACGACAGATGTGCCGTCTTGCGACGACGTTCCTGACGCAGAAGCAGGCTTTCAGTTATCTTCGCAAGAACCGGACCGAGTTCGAGCGCATGGCGCGGGCGCAGCTCGCTTCTGGTGCAGTCGAAGACGGAATCGTCGTGCTCTCGATGCTGTAGACCAGGCGGATTTCGGCGCCCCGCCTTTAGCGGAATTCGCGGTCGGAGTCTGGGATCGTCGTGCCTATTCGGAGCCGCTTCCCGGCTTCGCCTCCCGGGCCAATCGCTCCGCTTTCAGCCGTTCGCGATTCTCGTTGAAGGAGTTCTGGTCCTTCGCATAGTCATTGATCGGCTTCTGCGTTGTCGCAGGCTTGAACGCCTTGTTGGCTTCACGCTTGGCGCGATCAGAGGATTGATCTTTCGACATTTAAGCCCTCAATTTGATCAACGAGCGTGGTCCTGGCGAGTGCCGGACGCGACGCCACCCGTGCCCGAACTGAAAGGCCGACTTGCCATCCTCGGAAGCGAAGGCGACCAGTTCTTCAGCGTGGGGCAGGGTCTTTGCGAGGCGTGCTGCACTCGCCGTGGAGATGGCATGCTGGCATTTCCGGCATGCTCGCATTTCCGGGAGCACACCGGTCGAGGGAGCAACGGCCGGCCACCGCATCTGTTCCTCGCGAACCAATCTTTAATCCAGCCTTGGCGGCGCGGCAAGCGCGCCGATCGTGCGATGCAGCCTTTGCGCGCCAACAAAAAGGCCGCCGAAGCCGGCGGCCTTTCGCGTCGTGAGATAAGCCCGCTTATTCGGCGGCCTGCTTCTGCGGCGGATCGAGCGCGCCGGACTTGTGGATATCGGCGACCTGATGGTCCGAGAAGCCCAGCACGGTGCGCAGGATCTCGTCGGTGTGCTCGCCGAGCAGCGGGGATCGCTCCACCTCGCTCGGGGAGTCCGACAGCTTGATCGGGTTGCCGACGGAGATGTACTTGCCGCGGGTGGGGTGGTCGACCTCGACCACGGTGCCGGTCGCGCGCAGCGACTGGTCCTCGGCGATCTCCTTCATCGACAGGATCGGGCCGCAGGGAATGTCGTCCTTGTTGAGGATTTCCATCGCCTCGAACTTCGTCTTCGTCATCGTCCATTGTTCGATGCGGCCGAAGATCTCATTCAGGCGCGGCAGGCGGACGGCCGGCTTGGCGTAGTTCGGATCGGTCTTCCAGGAGGGCTCACCGATCACGTCGCAGATCTTCTCCCAGACCGGGGCCTGGGTGATGAAGTAGATATAGGCGTTGGGATCGGTCTCCCAGCCCTTGCACTTCAGGATGCGGCCGGGCTGGCCGCCGCCGGAATCGTTGCCGGCACGCGGCACGGCATCGCCGAACGGAATGCCTTCGCCGAACTGGCTGTATTCCTTGAGCGGACCATGGGCGAGGCGCTGCTGGTCGCGCAGCTTGACGCGCGCGAGATTGAGCACGCCGTCCTGCATCGCGGCGGTGACGCGCTGGCCCTTGCCGGAATGGGTGCGCTGATAGAGTGCGGTGACGATGCCGAGCGCCAGATGCAGACCGGTGCCGCTGTCGCCGATCTGCGCGCCGGTCACGAGGGGCAAGCCGTCGCGGAAGCCGGTGGTGGAGGCGGCGCCGCCGGTGCACTGGGCGACGTTCTCATAAACCTTGCAGTCCTCGTATGGTCCGGGACCAAAGCCCTTAATAGAGGCGACGATCATCTTCGGGTTGATCGCCTGGATCTTCTCCCAGGGGAAGCCCATGCGGTCGAGCACGCCGGGGCCGAAATTCTCGACCAACACGTCGCACTTCTTGATGAGCTCGGTGAGGACTTCCTTGCCCTTGGGGTTCTTGGTGTCGAGCGTGATCGAGCGCTTGTTGTGGTTGAGCATGGTGAAATACAGGCTGTCCACATTCGGGATGTCCTGCAGCTGGCCGCGGGTGATGTCACCCACGCCCGGGCGCTCCACCTTGATCACGTCGGCGCCGAACCATGCGAGCAACTGCGTGCAGGTCGGCCCGGACTGGACGTGGGTGAAGTCGAGAATGCGAACGCCCTCGAGCGCTTTTGTCATCGTGTTGCTCCGTACTCTGATCTACCCCTGCACCCGCAGGGACCTTGTGGGTTGACGGGGATGCTTACTTCTTCTTCTGCAGAACGCTCTGCGGATTGAGGTTGCCGATGCGGCCGCTCTCGGAACCGGCGGCCGGATCGATCACGGCGTTGATGAGCGTCGGCTTGCCCGAAGCCATGGCCTCGTTGACGGCGCGCTTGAGCTCGTCCGGTGAGGTGGCATTGACGCCGACGCCGCCGAAGGCTTCCATCATCTTGTCGTAGCGGGCGCCCTTGACGAACACCGTCGTCGCCGGATCGGCGTTGGCGCCGTTGACGTCGGTGCCGCGATAGATGCCGTCATTGTTGAAGATGACGACGCAGATCGGCAAATTGTAGCGGCAGATGGTCTCGACCTCCATGCCGGAGAAGCCGAAGGCCGAGTCGCCTTCGACCGCGAGCACGGGATGGCCGGTCTCGAGAGCAGCCGCGATCGCCTGGCCCATGCCAATGCCCATCACGCCCCAGGTGCCGACGTCGAGACGCTTGCGTGGGCGATACATGTCGATGACGCCGCGGGCGAGGTCGAGCGTGTTGGCGCCCTCGTTGACGAGGATCGCCTCGGGATGATCCTTGATGACGTTTTTCAGCACGCCGAGCGCGCCGTGATAGTCCATCGGCGATTTGTTGTTCATGAGCTTCGGCGCCATCTTGGCGACGTTCTCTTCGCGCTTGGTCGAAATCGCCTTGGTCCATTCGGCAGGCGGGGCGGTCCAGCCCGAAGCCATCGCCTGGTTGAAGGCGGAGACGACCGAGCCGATGTCGCCGACGACGGGCGCGACGATCTCGACGTTGGAGTCCATCTCGCGCGGTTCGATGTCGACCTGGATGAACTTCTTGGGCGCTTCGCCCCAGTTCTTGCCCTTGCCGTGCGAGAGCAGCCAGTTCAGCCGGGCGCCGATCAGCAGGACGACGTCGGATTCCTTCAGCACCGTCGAGCGGGCAGCGCCTGCGCACTGCGGATGGGTGTCTGAGAGGAGACCCTTGGCCATGCTCATCGGCAGGAAGGGGATACCGCTCTTCTCGACGAAGGTTTTGATCTCCTCGTCGGCCTGCGCGTAGGCCGCGCCCTTGCCGAGGATGATGAGAGGGCGCTTTGCGCTCTTCAAAACATCAAGCGCGCGCTTGATCGAAGCGGGCGAGGGGATCTGCGCGGGAGCCGCGTCGATTACCTTGACCAGCGACTTCTGGCCGGCATCGGCGTTCATCACCTGGCCGAACAGCTTTGCCGGCAGGTCGAGATAGACGCCGCCCGGACGGCCGGAGACGGCAGCACGGATGGCACGGGCAAGACCAATGCCGATGTCCTGGGCGTGCAGCACACGGTAGGCTGCCTTGCACAGCGGCTTGGCGATCGCGAGCTGGTCCATCTCTTCATAGTCGCCCTGCTGGAGGTCGACGATCTCGCGCTCGGAGGAGCCCGAGATCAGGATCATCGGGTAGCAGTTGGTGGTGGCGTGGGCGAGCGCGGTGAGACCGTTGAGGAAGCCGGGCGCGGAGACGGTGAGGCAGATGCCGGGCTTCTTGGTGAGGTAGCCGGCGATGCCCGCCGCATAACCGGCGTTCTGCTCGTGGCGGAACGAAATCATGCGAATACCGGCCGCCTGCGCCATGCGGCCCAAATCCGTGATCGGGATGCCCGGCACATTATAGATGGTGTTGATGCCGTTCAGCTTGAGCGCGTCAATGACGAGATGAAAACCATCCGTCAATTCCTGCTCGGTGCCCGGTGCTTCGGACTTGGTCGCGGTATTCAGCATGGGCCTTGTCTCCCTGGTCTCAAGATGCCGTTTCAGGCTTTTGGGGGCGATGCCTCGCCCTTTGGTGAACGTTGCCGGCTAGAAGAGTTCCTGACCATGCGCTTCGACGTAAGCGGCAAGGCCAAGGGTGTGATCGCGGGCGCGCTTCTCGGCGAGCTCGGTATCGCGCGCCTCCAGGGCTTCGATCATGCCGAGATGCTCGGGAAGCGACGTCGCGGTGCGGTCCTTGCGTCCGATGGTCAATTGCCGATAGCCACGCACATGCAGCAGCAAGTCGTTGGTGAGATCGACCAGCACCGGTGATTCCGACAGCGAGATCAGCGCCTGGTGGAAGGCGATGTTGGCGCGCGAATATTCCTCGACGTGATCCTCGGGCAGGCGATCCTTGCCAAATTCCTTGAAGTAGTCGCGCAGCGCCGTGATGTCTTTCTTGCGCGCTGTGGCGGTGATGAGGCGAGCCGCCATGCTCTCCAGCGCCGCCCAGGCGCGGATCATGTCGACGATCTCGCTCTTGGTCCTTCGGACCACCATGATGCCGCGGCGAGGAACCGTCTTCACGAAACCGTCTTGCTCTAGCATCGCGATGGCTTCGCGGATCGGCGTGCGGCTCACGCCGAGGCGCTCGGACAACGCGCGCTCGTCGAGCATGACGGGTTCGGGCGTCGAGTAGATGTCCATCTTGAGGATGGCTTCCTTCAAGGCGTCATACGCCTTGTTCTTGAAGCTCGACTCCGGGGCAATACGAACGATTGCGATATCTGCCTCGGCCATGTTCGGCAACGCCTTGGTTGGTTTCCGCAGTGACACGACGAATCTCCTCCAGTGGGAGTCGTCTTTTACAGGATTATTAACGGGAAAGTTTTTGGCATACCAAATACCAGAATGTCAAGCTGCCTATTTTTTGCAGCGTTCTAAGGTGCGCTGCAGCTTGACAAGTTGGCTTCTGGCATACCAAATGCCATCGCCAGCTATTTTTGATCCAAGCCGGCGTAGTAATCTCGGCTTTATGCCACTCCGTTCCGCGACATGGAACAGAGCGCGGCGAATGGAAAGCATCACGGGCAGCCGCAACGCGCGCGCGCTTTGAGAACGCAAGAACCAAGGTCAAGGGAGAGCCACATGTCCAATTCCAAAGATGCCGTCCGCAAGGTGCTTGACCAGGTCAAGGCGGACAAGCGCACCAGCCTGACCGCGCCGGAAGGCAAGCTGGTCTGCGACGCCTACGGCATTGCGGTGCCGAAGGAGGGGGTGGCGAAATCGGCCGGCGAGGCCGGCAAGATGGCCGCCTCGATGGGCTTCCCGGTGGTGATGAAGATCGTCTCGCCGGACATTCTTCACAAGACCGAAGCCGGCGGCGTCATCGTTGGCCTCAAATCGGCAGAAGACGCCGAGAAGGCCTACGAGACCATTCTCGGCAACGCCAGGAAGTACAAGTCTGATGCCAAGATCGAGGGTGTCCAGGTGCAGCAGATGCTGGCCGGCGGCACCGAAGTGATCGTCGGGTCGATCACCGACGCCTCGTTCGGCAAGCTGGTTGCCTTCGGTCTCGGCGGCGTGCTGGTCGAAGTCCTGAAGGACATCACCTTCCGCCTCGCGCCCGCGACAAAGCAAGATGCGCTGTCGATGCTCGACGGCATCCAGGCGCATGAAATTTTGAAGGGCGTTCGCGGCGGCGAGCCGGTGAACCGCACGGCGCTCGCCGATGTCATCGTCAAGGTCTCGCAGCTCGTCACCGATTTCCCCGAGATCGTCGAGCTCGATCTCAACCCGGTGTTCGCGACGGCCAAGGACGCGATCGCGGCCGACGTCCGCATCGTCGTCGACTTCGCTTACGTGCCCAAGCCGAAGCCGCGCCCGACCGAAGAGATCGTCGCGGCCATGAGCCGCATCATGCAGCCGAAGGCGGTTGCCGTGGTCGGCGCTTCGGCCGAAGACGGCAAGATCGGCAATTCCGTGATGAAGAACCTCATCAACGGCGGCTACAAGGGCGACATCTACCCGATCCATCCCAAGGCCGCCGAGATCCTCGGCTACAAGGCCTACAAGAGCGTCAAGGACGTGCCCGGTGTGATCGACACCGCGGTGTTCGCAATTCCCGCGAAGTTCGTGGCCGCGGCGCTCACCGAATGCGGCGAGAAGAAAATTCCCGGCGCGGTTCTGATCCCGTCGGGCTTCGCGGAAGCCGGCGCGCCGGAACTCCAGGCCGAGATCGTCGAAGTCGGCAAGAAGTACGACATCCGCCTGATGGGACCGAACATCTACGGCTTCTATTATACGCCTGCCAATCTCTGCGCGACCTTCTGCACCGCCTATGATGTCAAGGGCCACGCGGCACTGTCTTCGCAATCGGGCGGCATCGGCATGGCCATCATCGGCTTCTCCCGTTCGGCCAAGATGGGCGTGTCGGCGATCGTCGGCCTCGGCAACAAGTCCGACATCGACGAGGACGATCTGCTCGCCTTCTTCGAGCAGGATCCGAACACGAACCTGATCGCGCAGCACTGCGAAGACCTCAAGGACGGCCGCGCCTTTGCGGAAGCCGCAAAACGCGTCTCCAAGAAAAAACCGGTCATCGTGCTCAAGGCCGGCCGCACCTCCGCCGGTGCTAAGGCGGCCTCGTCGCACACCGGCGCGCTCGCCGGCAACGACAAGATCTACGAGGATGTCCTGGCCCAGTCCGGCGTGATCCGCGCCCGTAGCTTGCGGCAGCTGCTCGAATTCGCGCGGGGCGTGCCGGTGCTGCCGACGCCGAAGGGCGAGAACGTGCTGATCATTACCGGTGCAGGCGGTTCGGGCGTGCTGTTGTCGGACTCCTGCGTCGACAACGGCTTGTCGCTGATGTCAATGCCGCCGGATCTGGATGCGGCCTTCCGCAAGTTCATCCCGCCGTTTGGCGCGGCCGGAAATCCCGTGGACATCACCGGCGGTGAGCCGCCGATCACCTACGTCAACACCGTAAAACTCGGCCTGACGGACGAGCGCATCCACTCGCTGATCCTCGGCTACTGGCACACCATCGTCACGCCGCCGATGGTGTTCGCCCGCAACATGGTCGAGGTGAAGAAGGAGATGGAGGCCAAGGGCTTCGTGAAGCCGATCGTCGCCTCGCTCGCCGGCGACGTCGAGGTTGAGGAAGCCGCCGAATATCTCTACCAGAACGGCATTCCGGCCTATGCCTACTCGACCGAACTGCCGGTCGAGGTCCTCGGTGCCAAGTACAAATGGGCGCGCGGAGCAGGGCTGCTCTGAGCCGACGATGCCGCTTCACCTCTCCCCGCGCGCGGGGAGAGGTGAGAACAGTCAGGTCGCGATGGGCAGGAACGTGATCCGGCGCAAATCGATCGAGCCCCGATCGCCATCGGCGGCCGATCACGACGCGCGCGACGGCGGCGTGCAGTCCGTCGATCGCGCGCTGTCGATCCTCGAGACATTGTCCGAAGACGACGAAGGCTATCGCCTCAGCGATCTCGCCGTCCGCACCGGGCTCTCGGCCTCGACCGTGCATCGCCTGCTGGCGACGCTGGAAAGCCGCCGCTTCGTGCAGTTCGACCGCGCCGAATCCAAATGGCATGTCGGCGTGCGCAGCTTCACGGTGGGCGCGAGCTTTGCGCGGCGGCGCAATTTCAGTGCCCAGGCCATTCCTTACTTGCGCAAGCTGCGTGATCTTACCCGCGAGACCGCCAATCTCGCCGTGGTCGACGACGAGTTCATCATCGTGCTGACCCGGATGGAGAGCCGCGAGATCATGCGCTCGCTGACCCAAGTCGGCGGCCGCGTTCCGATGGTGACCTCCGGCGTCGGCAAGGCGGTGCTCGCGACCTATTCCGACGAGGACGTCGGCGCCGTCATCCGCCATCACGGCATGCCACGCCTGACCGAGAAGTCGATCGTGCGGCCGAGCGACCTGTTCAAGGAGCTCGAAAAGATCCGCAAGCAAGGCTACGCGCTGGATGATGAAGAGGCCTGCATGGGCCTGCGCTGCGTTGCAGCGGTGGTCTACAACGCCTGCGCCGAGCCGCTTGCTGCGATTTCGGTGTCCGGCATGACCAGCCGGCTGACCGATCAGCGGTTACCGGAAATCGGGCAAATCGTCCGTGATGTTGCCGCCGAACTGACGGCAGCGCTCGGCGGGGCAATTCCGACGCCCCGCTAATCGGAAACCGGGGGTATGTCACTGGACAGTGTCGGCCGTTTTGGCTGATATGCGACCAAACGACACGATGCGGCAAACGTCCGCATGAGCCCGGAGACGTCCCATGTTTCAACTTCCCGCGCGCCTCGTCGGCGCAGCCGTCGCGCTGACCCTTGCGGCAGCCACGCCGGCCTTTGCCCAGCAGCTCGAGCTCAAGCTGATGGCACCTGCGGCGCCGGGCGGTGGTTGGGACCAGACCGCGCGCTCGATGCAGCAGGCGCTGGTCGCTGCCGGCGTCGCACGCAGCGTGCAGGTCACCAACGTTCCCGGCGCAGGCGGCAGTGTCGGCATCGCGCAGTTCGTCAACGGCGCCAAGGGCGACGGCAACCAGCTGATGGTCAACGGCTTCGTTATGGTGGGCGCGCTCGCCATGAACAAATCACCCGTCACGCTCGAGCAGGTGACGCCGATCGCGCGCCTCACCGAGGAAATCCAGGTGATCGTGGTGCCGGCGAATTCTCCGATCAAGACCGCGCAGGATCTGGCCGCAGCGGTGAAGGCCGACATCGCCAAAGTGACCTTCGCCGGGGGCTCGGCCGGTGGCGTCGATCATGTGATGGCAGCATTGTTCGCCGGCGCCGTTGGCGCCGACGCGAAGAAGATCAACTACATCCCGTTCTCGGGCGGCGGCGAGTCGCTCGCCGCCATTCTCGGCGCGAAGGTCACTGCCGGCATTTCCGGCCTCAGCGAATATGATGGGCAGATCAAGTCGGGCAAGCTGCGCGCGATCGGCGTGACCTCGGAGAAACGCATTCCAGGCAGCGACATCCCGACCTTCAAGGAGCAGGGCATCGACCTCGTGATCGCCAACTGGCGCTCGGTGGTCGCGCCTCCCGGAATCACGCCGGAGCAGCGCAAGACGCTGAGCGACGCGGTCGAGAAGATGGTGAAGTCGGACGCCTGGAAAGACATCCTCAAGCAGAAGGGCTGGGAGGATGCCTATCTCGGCGGTGACGCCTTCGCCGATTTCCTGAAGAAAGAAACGGTGCGTGTGACGGACGTGCTGAGATCAGTCGGCCTGGTCAAGTCATGACCTCAGGCGATCCCGTCCAGCCACCGCGGCGCGTCGATCGCGCCGGCGTCGTCATCGCCGCGCTGCTCGCAGGTCTTGCCGCGGTGCTGGTCTGGGATGCGCACGGCCTGCAATCGACCGCGATGTACGGGATGGGGCCGGAAGCCATGCCGGTCGTGATCGCCTCCGGCCTCGCGCTGCTCGCGATCGGCAATCTCGTTGACGCGCTGCGCGGCGGTCTGCCAGCGCGCGAGAGCGCAGATCCCGTGCCTGTGGTCTTCATCCTCGCCGGCCTTGCGCTGCTGATTGCCATCATCGGCTTCGGCGGCGGGTTCATCCTGGCGACGTCGGCGCTGTTCGTCACGACCTCGGCGGCATTTGGGCGCCGGGCTGTCCTCGTCGATTCCGCCATCGCCCTCGTGATGTCGACCCTCATTTACCTCGCGTTCGACCGCCTGTTGACGTTGAGTCTTCCGGCCGGCCCCCTGGAGCGACTGCTGTGATGGAAACTTTCGCGGCGCTGGCCCACGGCATGGCGGTCGCCGTCCAGCCGATGAATCTCCTCTACGCCCTGATCGGCGTATTCCTCGGCACCGCCGTGGGCGTGCTGCCCGGCATCGGCCCGGCGTTGACGGTCG
Organism: Bradyrhizobium sp. MI1.4; assembly: GCF_055811315.1. Lineage (NCBI taxonomy): Bacteria > Pseudomonadati > Pseudomonadota > Alphaproteobacteria > Hyphomicrobiales > Nitrobacteraceae > Bradyrhizobium > Bradyrhizobium sp. MI1.4. The sequence continues at coordinate 52,961 of NZ_JBVVPP010000017.1, read as the reverse complement.
CGCTGCTGCTGCCGGTGACGTACAAGCTCGATCCTGGCGGTTCGCTGATCATGTTTGCCGGCATCTATTACGGCGGCATGTATGGTGGATCGACTACGGCCATCTTGATCAACACGCCCGGCGAGAGCGCCTCGATGGCGACGGCGCTCGAAGGCAACAAGATGGCCAAGGCCGGCCGCGGCGGGCCGGCGCTCGCGACCTCCGCGATCGGCTCCTTCGTCGCCGGCACCATCGCCACCATCGGGCTTGCCTTTCTCGCGCCGTGGTTGGTCGATTTCGCCGTGCGCTTTGGCCCGGAGGATTATTTCGCGCTGATGTGCGTCGCCTTCGTCACGGTGTCGGCGACCTTCGGCGATTCCCCGATCCGCGGCCTGACCAGCCTGTTTATTGGTCTGACATTAGGTCTCGTCGGTATCGACAAGCTGACCGGTCAGGCGCGGCTTGCGTTCGGGGTGCCCGAGCTGCTCGACGGCGTCGAGGTGACGACGCTCGCGGTCGGCCTGTTCGCGGTGGGCGAGGCGCTCTACGTCGCATCGCGCCGCCACCACACCGAAGAGAAGCTCGAGCCGGTGCGCGGCTCGCTGTGGATGACCAAGGAAGACTGGAAGCGATCGTGGAAGCCGTGGTTGCGCGGCACCATGTTCGGCTTCCCAATCGGTGCGCTGCCTGCCGGCGGCGCGGAGATCCCGACTTTCCTGTCCTATTCCTGCGAGAAGCGACTGACCAAATACCCCGAAGAATTCGGCAAGGGCGCGATCGAAGGTGTCGCAGGACCGGAGGCCGCCAACAACGCTTCGGCTGCCGGCACGCTGGTGCCGCTCTTGACGTTGGGATTGCCGACCTCGGCGACGGCCGCGATGATGCTGGCGGGCTTCCAGCAATACGGCCTCAACCCGGGGCCGCTGCTGTTCGCTGAGCGGCCCGACCTCGTGTGGGGCCTGATCGCGAGCCTGTTCATCGCCAATTGCATGCTGCTGGTGCTCAATCTGCCGCTGGTTGGCCTATGGGTGCGGCTGCTGGCGATCCCGCAGCCGTGGCTCTATGCCGGCATCCTCGTGTTCGCGACCATGGGCACCATCGCCGCAAAGCCGTCGGTGGTCGAACTGTCGATGCTGGCCGGCTTCGGCGTGCTCGGCTTTCTGATGCGGCGGTTCGATTTTCCGATCGCGCCCGTCGTGGTCGGCCTGATTCTCGGCCCGATCGCCGAGAGCCAGCTGCGTCGCGCGCTCGCGATCAGTCTCGGCGATCCCATGACGTTGCTCCAGAGCCCGATCTCGGCGACGCTGCTTGCGCTGGCGTTCATCGCCCTGCTGGCACCCTTCGTGCTGAAAGGGATGGGACGCTTCAAGGCGAACGAGGACTAGCCATTCCGCCGCGAGCGTCTTCTAATGTTACGTTCATCTCGTAGGAAAAGTCATGCCGTCAGAGCTCCGTTCGCCCCGTCTCGCTGTCCTGATCGATGCAGACAATGCTTCGGCAAAGATCGCCGATGGGCTGTTCGAGGAGATTGCCAAGATCGGCGAGGCCAGCGTTCGCCGCATCTACGGCGACTTCTCCAATGCCAGGTCGAGGGGCTGGGCCGACATCCTGTCCAAACACGCCATCATCCCGCAGCAGCAGTTCGCCTATACGACGGGGAAGAATGCCTCCGACATCACGCTGGTCATCGACGCAATGGACCTGCTTCACAGCGGCCGGTTCGATGGCTTTTGCCTGGTGTCGTCGGACAGCGATTTCACCCGTCTGGCCGCCCGCATCCGGGAGCAGGGCATCGACGTCTTTGGGTTCGGCGAACAGAAGACGCCGGAGAGCTTCCGGCAGGCCTGTCGAAGGTTCGTCTACACGGAGAACTTGCTTGCCGCCCCAGCGAACACCCAGGACGCCGCCTCGAGATCGACGTCGCTTCAGCCGCTCGATGCCGCAACCCCCATCATCAAGAAGGTCATCACCCAGATGGAAAGCGAGGACGGCTGGGTGACGCTCGGGGAAGTTGGCCGCCAGCTCGCCAATCTCGCGTCCGATTTCGATCCGCGAACGTTCGGCTTCCGCAAGCTGAGTGACCTCGTGCGCAAGACGAATGCGTTCGAGATTGACGAGCAGAACGGGAGGTCGATGCGGATTCGGGTCAAGCCCGCTGCCGCACCGGCCCCGCGACGACGGAACTCGCGCAGACCTGCGAGGCCAGCGGCGGCAGGCGCTTCTCCGCCTAAAGCGTAAGCAGAGCCTGCCGTTATATTTGCGCTTGCCCAGTCGGGCGCAGGGCGTAACCATCGCAGGGCCATAACGCCACGCGAGGGTTCTGATGACCAGACTTACCCGCTTCGCCGTCGCACCGCTGCATTCGATGACCCGGCGTCTCGCCGATGTGGCCTCGGCGCGTGTCGCGCCGGATCTCGTCGTCACCGGCGCGCGGGTGCTCTCGACCTATTCGGAGCGCATCCATGCGAACCGCGAAATCTGGATCACCGGCGGCCGCATTGCTGCGATGAAGCCGGCCGGCGCTGCGAAGAATGTCTTCGGCGACGTGCCGGTTTACGACGCGGCGGGCGGCATCATCGCGCCGGGGCTGGTCGATCCGCACATCCACATCGAATCCTCGATGGTGACGGCCTGCGCCTATGCCGAGGCCGCCCTGCTCAACGGCACCACCACAATCTTCTGCGACAGCCACGAGATCGGCAACGTCATGGACGTCGTCGGCGTCGAGGCGATGCTGGAGGACGCACGCGAGGCTCCGCTCTCGATCTTCCTGACGGTGCCCTCGACGGTTCCTGCGACTTCGGCCGCACTGGAGACTGCGGGCGGCGATCTGACGCCCGACAAGATCGCCGGCCTGTTCGACCGTTGGCCGGAAGCCGTCGGGCTCGGCGAGAAGATGGATTTCGTGCCTGTCACCATGGGCGATGAGCGAAGCCACGCCATCCTCGCTGCCGCCCTGAAGCGCGGCCGGCCGGTGTCCGGCCATATCTATGGCCGCGACTTCGTTGCGGCCTATGCGGCGAGCGGCATCACCGACACCCATGAGGCGATCGACCGCGACATCGCCGACGATCTGCTCGATGCCGGGGTCTGGGTGTTCCTGCGCGGGGGACCGCCGACCACGCCCTGGCACTCGCTGCCGCAGGCGATCCGGACCATCACCGAGCTCGGCGCCTCGCACAAGCGCACGGCCGTGTGCACCGACGATCGCGACGCCGACGATCTCCTGCTGTTCGGTCTCGACTGGGTGGTGCGCGAAGCCGTGAAAGCAGGGATGTCGCCGGAGCAGGCCTGGTCGATGGGCTCGCTGCATGGCGCGACGCGCTTCAACATGGACAGCGATATCGGCGGGCTCGGCGGCGGGCGCCGCGCCGATCTGGTGCTGATGGACGACAATCTGAAGCCGCAATGCACCTGGTATGGCGGCGAACTCGTGGTCGAAAACCGAAAAATCACGCCGAAGCTCGAGCAGGCGCTGTCGCAGCGCTATCAATATCCGCAGGCGGCCTATGCGACGGTGAAGCTGCCCGAGAAGGTCAAGCTGACGCCGGAGCTGCCGGCGAAGGCCTGCACTGTCAACGCGATCAAGACCGCGTTGCCCGGCATCACGCTGATCCATGAGAAGATCGCGATCGAGCCCGCAAAGGACTGGCCCTCACTGTTCGCCCGCTACGGCCTATGCTTCGTCACGGTGGTCGAACGCCACGGCAAGTCGGCCGGCAATGTCGCCTACGGCCTGTTGAAGGACTTTGGACTGAAGCGCGGCGCGGTCGCCTCCAGCGTCGGGCACGACAGCCACAACATCATCGTTGCCGGCACCAACGAGGCCGATATGCAGGTCGCGGTCGCCGCCATCAAGGAGCAACAGGGCGCCGTCTGCCTCGTCGCCGAGGGCAAGGTGAGGGCGCTAGTGCCGCTGCCGATCGCTGGGCTCTTGTCCGACAAGCGCGTCACGGAGGTGGCGGAAGAGGTCAAGGCGCTGAAGAAGGAATGGGCGGAGGCCGGCTGCACCATCCCCTACATGGGTTTCAATCTGATTCCGCTATCGGTCATTCCGGAAATTCGTATCACCGACAAGGGCCTCGTGCTGGTGCCGCAGATGCAGCTGGCGCCGCTGTTCGAGTGATCGCTTTCACGGATATCTCGATCTAACCGATTGAGACCGCCACGTTTTTCCCGCGGCTGCCGCATCGTGGAAAATAAAATCGATCTCGTTGAGTGAAGCCCTCGCGGGCCCGATGATCTCGCTCGAGCCAATGCAACTCAAGCGAGGTCCGATATGGCGAAGATGCGAGCCATCGATGCTGCCGTGCGAATTCTGGAGAAGGAGGGCATCTCGACTGCCTTCGGCGTTCCCGGGGCCGCGATCAATCCGCTTTACTCGGCGCTGAAGAAGCGCGGCTCGATCCGCCATATCCTGGCGCGCCATGTCGAGGGTGCCTCGCACATGGCCGAGGGCTATACGCGGGCCAAGGCCGGCAATATCGGCGTCTGCATCGGCACCTCGGGGCCGGCCGGGACCGACATGATCACCGGGCTCTATTCCGCGATCGCTGATTCCATCCCGATCCTCTGCATCACCGGGCAGGCGCCGCGCGCGCGGCTCTACAAGGAGGATTTCCAAGCCGTCGACATCGAGTCGATCGCAAAGCCCGTGACCAAATGGGCGGTGACGGTGCGCGAGCCGGCGCTGGTGCCCCGCGTGTTCAGCCAGGCGTTTCACGTGATGCGCTCGGGAAGGCCCGGCCCGGTGCTGATCGACATGCCGCTCGACGTGCAGCTCGCCGAGATCGAGTTCGACGACGAGACCTATGAGCCATTGCCGGTCTACAAGCCGACCGCGACCCGCAAGCAGGTCGAGAAGGCGCTGGAGATGCTCAATGCGGCCGAACGGCCGCTGATCGTCGCGGGCGGCGGCGTGATCAATGCCGACGCCTCGGATCTGCTGGTGGAATTCGCCGAGATTGCCAACGTGCCGGTCGTGCCGACGCTGATGGGCTGGGGGGCCATCCCCGACGACCACGTGCTGATGGCCGGCATGGTCGGTCTTCAGACCAGTCACCGTTACGGCAATGCCACCATGCTCGAATCCGATTTCGTGCTCGGCATCGGCAATCGCTGGGCCAACCGCCACACCGGCTCGATCGAGACCTACACCAAGGGGCGCACCTTCGTGCATGTCGACATCGAGCCGACGCAGATCGGGCGCGTGTTCAATCCCGATCTCGGCATCGTCTCGGACGCGAAGGCCGCTCTCGAACTCTTCGTCACCGTCGCCAGGGAGTGGCGCCGGTCCGGCAGGTTGCGCGAGCGCCAGGCGTGGCCCGCTGCCTGCCGCGACCGGAAGAAGACAATGTTGCGCAAGAGCCATTTCGATAACGTCCCGATCAAGCCCCAGCGCGTCTACGAGGAGATGACCAAGGCGTTTGGCCGTGACACCTGCTACGTCTCCGTGATCGGCCTGTCGCAGATCGCCGGCGCGCAGTTCCTGGGCGTCTACAAGCCGCGCAACTGGATCAATGCCGGGCAGGCGGGCCCGCTCGGCTGGACGCTACCCGCGGCGCTCGGCGTGCGCGCGGCGTGTCCGGATCGTGATATCGTCGCGCTCTCAGGCGACTACGATTTCCAATTCCTGATCGAGGAGCTCGCAGTTGGGGCGCAATTCAATCTGCCCTACATCCACGTCGTCGTGAACAATTCCTATCTCGGCCTGATCCGCCAAGCCCAGCGCGGCTTCGACATGGACTATCACGTCCAGCTCTCGTTCGAGAACATCAACGCGCCTGAGCTCGGCGGCTACGGTGTCGATCACGTCGCTGTCGCCGAAGGGCTCGGCTGCAAGGCGATCCGCGTCACCAACCCGAAGGACTCGCAGGCGGCGTTCGCGACCGCGCGCGAATGGATGGCCAAGCATCGCGTGCCTGTGATGGTCGAGTTCATCCTCGAACGCGTCACCAACATCGCGATGGGCACCGAGATCGACAACATCGTCGAGTTCGAGGAGGTGCTGGATCTGCCGCTCGACGAGGTCGCGACAGCGAGGCCCGGCGTGCTGCAGCCGGCGGAATAGGGAGATAGCAACATGCCGAAATTCGCTGCGAACCTCACCATGCTCTTCAACGAAATGCCGTTCGTGGACCGCTTCGCCGGGGCCAAAGCGGCGGGCTTTTCCGGGGTCGAGTACCTCTTCCCCTATGATTTCGACAAGGCGCAGTTGCGCGAGCAGCTCGACAGCCATGGGCTGACGCAGGTGCTGCACAATCTGCCGGCCGGCAATTGGGCCGCGGGCGAGCGCGGCATCGCGATCCTGCCGGATCGCGTCAGCGAGTTCAGGGACGGCGTGTTTCGTGCCATCGACTATGCCAAGGCGCTCGATTGCGAGCAGCTCAACTGTCTCGTCGGCATCGCGCCCGTCGATGCCGATCCGCGTGAGCTCAACGAAACGCTGGTCGGGAACCTGCGCTTTGCGGCGTCGACCCTGGCGCGGGAGAACATCAAGCTTCTGGTCGAGCCGATCAACACGCTCGACATCCCCGGCTTCTTTCTGAACGGCACCGAGCAGGCCGTGCAGCTGATCTCCGAGGTGCGCTCGAACAATCTGTTCGTCCAGTACGACATCTACCACATGCAGATCATGGAGGGCGACCTCGCCCGTACTATGCAGGAATACCTGCCGCAGATCGCGCACATCCAGCTCGCCGATAATCCCGGCCGCCACGAGCCCGGCACGGGCGAGATCAACTATCCCTTCCTGTTCCGCCATCTCGACGCGATCGGGTATCGCGGCTGGATCGGTTGCGAATACAAGCCGCGCACCACGACGCTGGACGGCCTGTCCTGGCACGCGGCGCAGACTTTCGAGACCTGAGGAAACTTTGACATGATCGACATCGGCTTTATCGGACTTGGCACCATGGGACGGCCGATGGCCGGTCATCTTCTGGCCGCAGGCCATCGCGTTCTCCTGCACGATGTCGGGCCGGTCGCACCCGAGCTGATCGCCGCCGGCGGCGTTGCCTGCAAGTCAAGCAAGGAGGTTGCGGAGGAAGCGGATGCGGTCATCATCATGGTGCCCGATACGCCGCATGTGGAGGCCGTGCTGTTTGGCAATGACGGCGTCGCGGGCGGCATTTCCAAGGGCAAGATCGTGGTCGACATGAGCTCGATCTCACCGCTGGCGACCAAGGAGTTTGCGAAGAAGATCGAGGCGCTCGGCGCGGATTATCTCGACGCACCGGTGTCAGGCGGGGAGGTCGGTGCCAAGGCGGCAAGCCTCACCATCATGGTCGGTGGCCCCGAGCGCGCCTTCAACACCATGAAGCCGATCTTCGACCGGATGGGGAAGAACGTCACCCGCGTCGGCGCCAATGGCGACGGCCAGACGACGAAGGTCGCCAACCAGATCATCGTCGCGTTGACGATCGAGGCGGTCAGCGAAGCGCTGCTGTTCGCGTCGAAAGCCGGTGCGGATCCGGCACTGGTGCGGCAGGCCCTGATGGGCGGCTTTGCGTCGTCGCGGATTCTCGAAGTGCATGGCGAGCGCATGGTGAAGCGCAATTTCGATCCCGGTTTCCGCATCGAGCTGCACCAGAAGGATCTCAACCTCGCGCTTGAAGGCGCCCGCGCGCTCGGCCTGTCGCTGCCGAGCACGGCACTGGCGCAGCAATTGTTCTCGTCTTGCACCGCACATGGCGGCAAGGGTTGGGATCACTCGGCAATGGTGCGTGCGCTGGAACTGATGGCGGGGCACGAGATCGCCGCAGCCTGAACTGTTACCAGGTAACAGTCTCCACTTGTAGTTCTGCCTAGATCCGGCGGGGAACCGGAACAATGATCCGGCCCCGCGGTTGAAGGCGCACAACAATCACTGGAGACATAAGCACATGAAGACCCGTCTTGCGATTACGTTCGCTGCCGCGTCGCTGCTGGCGTCGAGTGCAGCCTTTGCCCAGTCGACGACCGAACAGGGCGCCAGGGACGGCGCTCGCGCGGGCGGCGACATCGGCGGCCCGGTCGGAGCGATGGTCGGTGGTACCGTCGGTGCGGCGGTCGGCGCTGGCCTGGAAATTCCGAATGCGATCCTCGGCGGAATTCCGCGCGATGATTCCGTCGTGGTCCACGAGCGCGTCGTGGTCGGCGAGCCACTGCCGCCGACCGTGGTGCTGCGGCCCGTGCCGAACTACACCGAATATCGCTATGCGGTCGTGAACGATCGCCGCGTGATCGTGGAGCCGCGCACGCGCCGCGTCGTTAAGATCATCGACTGATCGACCGGAGCGTGAGCTTTGAAGAGACGGGCCCTGCGGAGCGTCACTCCGCGGGGCCTTGACTCGTCAGGGCCGAATTTGCGCGAAACCGCGTCATGGCCCAATCGGCGATGGCCGCCAGCGCGAAACCGATGCAGGTGGTGCCGGCATCGACCAGAAAGTCCTCCAGCCGCGCATGCCGTCCCGGTGCCCAGAATTGCATCAGTTCCAGCAGGCCGATCAGCACCACGGCGATCGCTGTGGCCGACAGGCGGCGGCGCGGATAGGCGAGGCCGAAGGCTACTCCCACCAGGACGAAGGCAAGGGCATGTTCGCCGTCCTGGCCAAGGTCGGAATGGGGCCGTAGGCCTGGCGGGCCGAGGGTTGCAAAGGCGACGGCGGCGGCAAGCAGCCAGGCAGAGGAGCGAAGCAAAATGGACATCCGCACCGCTTAGCACGGATTGCAGCAGCCTGCCGAGGCGCCAGGATCAGATCGCCGTGTAGTTAATGACGAACCGTTAAAGTGGCTCGCGCACGCCAAGGCCGTGCATGAAGCGTTCCCGGATTTGTACGGGATCGCGTCGGGTGGCGCCGACGCCGGGCTTGTCATCGATGCGGACGGCGATCAGGCTGGGCTCGCCGGCCGACATGGCTTCCTCGACCAGACGCTCGAAATCCGCCTCGTCCGCGGCCCAGGCGCTGTTGGCAAGCCCGGAGCCGGTTGCGATGGCGACGATGTCAGCCACGTTCGCGGCCGGTGTCGGCTGCGCGCCCGTGATCTGGTAGATGCCGTTGTCCATCACGATCATGATGAGGTTCTTCGGCTTCAACGCCGCGATCGTCGAGAGTGCGCCGAGCTGCATCAGCAGCGAGCCGTCGCCTTCGAGCGCAAAGACGCGCCGGTCCGGCTGCGCCAGCGCCACGCCCAGCGCGATCGGGAAGGCGAGCCCCATGCTGCCGAGCATGTAGAAATTTTGCGCACGGTGGCCGGCGGCCCAGAGGTCGAAATTGGTGTTGCCGATGCCGCCGATCACGGCTTCCTCGTGCTCGAGTTTCGCGATCAGGCGCGAGGTGACGTCGAAGCGGTTCATCACTTTGGTGTTGCGCACGTCTGTATTCATTTGGGCCGGACTCACTTGTCGAACACCTTGCCGCCCGTGAGCAGCGGGTTGAGGATCAGCGCGACTGGCGCCTGCGTCGTGATGGCCTGCTTGATCGAACGGTCGGCAATGAATTCGAGCTCGTCGAGCCGGGTGATGGTGTGATGCTCCAGCGCCAGCGAATCCAGCACCGGACGCATGGTGCGGCAGACCAGTGACTGGCCGTAGTTGAACTCGCCGAGCGTGCCGCGCTCGGACACGAACATGATAAGCGGAATCTGGTAGGGCACCGCGAGCGAGGCCAGCACGTTGGCGAGCGTCGCAAAGCCTGAGGTCTGCATCAGCACCGCACCGCGCCGTCCGCCCATCCAGGCGCCCGAGACGATGCCGACGGCCTCCTCCTCGCGGGCGGTGGCAAAGGTGGTGAAGAACTGATCGGCGTGCAGGTTCTTGATCAGCGGCGTCAGCACGCGGTCGGGCACGTAAGGGACGAGGCTGATCTCATTCCGCTTTAGGGTTTGCAGGATGATGCCGTGCCAGCTCTTGTCACTGGAGGTCTGCGCCGCCTCGGACGAGGTTTGTTGCTCCGCAATCGACATTGCGTTCTCCCTTCGGCCGCGCATGCTTCTTGGTCTTTGGCATTGTCTTGGGCGTCGTCTTAGCCCTTGTCTTGGCCGTCGCGGCGGTCTGCCGAACTTGACGCAGGCAGCGGGATTGTCAACATGTCCGGACTGCACCGTGATCTGCGCCAGACGGCCTGCCGCAGCCGGTGCCGCCGTGTCATAAGCGGCAACAACAAGAGAACGGAGGAACGCATGACAGGAGCGCGCGAAGCGCTGGCCCTGCGGATCTCCTGGAGAAAGCCGGAAGGGTCCTGATGTCCGTCAACAGCAAGCGCGTCTTCTACGTCAAGTATCTGGCCAATCCGATCTATATCGACATCCTGAAGGCGCGGCCCGACGTCCGGCTCGATCGCATCGAGAACGAGAGCCCCGAGGAATATTTCGCGCCGATCATCGAGGCGGCTCATGTCTACCAGATCGGCGCCGCCCGTGACGAACTGGCCCCGCACTTCCATGTCGATGCTGCCTTCCTGAAGCGCGCGCCGAACCTGCTGCTCGTCTCCAGCAACGGCGCGGGATTCGATCCTGTCGATGTCGAGGCTTGCACCGATGCCGGCGTGCTGGTCGTCAACCAGTCCGGCGGCAATGCCCACTCGGTCGCCGAGCATGCGCTAGCGATGATGCTGACGCTGTCCAAGCGCATCATCCAGTCCGACCGCAAGCTCCGCAGGGAGTCCAACGTCAACCGCAACGAACTCGTCGGCAACGAGATCGAGCACAAGACCGTCGGCATCATCGGCCTCGGCAATGTCGGTCGCCGCATCGCCGCGCTGTGCAAGGGCCTGTTCGGCATGAAGGTGCTGGCCTACGATCCTTACCTCGCGGCCGAGGTGATGGCCGAGCGGGGCGGCGAGAAGGTCGAGCTCGACGAGCTGCTGCGCCGCGCCGATTTCGTCTCCATCTCCTGCCCGCTCGACAGGGGCAGCCGCAACATGATCAGCGTGCGCGAATTTGCGTTGATGCAGCCGCATGCGTACTTTATCACCACGGCGCGCGGCTTCATCCACGATGAGGATGCGCTGCTCCAGGCCTTGCGCGAGAAGCGCATTGCGGGCGCCGGTCTCGACGTCTGGTCCAAGGAGCCGCCGCCGCCGGAGCATCCGCTGCTCCAGTTCGACAACGTGCTGGCGAGCCCGCATACCGCGGGCGTCACGATCGAGGCACGGCAGAACATGGGCCGGATCGCCGCCGAGCAGGTGCTGCAGACGCTCGATGGCAAGCGCCCGCCGCGCATCATCAATCCCGAAGTCTGGCCGCGCTATGCCGAGCGCTTCAAGCAGGCGTTTGGTGTGATGCCGACGTAGTTGACAGTCGCTCAGTCCTTCTGGGGTGCGATGCTCCTGCTGCCCAATGTCCCGGTCAGAGCTACGCGCCACGGAACGATCGGCGGGGGGAACCGCGCCCGACTTTGATCCGTGTCAAAATCTCCCTCCCGGATTCCGCCTAAATGGGATAAGAGTGAGCGCCGCCGGGGCAGGCAGGAGGTCCCATGTCAACTTATGTGGTCAGGTTCATGAAGGACGTGCTCGGCCAGTACGGCCGGCAGATCGAGGTGTGCCAGGGCACACTCGAGATCGACGCTTCGGACGAGAATGAAGCCAGAGAGCGGGCGAAGGTGAGGTTTTGCGAGGATCAGGCGTTGCACCACTGGTCGCTGCATGCCGACCGCATCCAAGTCAGGCCGGCTGATTTTCCCTCGTGAGGCCTGGCGGCCGGGCGCCGTGAGGTGACGCCGGCGCCGAGAGGGGACTGCTGCACCGTCTCAGTCGAGCAGCTTGTCCAGTGTGATCGGAAATCGACGGATGCGTTTGCCGGTGGCGTGATAGACGGCGTTCGCGATCGCGGCGGGAACGCCGACGATGCCGATCTCGCCCAGCCCCTTGATGCCGAGCGCGTTGATGTGCGCGTCCGGCTCGTCGACGAAGATCACGTCGATGTCGTGAACATCGGCATTCACGGGAATGTGGTACTCGGCGATGTTCGCGTTCATGATCCGCCCGAAGCGGTGATCCATCACCGTCTCCTCGTGCAGGGCCATCCCAATCCCCCAGACCACGCCGCCCATGATCTGGCTGCGGCCTGTCTTGGTGTTGAGAATCCGCCCGGCCGCGACGGCGCTCACGACCCGCGTCACGCGAATGACGTTTAGCTCTTCGTCCACCTTGACCTCGGCGAAGACGGCCGAGTGGGTGTTACGCGCGTGCTTCTTGTCCTCGCCGAATTGGTTGAGCTTTTCCTTCTCGATGCGTTCGACGCCGCCGTGACGCATCGCGTCGGCGATCGAGACCGCGCGGCTGTTGTTGCTGGCGCTGGCAATGCTGCCGTCGGTCAGCACCGTATCGGCTAGCTCGGCGCCGGCGAGCGGCGAGCCTGGCATCTTCCCGGCCAGGCGTAACAGTTCCTTGCGCACTTCCTCGGCGGCTGCGAGCACCGCATGCGCGCTCGAAGCGGCCATCCAGGAGCCGCCCTCCACAGGCGCCTGCGGCAGACTGGAATCTGCGAGCCGGACGCTGATGTTCTCAATCGGCAGGCCGAGCGCATCGGCTGCGACCTGAGCCACAATGGTGTAGGTGCCGGTGCCGATGTCGGATGCGGCGCAGGACACCTCGGCATGTCCGTTCGACGTCAGCACGATACGGACGGCGACCGGCATCTGCAGTGCTTCCCACACACCCGTCGCCATGCCCCAGCCGATCAGATCCTTGCCGTCGCGCATCGAGCGCGGCGCAGGATTGCGTCTGCTCCAGCCGAAGGCGTCCGCGCCGCGCGCGTAGCATTCGCGCAACTGCTTGCTGGTGTAGGGCAGGTTTTCGCTCTGGTCGCGATCCGAGTAGCACTTCAGCCGCAATTCGATCGGGTCGAGCTTGAGTGCGACGGCGAGCTCGTCCATCGCGCATTCCAGCGCGCAGACGCCCGACGCAGCGCCCGGTGCGCGCATGTCGCAGGGGGTGGAGACGTCAAGGTGCACCAGCTTGTGGGAGAAGCGGCTGTTCGGGCTCTTGTAGAGCTGTTCGGCCCAGCCGGTATCGTTGCGGGCAAAATCCTCATAGCGCGAGGTGACGGCAATGGCCTCGTGCGTGACCGCGTCGAGGGCGCCATCGGATCTTGCGCCGAGCCCGACGCGCTCGATGGTCATCGGCCGGTAGCCGAGCCCGTACATCTGCTGCCGCGTCAGTACGACGCGAACGGATCGCTTCAGCGCGAGCGCGCCGAGTGTTGCCAACACCACCTGATATTGCGGCCGCAAGCCGGAGCCGAAGGCGCCGCCGACGTACGGCGAGACCACGCGAATGTCGTCCGGCTTCTTGTCGAACACGCTGCAGAGAAATTTGTGGACGTTCTGGACGCCTTGGGTCTTGTCGTAGATCGTGAGCTTGCCATTGCTGTCCCAGACCGCCGTGGTCGCATAGAGCTCCATCGGGTTGTGATGCTCGGTCGGTATCACGTAGTCCGCCTCGTGGCGCACATCAGCTCCCGCAAGGGCGGCTGCGGCGTCGCCCCGCGGTTTATGCGGCTCGTTCTTCTCGGCGGCGTTGCTGCGTTCGCCTTCGAGGTCGGTTGCAAAACCATGCTGCTCATATTCGACCCGCACGAGCGTCGCGGCGAATTTCGCGGTTTCCCAGTCCTCTGCGACGACAAGTGCGATCGGCTGGCCATTGAACTTGATCTTGTCATCATAAAGCGGACGGAAAGGCGAGCCTTCCTCGGGCGCCACCTCGTCCTTCCACGCCTCGTCCTTGTCGGCCAGCGGCGGACGGTTCGCATGCGTGAGCACGTTGAGTACGCCCTCGACCTTCAACGCCTCGCTCGCGTCGAGGCGGGCAATGCGCCCGCATGGAATGATGGCCTCGACCACGAAGCCATGGAGGAGCTTGTCGGCTGGAAATTCGCCGGCGTATTTGGCGGCGCCGGTGACCTTGGCCCGGCCGTCGACACGCGACGTTGGCGTTCCGACATAAGCGTTCATGGGGTCCTCACGCGATCTTCTTGTGCGCCTGAGATTGCGGCGTGGCGTTCGCCGCCTGTGTCAGCGTCCGCACGATGGCGCGGCGTGCGAGCTCGACCTTGAAGCCGTTATGTGAGCGGGCTGTTGCTCCCTGGAGCAAGAGATCCGCGGCGTGCGAGAAGTGATCGGGCGTTGCGGCCTGGCCGCGCAACGTAGCTTCGGCCTCGAGGCTGCGCCAAGGCTTGTGAGCCACGCCGCCGACCGCCACGCGTGCCCCGCTGATCGCGTTGCCCTCCAATTCGAGCGCGGCGGCAACCGAGACCAAAGCAAAAGCATAAGACATCCGGTCGCGAATTTTTAGATAGCTGTAGTTTTGAGCAAAGCCGCGCGGCGGAAGCTCAATCCCGGTGATGATCTCGCCGGTGCCGAGATTGGTATCGACATGAGGCTTGTCGCCGGGCAGCCGATGGAGATCGGTCAGCGCGATGGTGCGTTCGCCGGAGGGACCCGCGATGTGCACGAGCGCATCGAGCGCGGCGAGCGCCACGCTCATGTCGGATGGATTGGTCGCGATGCAGGCGGCGCTCGTGCCCAGGATCCCATGGTTGCGGTTCAGCCCGTCCATTGCCGAGCAGCCGCTGCCGGGATGTCGCTTGTTGCACGGCGTGGCCGTGTCATAGAAATAAGCGCAGCGCGTTCGTTGCATCAGATTGCCGCCGACCGATGCCATGTTGCGCAGTTGCGCCGAGGCGCCGGCCAGGATGGCGCTGGCGAGCAGGGGATAGCGCTGCTCGATGAATGGATGATAGGCGAGGTCCGAGTTCGGCACCAAGGCGCCGATGCGCAAGGACCCGTCGGGCGTCTCTTCGACCTTGCGGAGCGGCAGGCGGGAAATGTCGATCAGCCGGGAGGGGCGCTCGACATTCTCTTTCATCAGGTCGATCAGATTGGTGCCGCCGGCAATCAGTTTGGCGCCGGGACCGGCGGCGAGCAAGCGGATGGCGTCGGCGACATCAGTGGCTCGAGCGTACTGGAAGTTGTTCATGGCTGGCCCATTGCCTGCTGGATGGCGGCGACGATGTTTGGATAGGCGCCGCAGCGGCAAAGGTTTCCGCTCATCAGCTCCCGGATCTCGTCGGTATCTTTGGCACGGCCTTCGGCGAGCAGTCCGGCCGCCGAGCATATCTGTCCCGGCGTGCAATAGCCGCACTGGAAGGCGTCATGGTCGATGAACGCCTGTTGCAGGGGATGCAGCGCGCCATCCTTGGCAAGACCTTCGACAGTCGTGATCTCCGCGCCGTCCTTCATGACGGCGAGCGTGAGACAGGAATTGACGCGCCGGCCGTCCACCAGCACCGTGCAGGCGCCGCACTGACCATGGTCGCAGCCCTTCTTGGTGCCGCTCAGTGCAAGATGGTCCCGCAAGGCATCGAGCAATGTGGTCCATGGCACGAGATCGAGCGTGTGACTGACGCCGTTGACGACAAGATGGATCGGAATGCGTTCGGAAATCTGATGCGTGACATCGCCCATGTCCTGCTCCCTGCGACGGCGACCGTGCCGGACGTCAGCCGTGTTGACGCGGGGGCACGCCTCCGCCGGCCAATAGCGCCCAACGGACCACCGACCGGTTGGTTCCTTGCCAGCAGTTCGCCTTTCCGAGAGGTTGCGGTCAGCGCTTTGCTTCGCCGAACACCACATTCGGCACGGCGCGGTCGACAACTTCGCGCAGCGCGAAGCTCGATTGTACCCTCGCGACGCGCGGCAGGCGCGACAGCTCCATGCGGTGGATGCGCTCGAAATCCTGGATATCGCGGGCGAGCACGATCAGGATGTAGTCGTCGGTCCCCGACATCAGGAAGCAGCGCACGACGGACGGGCATTTCACCACCTCCGCCTCGAACGCCTTCAGCGCCTCATCGCTCTGGCTTTCCAGCGCGATACGGACCAGCACCGTGGTGGTGAGGCCGAACTGCGCGAGGTCGAGCGTGGCCTGATAGCCCTGGATATAGCCGTCGTCTTGCAGCGCCTTCTGCCGCCGCGCGAGCGCGGTGCTTGATAGCCCGACCTTGTGCGCGAGCTCGGTGTGACTGGCCCGCGCGTTGGTCGTGAGCTCCGCGAGGATGGCGAGATCTTTCCTGTCGAGGGCCAAGGTTTCGTTTCCAGCGTGAAAGGGCGTTTGCGCGCCGGAAACCGGCGCAGGGAGGCCAAAGCTAGCGGATATTTGCACGAAACCAAACAGGGCACGTCGCTACGATCATGAGGTGAATCACAAGGAGGCCCGGGATGCGCGTCGGTGTGCCCAAGGAAATCAAAGTGCAGGAATATCGCGTCGGGCTCACCCCGGGTGCGGTCCGCGAATATGTCGCCGCGGGGCACGAGGTGACGGTCGAGACCGGTGCGGGCGGCGGCATCGGCGCCTCCGACGAAGACTACCGGCGGGCAGGGGCCACCATTGCCGAGAGCGCGCGCGACATCTTCGCGAAGTCCGACATGATCGTGAAGGTGAAGGAGCCGCAGACAAGCGAGTGGCCCCAGCTCCGCGAAGGCCAGATCCTGTTTACTTACCTTCATCTTGCGCCGGATCCCGAACAGGCCAGGGGTTTGCTCGCCTCCGGCTGTACTGCGATCGCCTATGAAACCGTCACCGACGCGGCCGGTCACCTCCCCCTGCTTGCGCCGATGAGCGAAGTCGCCGGCCGCCTCGCTATCGAGGCCGCCGGCGCCGCGCTCAAGCGCTCCGCTGGCGGTCGCGGGCTGCTGCTGGGCGGTGTCCCTGGCGTGCAGCCGGCGCGGGTCGTCGTGCTCGGCGGCGGCGTGGTGGGAACGCAAGCCGCGCGCATGGCCGCGGGCCTTGGCGCCGAAGTCACCGTGATCGACCGCTCCATTCCAAGGTTGCGGGAGCTTGATGATCTCTTTGTCGGACGCGTGCGCACCCGCTTCTCCACCATCGAGTCGGTCGAGGAGGAGGTGTTCGCCGCCGACGTCGTGATCGGCGCGGTACTGGTGCCGGGCGCGAGTGCGCCCAAGCTCGTCACGCGTGCGATGCTGACATCGATGCGCCCAGGCGCCGTGCTGGTCGACGTCGCGATCGATCAGGGCGGCTGCTTCGAGACCTCGCACCCGACCACGCATGCCGATCCGACCTATCTTGTCGACGGCATCGTGCATTATTGCGTGGCCAATATGCCCGGCGCGGTGCCGGTGACGTCGAGCCAGGCGCTGAACAACGCGACGCTGCCGTTCGGCTTGATGCTCGCGAACAAGGGTTTTGCTGCTGTGCTGGAAAATCCACATCTGCGCAACGGACTGAATGTGCATCGCGGCCGCATCACCAACAAGGCGGTGGCGGAGAGCCTCGGGCTGGAGTTTGCTCCGCTGGGGAGCGGACTGGCGGCGTAGCGTTGCTGCTCATGCTGGCTTGCGATGGCGTCTGCCGAGCGCGGCTTCGATCGTCTCAGGCTTCTCGATGCGTTCGATCAGCATGTCGATACGGTCGCCGCCCCAGAACAACTCGCCGTTGAACACCATGGTCGGCACGCCGAACACGCCGAGCGCTTCGGCCTCGTGGATGATACGGTCATGCTCGGCGCGGGCGGGGCCATGGACGTAGGCTTCGAACTCACTGGCCGAGCCACCGCAGGACGTGATGACGTCCGTGATTGCGGCGAGATCGTCGATCTCGAGCTCATGGCTCCAGAACCGACGAAACACCGTGTCGTGATACGGACGGAAGAAGCGGTGCTGTTGGGCGAACAGCATGCCGACGCTGGAATAGAACGCGTCGTAGATCCGCCGGGGCCCTTTCATGATCAGCCCTTGCGCATTGGCATAGCGCCGGGCGTCCATATAGGCGTAGCGCACCTTGCGCCAGAAATGCGGCGTGCGCTGTTCCACGGTCCCCATGAATTCGGCAACGCGCAGCGTATAGGGCAGCCATTCGAGCTCGACGCCGTGCGTCTCCTGCAGTTCGAATAGGCGCTTGTTGGCCACGAACGCGTAGGGGCTCTTGTAGTCGGTGTAGACGCGCACGCGGGGGTTTGGCATTGGCAGATTCCTTTCATACGCGCGGCGCTACCTGCTAGCCGTGGCGCCGGTGTCCAAATAGGCCGGAAGAAGAAAACTATTGCTCCGGGACCGTCCGGCGAAAGGAGTTTCCCCTCCGGCAGGCAAAAAAGCCAATCGCTTCCATTGCTGTTTGGGGCCGAAACGACGACATTTCCGTGAGAAATTGATGGATTGACTGCCATGGAACGCACCAGGTTTGAACCTTTCGGCGAGCAATTGGTGTCCGCAACGGACACCCAGCCGCGCTCGCGCGGGTCAAAGCTGCTGCTGCGGGTCGGCACCGGGCTGTTCTGGTCGCTGGTCGCCGGTATCGTGCTGGCGCGCGCGGCCTTCTTCGAGCCCGGCGTCTATGACGGCTTCAGCCGCGTCGCCTCGCTGGCCAAGAGCCTGATCTTCTAAGGCGCGCCTGATCTTCCAACGGGCGCCTGATCTTCCGAGCCAGATTATTCCGGATTGAGGATAGAACTTCGCTCGGCCCTGATATGTCGAAAACTTATTCCCCAATCGGATGGCGCTGCGTATAAATCCTTCTCCTTGGGGAGAGATTTGTGTCGCAGAATCAAGCATCCAGCCCGGCCGACGCCAAGCGGACCACGGCCATCAGCCGCATCGTCGCGCTGATTCCCGGGATCCTCCTCTGCATCGCCGTGGCCGGCGTTTCGGCCCTGCTCGAACGGGCGGAATTGGGCATCTTCGAACATCCCTATGTCGAGGCGCTGGTGATGGCGATCTTGCTCGGCATGGCTGTGCGCAGCTTTTGGAAGCCCGCGCCGCGCTGGCAGTCCGGCATCGCCTTCAGCGCCAAGCAGCTGCTCGAAGTCGCCGTCATGCTGCTGGGGGCCTCGATCAGCTTCGCTGCTATCGCGGCGTCCGGCGTCGCGCTGTTGGCCTCGATCGCGGCCGTCGTTGTGGTCGCGCTCTGCGTTTCCTTCGGCATCAGCCGGCTGCTTGGTCTCTCGACGCGGCTCTCGATCCTGATCGCCTGCGGAAACTCGATCTGCGGCAATTCGGCGATTGCGGCGGTGGCGCCGATCATCGGCGCCAACAATGACGAGATCGCATCCTCGATCTCCTTCACCGCGATCCTCGGCGTGATGATGGTGCTCGGCCTGCCGCTGCTGATTCCGCTGCTGCAGCTATCGGCTACGCAATACGGCATCCTTGCAGGCCTCACTGTCTATGCCGTGCCGCAGGTGCTGGCTGCGACGGTGCCGGCGGGACTCGTCTCGACGCAGATCGGCACGCTCGTCAAGCTGATGCGCGTGCTGATGCTCGGGCCGGTGGTCGTCGGCCTCTCGCTGACGGCGTCGCGCTGGCACAGCGATGCCAAGAAGACCAATGTCGGCTTCTTCCGCCTGGTCCCGTGGTTCATCCTCGGCTTCCTTGCGCTGGCGACCTTGCGCTCGCTCGAGATCGTGCCGTCCACGGTGATTGCCCCGATCACGCGGATCACGGGTTTTCTCACGGTGGTATCGATGGCCGCGCTTGGCCTCGGCGTCGATGTGAAGGTGCTTGCCAATGTCGGGGGACGGGTGACGGCGGCCGTGACCTTGTCGCTACTGCTGCTGCTCGGCATTAGCATCGCGCTGGTGCACTGGTTCAAGTAAGGCAAGCTGCTGCGCATACTCCACTTCCTTCTCCCACAAGGGGAGAAGGAAGTCAGCGCGCAAGTCGAAGATCCCTAAATCACATCCGCGAGCGAATGCCCGTGCAGCTCGATGTTCAGCCCCTGCATGCCCATGTCGTTGAGCTCGCCGCCCATCGCCTTGATGCTCTCCTCGCGGATCAGCGACATCAGTCCGCGGCGCAATGCCAGGAATTCCGACGACATCATCATCGACTGCTGCCGCGGCCGCTCCAGCGGGATCGGAATCTCCGCCTTGATCGAGCCGGGGCGTGCGGTCATGCAGTAGACACGGTCGGACAGGAAGATCGCCTCGTCGATGTCGTGGGTGACGAACAGCACCGAGATCTTCAGCCGCTGCCACATGTTGGTGAGGATCTGCTGCATGATGACCCGGGTCTGCGCGTCGAGCGCGCCGAAGGGTTCGTCGAGCAGCAACACTTTGGGTCCCGTCGCGAGCGCGCGGACGATGCCAACGCGCTGCTTCATGCCACCTGAGAGTTTCTCGGGGTAATGCTTTTCGAAGGCTTCGAGGCCCGCGAGTCCCAGCAGCGTGCGGGCGGCGCGCTCGCGCTGCGAGCGCGGCATGCCGCGCATCTTCAGGCCGAACTCGACGTTCTCCCGCACGGTCTTCCAGGGAAACAGCGAATATTGCTGAAACACCATGCCGCGCTCCGCGCTGGGGCCGTTCACCTTCTCGCCGTCGACGGTGACGATGCCCGTGGTCGGCTTGAGGAAGCCGGCAACCGCGTTGAGCAGCGTCGACTTTCCGCAGCCGGAGGGCCCGACGATCGAGACGAACTCGCCAGGCTTCACATGAATCTGCGTATCGGCGACGGCTTCGACCGGCCCCTCGATGCTGTCGTAGCTGAGGGAGAAGTTCTTGACCTCGATATGGCCCTGCGGTGCCTTGACAACGATCTCACTCATCTTGACCTCCACGGCATCACCAATTGTCCGGCGCCTCGGATCAACATGCTCGATCCGAGGCCAAGCACGCCGATCGCGATCATGCCGAGCGCGATGTCGGCATACTGGACCAGCGAATAGGCCTCCCAGGTGAAATAGCCGATGCCGTACTGTCCGGAGATCATCTCGGCAGCGATCAGCGACACCCAGGCCACGCCCATGCCGACGGTGAGGCCGGTGAAGATGTGCGGGAGCGAGGCCGGAAAATACACATCGCGGAAGATCGAGCGCTCCCGCGCGCCGAGACATTGCGCGGCACGCACCAGCACGGGATCGACCAGCGACATGCCGTGCAGCGTGTTGACCAGGATCGGGAAGAACGATCCGAGGAACGTGATGTAGACGATGCTCTGCTCGTTGGTCGGCCACAGCATGATCGCCATCGGCACCCAGGCGATCGCCGGGATCGGCCGCAGCACCTCCGCCACGGGAAAGATGATCTCGTGGACGAGCTTGAAGCGGCCCATGATCAGGCCGAGCGGCACCGCGACGATCGCCGCGAGCGAGAAACCGAAGAAGATGCGGCGGCAGCTCAAGAGGACGTGCAGCAGGAATTTCGGATCGTGGATCGCCTTGGTGAAGCTCGCATAGACCGCGAGCGGCGAGGGCACGTTGGTGAAGCGCACGAAGAACACGACGCGATAGGTTGTCAGCAGATGCCAGACCAGCAAGAAGGCGAGCAGCGAGATGATGCCGATCGCGGTCGCGCGCAGCCCGCCCCGGTTGAGCCGGTACCAGCGCAGTGCGAGCGTGCCGAAGGAGGGTGGAGACGCGGGTGGCGTGGAGGCGGGCATGGCGCTTGCCTCCGCGATTGCACTTGCCGGCATGCTGTCCTCGGAATGTCTGCGGAGGGCGGGACTGCTCACGTCTTACCCCCGCCGACCGCCGCCTTCACCGCGTCGTCGAAGCCGAGCACCTTGCCGCTGATCTTGGCGGCATAGGCTTCGGCGTCCTTTTTCAACAGGAACGGCGCAACCTCGCCATTGCCGACCGCGAAGAAAGCCTGGTCGGCGAACAGCTTGATGCCGCGGGTTGTATCGAAAACGTAGGCGACGTTGATCTTCTTGCCCTTGGCTTTGTAGTCGGCATAGGCCCCGAGCGTGCAGCTGGCTGACGAGAAGGGCACGATGCCTGAATCGTCGACCCAGACCTCGCCGGCCTTGCGCGGATCGGCGATCGGTTTCTTGCAGAAGGAATCGTCGCCGGAGATCTCGTAGTTCTTGGTGCTCGCAAGCTGCGCGTCATAGTCGAGCTTCATCTCGGCATAGGCTTTGCGGATGTAGCTGTCGTCGACCCATTTCTTCGGGTCGAACTCCTTCATCCGGCCGAGGTTCTGCAGCACCTTGACGTCGGCCGTGGCAGCGTCGATCAGCGCCGGCTTGATCGAGGGATCGGTCGTCATGTTGCCGCTGGGGCCGAGAAAGATATAGACGACCTCCTTGCTGATGCCGGTCCATTCCTGGATCTTCTCGGCGGCGAGCTTGGGATCGTCGCGCAGCCATTGATTGGCGGCGATCACCGCCTTGAAGTAGGCGACGACGACTTCGGGATATTTTTCGGCGAAATCGGTTCGCACCACGATGCCGTGGAAAGTCGGGAGATTGGTCTCGACGCCGTCGAAGATCTTTCGCGCAAAACCGCGGAACGGCAGCAACTCGGCGAACGGAACGAAGTCGGCATGCGCGTCGATCTTCTTCTCCTGGAGATTGGTCGAGCCGACCTCCGGACTCTGGCTCACCAGCTGGAAGAAATCCGATGCATAGCCGCGGTCCTGCATCGCCTTCAACACCATGCCGTGTGCGGCCGAGCCGAACGGCACGCTCACGAGCTTGCCCTTGAGATCGGCGAGATCGTAGTAGGGCGAATCCTTGTGAACGACGATGCCGTTGCCGGAGCCCGACAGGCTGTAGGCGGCGATGCCGATCAGCCGGCTCTTGCTCTCGGGATTGCTGTCAAAAGTGAAGCCGTTCACGATCAGCGGATAGTCGCCCATCATGCCGATCTGCAGCTTGTTGGCCATCATCGCGTTGGTGACGGGCGGGCCGGAGGTGAAGTTCTGCCACTCCAGCTCGAACTTGATGTTGGCGTATTTGCCGTCTTTCGGCAGATATTTTTCGAGGAGATGGAGCTGGCGGATGACGACGCCGGCGGTCACCGTGTTGGTTGTGGTGTCCTGCGTTCCGATGCCCAGCGTGACGGTTTCCGCCGCGGCCGGCTGCGCGAGGAGAAGCGCCAGCGACGTCACCGACATCGCGATCGAGAGCGTGGGAAGATGGCGGACCATTCTCATCCTCATTCGGTTGGATGTGCTGTGGTTGCCATGATTGGGTGAGGGCGTGGGCAGGGCAAATCCGGAATGAGCGCCACAGTCGATTAGTTGCCGGGAAAAGTTGATTGCATACTCCTTGGGCAGTCCTGCACTATTAAGCCGCTTGCATGGGCACCGGCCCTGGTCGCAAGCTCGGTCAGTCGGCCGCCTGCCCTCGCATCTCTTCCAGCACGTCGGACCGGCAGACCACGATCTGCGAGCGCTTGGTCAGCACGATTCCCTTTTCCTGCATGCGCTTCAGGCTGATCGTGACCCATTGCCTGGTGGCACCGACCATGTGGGCGATATCGGCATGGGTGAAGGCGGCCGCGATCACCCGGCCGTCGGCGTCATCGACGCCATAGAGGTCGACGAGATGCAGCAACAGATGCGCAAGGCGCTGTGTGATCGAGCGCGTTCCCAACATCTGGGCCAGCGCCGAATAGCACTTGCCCTTGAAGGTCAGGCCTTCGATCAGGCCGATCGCGAGGTTCGGGATCTCGACCGCAAGGGATCGTAGCTCCTTTCCGGGCAGATGCACCACGCTGCAATTGCTGGATGCAACGCCGGACCATTGATGCACGGTGCCTTCGAACACTTCCGGCCCGCCGACGAAATTGCCGACATGCCAATAGGCCAGCGTGATCTCGCGGCCGAGCGGAGAGGTGTAGAACACCCGGATCCGGCCGCTCTCGATCAGCCAGATACCGTCATGCTTGCCACCCTGGCTGAACAGCGTCTGGCCACGGTTGAGCACTTTTCGGCGGCCCTGCTTCAGCACCAGCTCCCGCTCGCGCTGGCTGAGCTTGTCCATCAAGGGCGGCGGTCCGCCGATCCATTGCTGGTTCTCGGTGAGCAGCAGCGAGGAACCGCCGGTAGGCCGGACCGTTGCGGGAACCGTCCCGCGAACCACATTGGCCGCCGCCTGCAACATCATCTGCCTCCGGAACGTTCAAACCGTTCTAAAGAGGAGCAATGTCCGTGCCAGATTCACTCCGCTGTCATCGCCCGGCTCGACCGGGCGATCCAGTATTCCAGAGACGTCAATGGGCTATCGAGAAGCCGCGGCGTACTGGTTCCCGCCTTCGCGGGGAATGACAGCGAAGCTTGGAAGACGACCTGTGGCGTCTACCGCCCCACCAGGCTCAGCAAATACGGCTTCGGGTAAATCCCCCGATTGTGCCCATCCGAAAACGAGATGTTCAGCCCGTAACCGAGATCGCCGATCTCGGTGATCGCGATGCCTGGAAACCGCTCGGGAAAGCGGCCGTCGAAGCGGGCGCGGGTGCAGTGGGCGCATTTGCAGGAGAGGCGGAGCGTTTCCGCCGCCAAGTCCAGCGTGTCGTCCTGAGCGGTGCGGACGCGGAGCGTCGCGAGGTCGGCGCTTGCTTCGTAATCTGCCACGGTCGGTCCCACCAAGGTCATGACGTGTCTCCGACCCTTCTCTACCTTGCCGCAGCACTGTCGCGATAGCAACTAATTGCCAGGCGCAGGGTGCGCGGCGCTGATCGTCGCTGCCTGCTGTTCGATCATCGCCCACGAAATGTGAAACTAATCGACCGGCAATTTCAGTTCGGCGTTGCCGGATTCCTGTCTCTCCGAAACCTTGTGCGCAATCGAGATCAGGAGAGACAATGAGTGCATTTCAGAGGGAAACGGTCCTGTCGGTCAGGCACTGGACCGATAGCCTGTTCAGCTTCACCGCGACGCGCGATCCGGGCTTCCGCTTCCAGAACGGCCAGTTCGCGATGATCGGGTTGGAAGTCGAGGGCAAGCCGTTGCTGCGGGCCTACAGCATGGCGAGCGCCAATCACGAGGAGGCGCTCGAGTTCTTCTCGATCAAGGTACAGGACGGTCCGCTGACCTCACGCCTTCAGAAGATCAGGGAGGGAGACGTCATCCTGGTCGGCCGCAAGGCCACGGGCA
Source organism: Bradyrhizobium sp. MI1.4 (assembly GCF_055811315.1). Taxonomy (NCBI): domain Bacteria; kingdom Pseudomonadati; phylum Pseudomonadota; class Alphaproteobacteria; order Hyphomicrobiales; family Nitrobacteraceae; genus Bradyrhizobium; species Bradyrhizobium sp. MI1.4. Next base: position 28,172 of record NZ_JBVVPP010000017.1, on the reverse strand, counting down.
CGCTGATCACGGGCAATCTCATTCCCGGCAAACGCCTGTTGCTGCTCTCGACCGGAACGGGACTCGCGCCGTTCGCCAGCCTGATCAAGGACCCCGACGTCTACGAGAATTATGAAACCATCGTGCTCGCCCATGGCTGCCGCCAGGTCTCCGAGCTCTCCTATGGCGAGCACCTCGTGGAAGGCCTGCGAGATCACGAGTTCTTCGGGCCGCTTATCCGTGACAAGCTCGTCTACTACCCGACCGTCACCCGCGAGCCGTTCAGGAATCGCGGCCGCATCTCCGACCTGATCGCGTCGAACCAGCTCTTCGACGATATCGGGCAGTCGGGACTCGACATCGAGACCGACCGCATCATGCTGTGCGGCAGCCCGGCGATGTTGGAGGAACTTCCCGCGATGCTTTCTGGGCGCGGCTTTGTCGAGGGCAATCACAGCCGGCCCGGCCATTTCGTGATCGAAAAGGCCTTTGTCGAGCGCTGAGGCGCAAATCGCAGCCCGGCGACAACTAATTGCTATCGCCGGGACGCCTGCTGAACAAATCTGATGCAAAGGCGCCGGATCTGCCGGCGGACCAGGAGCAAGCGATGTCACTAGATCAGATCGTCGACGGACTTTCGGAGGTTTCCTGCGACGTGCTCGTTATCGGCGGCGGCACTGCCGGCCCGATGGCGGCGTTGAAGGCGAAGCTGAAGAATCCGAAGGCCAACGTCGTCCTGCTCGAAAAGGCGAACGTCAAGCGCTCCGGAGCGATCTCGATGGGCATGGACGGCTTAAACAATGCCGTCATTCCCGGCTACGCGACGCCGGAGCAGTACACCAAGGAAATCACCATCGCCAATGACGGCATCGTCGATCAGAAGGCGGTCTACAAATACGCGCAGAACTGCTACTCGATCATCGAGGAACTCGACAGTTTCGGCATCCGCTTCCTGAAGAACGAGAACGGCGACTACGCCGTCAAGAAGGTGCACCACATCGGCACCTACGTGCTGCCGATGCCGAACGGCGAGACCGTGAAGAAGGCGCTGTATCGCCAGCTCCGGCGTGCCCGCATCCTGATCTCCAACCGCTATATGGCGACGCGGCTGCTCAAATCCGCCGATGGCCGCATCGCCGGCGCGATCAGCGTCAACACCCGCACCGCCGAGATGCTGGTGATCAAGGCCAAGGCCGTCATCCTGTGCATGGGCGCCGCCGGCCGTCTCGGCCTGCCGACCTCGGGCTACATGTTCGGCACCTACGAGAACGCGGCCAATTCCGGCGACGGCTATTCCATGGCCTATCACGCCGGTGCAGCACTGGCGAACCTCGAATGCTATCAGATCAATCCGCTAATCAAGGACTATAACGGCCCGGCCTGCGCCTACGTCGCCGGTCCCTTCGGCGCCTTCACCGCCAACAACGAGGGATCGCGCTTCATCGAATGCGATTACTGGTCCGGCCAGATGATGCTGGAGTTCTACAACGAGCTGTTGTCCGGGAAGGGCCCGGTGTTTCTCCAGCTCAAACATCTTCACCCCGACACCATCTCGGAGATCGAATCGACGCTGCACAAGGTCGAACGTCCCACGCGCGGCCTGTTCCAGCAGGGGCGCGGGGTCGACTACCGCAGCGAGTCGATCGAGATGCACATCTCCGAGATCGGCTTCTGCTCCGGTCACAGCGCGTCGGGCGTGTTCGTCGACGACAACGCGCGCACCACCGTCCCGGGCCTCTATGCCGCCGGCGACATGGCGAGCGTGCCGCACAACTACATGCTCGGCGCCTTCACCAACGGTTCGGTCGCCGGCGTCGACGCGATGGAGTTTGCGGACAATCACGACTTCGCGGAATTCGACGCGGCTGAGGTCGCCCGCGAACGTGACCGCGTCATGGCGCCGACCAAACGCGAGGACGGTATTCCGCCGAACCAGATCGAGTACAAGACGCGGCGTCTCGTCAATGACTATCTCCAGCCGCCGAAAGTCACGCGCAAATACGAGCTCGGCATGCGCCGGCTCGCTGAAGCGAGGGAAGACATGCAGGAGCGCATGATCGCGCGCAATGCGCACGAACTGCTCCGCGCGCTCGAAGTCCAGTCGATCATGGATTGCGCGGACATGGCTGTGCATGCCTCGCTCTACCGCGAAGAAAGCCGTTGGGGCCTCTATCACTGGCGGACGGATTTCCCGGAGAAGGACAACGAGAACTGGTTCTGCCACACGTTGCTCAGCAAGCAGGATGGCAAGATGACCAGCGAGAAGCGTGCCGTGGAGCCCTATATCGTACCGATCGCCGACGATGAGAAGGATCTCTACGACAAGCAGCGCATCCGCGCGACAGCCTGACCCGCCGCACAAATACAGGAGACATACGATGCCTCTCGCTTCCTATCAGACATCGGTTCCGGTGGTCGTCGATGACGCCAAATGCATCGCGGACAAGGGCTGCACGGTGTGCGTCGACGTCTGTCCGCTCGACGTACTGCGTATCAGCGATATGACCAACAAGGCCTACATGGCCTATGACGAATGCTGGTACTGCATGCCCTGCGAGGCGGATTGCCCGACCGGCGCCGTCACCGTCAACATTCCTTATCTCCTGAGGTAGCCATGTCGAGCCCGTTCGAATCCTACGACGATCTCGAAGACGCCGACGAGCGGCTCCAGGCTGCCGATCCAGGGGAGCGCCGCGTCGCGATCATCGCGCTCGGCCATTCCGGCGATCCCGCCGCCGTCGGCCATCTCGCCAAAATGGTCGCCGATCCTGATGCCGGCGTCCGCCAGCAGGTCGCGATGGCGCTCGGCGAGTTCGACGGGCCGGAGGCCGCGGCTGCGCTGGTGAAGCTGCTCGTCGATCCTGAACGAATCGTTGCGTCCGCCGCGGCCGACAGCATGGCGGAGTTCAAGGATCCGGCTTGCGCCGAGATCATCCTGCCGCTGGTCAAGCATGCCCACGCCTTCGTCCGCATGGGCGCGTTGCGTGCGCTGAAGGAGCTGCGCTGCAAGGACACACTGAAACCGGCGCTGGAAGCGCTCCAGGATTCCGATGCCGCCGTGCGGGTGCAGGCGATCGGCGTGATCGGGTTCCTCAAGCTGGAGGAATCAATTCCGGCGCTGACCGCGCTGATCAACGATCCCGACGCGCATGTGCGCCGTGCCGCCGTCAGCGCGCTCGCCTTCTCGCAGATGAAGCCCGCGGCCGAGATGATCACGCGCGCGTTGAAGGATTCGGACTGGATGGTGCGGGAGATGGCCGCGGAAACGCTGGGCCTCAACGTCAACGGATCGATTGCCGCCGACCAGCTCATCGCTTCGCTCAGTGACGAGTTCTGGCAGGTGCGGCTGAAGGCAATCCGCAGCCTTGGCCGGATGAAAATCGAGCGCGCGGTGCGCCCGATCGGCAACTGCGTGAACCATGAGCAGGCCAATCTGCGGAAAGAGGCGGCGGCTGCGCTTGGCGAGATCGCCCACCACGACGGCGAAGCGTTCCTTGCCGTCATCGCCGACGATCCCGATCCCGAGGTGCGCAAGAACGCGCGCTGGGCGCTTCAGCAGATTGCGGCCCGAAAAGCGCGGGCGGGGGCATAGAAGCGCGGCGGGCTGCCGCGCTGGACTTCCCGTCCCAGACGTTTATTGGTCTTCGCCAATGTGATAGGCCTCCGCGAGCGAGGCCGATCCGAAAAGAGCGAGGATACGCCCATGACGACATTGACGGTAAAGGACCTTCTTCCCGAGGACGGCACGCGGGGAACGCTCGTCGGCCGCGTCTGGCTGCCGCAGGCGAATGGCCCGGCCGTGGTCGCCGTGCGCGGCGATGGTGTGTTCGACGTCACCGCAAAATTCCCGACCGTCAGCGCACTCTGCGAGGAAGACAATCCGGCGAAGGCGCTTGCCGCGACCAAGGGCGAGCGCATCGGCGATCTCGAGGCCATCGTCGCCAACACGCCTCCCGATCAGCGCGATCCGAAAAAACCGTGGTTGCTTGCGCCCGTCGATCTCCAGACGCTGAAGGCGGCCGGCGTCACCTTTGCCATCTCGATGCTGGAGCGCGTGATCGAGGAGCGGGCAAAGGGCAATCCGGCCTCGGCCGAAGCGATCCGGAAGGAAGTGACCCGGCTGATCGGCGACGATCTGTCGAAGCTCAAGCCGGGCTCGGACAAGGCGATGCACCTGAAGCAGGTGCTGATCGACCAGAACGCCTGGAGCCAATATCTCGAGGTCGGCATTGGCCCCGATGCCGAGGTCTTCACCAAGGCGCCGACCTTGTCGTCGGTCGGCACCGGCATGGATGCGGGGCTGCATCCGAAGTCGACCTGGAACAACCCCGAGCCGGAGCTGGTGCTGTTCGTCTCGAGCCGCGGCACGATCGTCGGTGGCGCCCTCGGCAACGACGTCAATCTGCGCGACTTCGAGGGCCGTTCGGCACTGCTGTTGTCGAAGGCCAAAGACAACAACGCCTCGTGCTCCATCGGCCCGCTGCTGCGCCTGTTCGACGACAGCTTTACCCTCGACGACGCCCGCAAGCTCGACATCAGCCTGAACGTCAAGGGGCAGGACGGTTTCGTCCTCGACGGCCATTCCTCGATCAGCATGATCAGCCGCGATCCGACCGATCTGGTCGAGCAGACCATCGGCAAGGTGCACCAATATCCCGATGGCTTCGTGCTGTTCCTCGGGACCATGTTCGCGCCGGTTAAGGATCGCGACGCGCCGGGACAGGGGTTCACCCACAAACGCGACGACATCGTCACGATCTCGGCGCCCCAGCTCGGCAAACTCGTCAACCGCATGCGGGCCAGCGACGAATGCGAGCCCTGGACGTTCGGCATCGGCGCGCTGATGAAGAATCTCGCGCAGCGCAAGCTGATCTAGCTCACTGCACGCCGGATGTGGGGGACTCTCCACGAGTCGCTTTGCCTCGATCGACGCAGAAACTCTCTCCCCACCGTCATTGCGAGCGCAGCGAAGCAATCCAGAATCCCTCCCCGGAAAGACTCAGGATTGCTTCGCTGCGCTCGCGGTGATGGGGGGAGGGGTTGCGGGTTCGCCTTTCACCATCCTCCTAGACAGTGTCTTCGCCCCAACTGCCGCATCATTTCGTTCATCTCCGCGTTGCATCCGTGGAATAAAATCGCGCTGCGCGTGACATAGAAGTCGCTCATCCGCTCGCGCGCGCTTTCCCCCTCAATAGTCAAATAATATGACTAGTCGGAACCAAACTTCCGTGAAATAGTCCCTCCCGCCACCTCAAAGGTCGGCCTGTGGGTGCGATGCTACCAATCGGCGCCCCCGGATAACATTTTGGGAGACACGCCTGATGATCGTCAAAGCCCTCTTTGCGGCCAGCGCGACGGCCGCGTTGCTGCTCGCGCTGCCGGCGAATGCCGCCGAGCTCACCATTGGCTTCTCGCAGATCGGATCGGAATCCGGCTGGCGCGCGGCCGAGACCTCGGTCTCCAAGCAGGAGGCCACCAAGCGCAAGGTCAATCTCAAGATCGCCGACGCGCAGCAGAAGCAGGAGAACCAGATCAAGGCGATCCGCTCCTTCATCGCGCAGAATGTCGATGCGATCTTCCTCGCGCCCGTCGTCTCAACCGGCTGGGACTCGGTGCTGAAGGAAGCCAAGGAGGCCAAGATCCCGGTCGTGCTGCTCGACCGCGACATCGATCCCTCCGGCAAGGAGCTCTATCTCACCGCCGTGACCTCCGACAGCGTTCACGAAGGCGAGGTCGCGGGTGACTGGCTGGCGAAGACCGTCGGCGCCAAGGCCTGCAACATCGTCGAATTGCAGGGCACGGTCGGCGCGAGCGTCGCCGCCAACCGCAAGAAGGGGTTTGACACCGCTATCGCCAAGCATGCGAACCTGAAAGTGGTGCGCAGCCAGACCGGCGACTTCACCCGCGCCAAGGGCAAGGAAGTGATGGAAAGCTTCATCAAGGCCGAAGGTGGCGGCAAGTCGATCTGCGCGGTCTATGCGCACAACGACGACATGATGGTCGGCGCGATCCAGGCGATGAAGGAAGCCGGGCTCAAGCCGGGCAAGGAGATTCTCACCGTCTCGATCGATGCAGTCCCCGACATCTTCAAGGCGATGGTCGCCGGCGAAGCCAATGCCACGGTCGAGCTGACGCCGAACATGGCAGGCCCCGCTCTCGATGCCATCGCGGCCTTCAAGGACAAGGGTACCGTTCCGCCGAAATGGATCCAGACGGAATCCAAGCTCTACACCGCCACCGATGATCCGCAGAAGATCTACGACAGCAAGAAGGGCCTCGGTTACTGAGGCGAGAGTGTCGCCGGACGGCCGTGCTTCGGCAGTCCGGCGATCCCGCTCGAAACCGCTGCGCGAACGAACAGGCTCCGTGTCCGCATTGTCAGCGGGCGCCCTTGGGAGTGAATGTCATGGAGAACAGCCAGGATTCCGCTGCTTCCCTGCTGGAGGTGCGTGGGATCAGCAAGAGCTTTGGCGCCGTGCGTGCGTTGCAGGAGGTCGACTTCACGCTTCGCGCCGGCGAGATCCATGCGCTGCTTGGTGAGAACGGCGCGGGCAAGTCCACGCTGATCAAGGTCGTCACGGGCGTATTTCCGCGCGATGCCGGCATCGTCAGACTGGGCGGCGAAGAGGTCGCGCCGCGCTCGGCCAAGGCGGCGGTTCAGGCCGGCATTGCGACGGTCTACCAGGAAGTCAATTTGCTGCCGAATCTCTCGGTGGCGCAGAACCTGTTCCTGGACCGGCAGCCGACGCGCTTCGGCGTCGTGCGCGAGGGCGAGATGCGACGGCGCGCGAAGTCGCTGCTCGCGGATTTCGGTCTCGACATCGACGTATCAGCGCCGCTTGGCAATTACTCGGTGGCGATCCAGCATGTCACCGCGATCGCGCGCGCCGTCGATCTCTCCGCGCGCGTGCTGATCCTGGACGAGCCGACCGCGAGCCTCGACCGCCATGAGGTCGAGATCCTCTTTCGCATCATGCGTCAGCTTGCCAAGCGCGGCATTGGCATCGTCTTCGTCAGCCATTTCCTCGACCAGGTCTACGAGATCTCCGATCGCATCACGGTTTTGCGAAATGGTCGCCTGGTCGGCGAGCGCGAGACCGCGTCGCTGTCGCGGCTCGAGCTGATCCGGATGATGCTCGGCCGCGAACTGGCCGAGACCACCAGCGCGCGGACCGCGACGCGCGAGCATCAGGCCCGCGAAGTCTGCGCGAGCTTCGAGAACTATGGCAAATCAGGCTATGTCGCGCCGTTCAATCTCGAGCTGCGCCATGGCGAGGTCGTCGGTCTCGCCGGCCTGCTCGGCTCGGGCCGGACCGAGACGGCGCGGCTGGTGTTCGGCGCCGAGCGCGCCGATCGCGGACAGGCGAGGGTGGAAGGCGCGCCTGTCCGGCTTCAGTCGCCGCGCGACGGGGTGCGTCACGGCTTTGGCTATTGCCCTGAGGAGCGCAAGACCGACGGCATCGTCGCCGAGCTCACCGTCCGCGAGAACATCGTGCTCGCGCTCCAGGCTAAGCGCGGTTTGCATCGGCCGCTGTCGCGACGCGAGCAGGACGAGATCGCAAGCCGTTACGTCAAGATGCTCGACATCCGTCCGCCCGATCCGGAGCGTCCCGTCTGCCTGCTCTCCGGCGGCAATCAGCAGAAGGTCCTGTTGGCACGGTGGCTTGCGACTTCGCCGCGGCTGCTCGTGCTGGACGAGCCGACCCGCGGCATCGATGTCGGTGCGCATGCCGAGATCATCCGCCTGATACGCGAGCTCTGCGACGACGGGCTCGCGCTGCTCGTGATCTCCTCCGAGCTCGACGAGATCGTGACCTATTCGGACCGGGTCGTGGTGCTGCGCGAACGCGCGCATGTCGAAGAGCTCGCCGGCGAGGCGATCGATGTCGGCAACATTCTCGCGGCCATTGCGGCCGACGGCGCCGCGACAGCGCATGAGGGCTGGGCATGACCGCGCTGTTGCCGCGCCGCGGCCTTGCCCAGATCCTCGCGTTGATCGTCATCCTGGCGGTCGATCGCGTGGTGTCGCCGCAATTCTTCGATCTGCGCCTCCAGGACGGCCGGCTGTTCGGCAGCCTGATCGACGTGCTCAACCGCGGCACGCCGGTGGCGCTGCTCTCGCTCGGCATGGTCCTGGTGATCGCGACGCGCGGCATCGATCTGTCAGTTGGCGCTGTGATGGCGATCTCGGGCGCGATCGCGGCGAGCCTCGCCGACAACCACAGTCTGGTCGTGGTGCTGGCGGCTGCGCTCGGCGCGGGCCTGATCTGCGGATTGTGGAACGGATTTCTCGTTGCGGTGCTCGGCATGCAGCCGATCGTGGCGACCTTGATCCTGATGGTGGCGGGGCGCGGCATCGCCCAGCTCATTACCGAAGGCCGCATCGTGACCTTCTCCTCGCCCGATCTGGTCTGGCTCGGCAATGGCTCTATCCTCGGCCTGCCGGTGCCGGTCGCGATTGCGCTGGGCATGCTGATCCTCACCGGCGCGGTGGTGCGCGGCTCGGCACTCGGACTGCTGATCGAGGCCACTGGCGGCAATGCGCGGGCAAGCGAGCTCGCCGGCGTCGGCACGCGCGCGATGATTTTGGCGGTCTATGTCTGGTGCGGCGTTTGCGCTGCGCTTGCCGGCGTCATCGCGGCGGCCGACATTATGGGCGCGGATGCCAACAATGCCGGCCTCTGGCTTGAGCTTGATGCCATCCTCGCGGTGGTGATCGGCGGCACCTCCCTGTTCGGCGGCCGCTTCAGTCTCGTGCTGGCCGTACTCGGCGCGCTGATCATCCAGACCATGAACACGGGCATTCTGCTGTCGGGCTATCCGCCGGAGTTCAATTTGCTGGTCAAGGCGGTGGTGGTGCTCGCCGTGCTGCTGCTGCAATCGCCGAAGCTGTCCGGCTTTGCCGGCGCCGTGGCGCGGCTGCGGAGGACCAAGGCATGAAAGGCCTGCCGCCCGTCCTCATCACGGCGATCGTGCTCGTCGCCGGATTCGCGCTCTGCGCGATGCAGTTTCCCAACATCGCCTCCACCCGCGTGGTCGGCAATCTCCTCACCGACAACGCCTTCCTCGGCATCGTCGCGACCGGCATGACCTTCGTCATCATTTCCGGCGGCATCGATCTCTCGGTCGGCTCGGTGATCGGCTTCACCACGGTGTTCGTCGCGCTGGCGATCGAGCGCTGGGGAATGCCGCCCCTGGTCGCCTTCGTCGCCATTCTCGCGCTCTCGGCCGCCTTCGGAGCGGCGATGGGCGCGGTGATCCACGTCTTCGATTTGCCGCCTTTCATCGTGACGCTCGCCGGCATGTTCTTGGCCCGGGGTGCCAGCTTCCTGCTCTCGACGGAATCGGTGCCGATCACAGCACCGGTCTATTCCACCGTGTCGGACTTCGCACTGCGACTACCCGGCGGCGGGCGGCTGACGGCGGTCGCGATCATCATGCTTGCGATCGTGATCGGCGGCGCATTGCTGCTGCAGCTCACCCGGTTCGGCGCCAATGTCTATGCGCTCGGCGGCAGCCGGGCGACCGCTAGCCTGATGGGCGTCGCCGTCGGCAAGATGACGGTGAAGATCTACATGCTGTCGAGCCTGCTCGCCGGCATCGCCGGCATCGTCTTCTCCTTTTACACCAGCGCCGGCTATTCGCTGTCCGCCGTCGGCGTCGAGCTTGACAGCATCGCGGCCGTCGTGATCGGCGGCACGCTGCTCACGGGCGGTCAGGGCTCGGTGATCGGCACCTTCCTCGGCGTGCTGATCCAGGGCATGATTCAGACCTACATCAATTTCGACGGGACACTGTCGAGCTGGTGGACCAAGATCGCGACCGGCGTGCTGCTGTTCGCCTTCATCGCCTTGCAACAAGGATTGGTCGCGCTCGCGCGCCGGCCTGTGGCAAAGCGCGCGGGAGCAGTCTCATGACCACCTCGCGCATCCTCGTCATCCCGACGCGCCGGGCGCACTCCAATCACGCGGAGGTGGCCCGTTCGATCGGCGTTGACATCATTGCCGGCCGCTACGCGGAGGGAACGCGCCTGCCTGGCGATGCCGAAATGATTGCGATGTTCGGGGTGTCGCGGCCGGTATTGCGGGAGAGCGTGAAGACGCTGGTCGCCAAGGGTCTGCTCACCACCAAGGCCCGCGTCGGCACTGTCGTGCGCGAACGCGTCGCCTGGAACATGTTCGACGCCGACGTGCTGGCCTGGCACCTGGACGCCGGGATCGACAAGCGTTTCCTCAACGACCTCGCCGAGATCCGCCTTGCGGTCGAGCCGCGCGCGGCGATGCTGGCGGCGGCGCAGCGGTCGGAGCAGGATCTGTCCGAGCTCCGGCGCTGCATGGAGCGGATGCGACTTGAAGCCTCCGACTCCGTTGGCTTCGCCGATGCCGACCTCGCGCTCCACGTCGCCGTCGCGCGCGCCTCCGGAAATCTGTTCATGCGCTCGATCGGGCACGTCATCGAGGCTGCGTTGCGCGCCTCATTCCTGCTCAGCGCACCGGTCGAACCGGAGGACCGCGACACCGTTCTGCTCTGGCATCAGAAGATCGTCGATGCCATCGCCGCCGGTGATGCCACGACTGCGGCGGAGGCGATGGTCTACGTCATTCACAACGGCATGCGCCGCCACGAGGGTACAGTGATCGAGACTGTACCGGCCGAAGCGCTGCCGTCCGCGGAAGCTGGAGAAACATCGTGACTGAACTTCGCATCGCCATCGTCGGCTTCGGCAAGATCGCGCGGGACCAGCATGTCGGCGCCATTGCAGCGGTTCCCGGCGCGACGCTGGCCGCCGTCGCCAGCCGCAATGCCTCGTTGCCGGATCTGCCGCATTTCGCGACCATCGAGGAGCTGCTGGAAAAAGGTCCGCCGATCGACGCGGTGTCGCTCTGCACGCCGCCTCAAGTGCGCCGCGCCCAGGCGGTCGCAGCGCTGAGGGCCGGCAAGCACGTCATGCTGGAGAAGCCGCCCGGCGCCGGCGTTGCCGAGCTCGATCCGCTGATCGCGATGGCGGGTGAGACCAAGCGAACGCTGTTTGCGACCTGGCATTCGCGCCATGCGCCGGCAGTCGAGCCTGCGCGCGAGTGGCTCGCCGCGCGCCGCATCCGTTCCGTGCACGTCAACTGGAAAGAGGACGTCCGCGTCTGGCATCCCGGGCAGGCATGGATCTGGGAGCCGGGCGGGCTCGGGGTGTTCGATCCCGGCATCAATGCGCTGTCGATCCTGACCAGGATCCTGCCGAAGCCCGTGTTCGTCAACGCGGCCGAGCTCGCCTTCCCCGCCAATTGCCAGGCGCCGATCGCCGCGAAGCTGACGCTGACCGACATCGACGGCCTACCTGTGACCGCCGAGTTCGACTTCCGCCAGACCGGGCCGCAGAGCTGGGATATCCTCGTCGAAACCGACCAGGGCCGGATGACGCTATCACGCGGCGGGCGGATCATGGCGATCGACGGCAAGACCGTTGCCGAGGCGCCCGATGAGGAATATCGGGAGCTTTACCGGCACTTCGTCGCGCTCGCCGCGACAGGCGCGAGCGACGTCGATTTGGCGCCGCTTCGTCTCGTCGCGGACGCCTTCCTGCTCGGCAGGCGCACGATCGTCGAACCGTTTGTGGGTTGATCATGGCTGGATCGAAAACAGAAAGAGACGTGTTCGGAACGCTGCCGGACGGCCGCAAGGTGGACCGCATCGTGCTGCGCGGCGAGGGCGGGTTCGAGGCGCGCATCATCACCCATGGTGCAGTCTTGCAGGCCTTGATCGCGCCGGACGGCAAGGGCGGCCACGACGACGTCGTGCTCGGCCATGATGGGTTTGCCGGCTATCTCGCCGAACGAAAGTTCTTCGGCGCCACCGTCGGCCGCTACGCCAATCGCATCGCCAACGGACAATTTTCGCTGGACGGCGAGACGGTGCAGCTTCCCGTCAACAACGGTCCGAATGCGCTGCATGGCGGCCTCGACGGCTTCGACCGCAAGCTCTGGGACATTGCGGAGGTCGACGATGGCGCCGAGCCCGCGGTCACGCTGACCTACACGAGCTCGCATGGCGAGGAAAACTATCCCGGTCGGCTCGATGTGCGCCTGACCTATCGTGTTACCGGCCCGGCTGAGCTATCCCTGATCATGGAGGCGCGGACCGACCGGCCGACCATCGTCAACCTGACCAACCACAGCTTCTTCAATCTGGAGGGCGCGACATCAGGCACGCCCATTCTCGATCACAAGCTGACGGTCGCGGCCGGGCATTTCCTCGCGATCGACCCCACGGCCATTCCGTTGCCGGAGCCGCCGCGCAGCGTTGCCGGCACGCCGTTCGATTTCCGGGAGCCTCGGCCGATCGGCGAGCGCATCCGCGAGAGCGACCAGCAATTGCGCAACGGCAGGGGCTACGACCATACCTACTGTCTCGCGCGCGACGGTAAGCTCAGTCTCGCGGCGCGACTGGAGGCGCCGCGCTCGGGGCGCATCATGGAGCTGTTCACCGATCAGCCCGGTCTGCAGGTCTATTCGGGCAATTATCTCGACGGCACGATTTCGGGCAAGGGCGGCAAGCTCTACCGGCAGTCGGACGCGATGTGCCTGGAGCCGCATATCTGGCCGGACGCACCGAACCGGCCGGATTTCCCGAGCCCGCGCCTAGCGCCCGGCGAGGTCTATCGCCATCATACGGTCTATCGCTTTGCGGTGAGGGCGTCCTGATGGAACAGGTGCCGACCTCGGTTCTTTCGGACGATCCTTGCCATCTCGGCGAGGGGCCGACCTATGACGTGACCACGGACACCGCCTGGTGGTTCGATATCCGGGAGGGGCGACTGTTCGAGGCGCAGCTCGACAGCGGCAGCATTCGCGTTCATGCGCTGGGCCGGATGGCGAGCGCGCTTGGGCGGATCGATGCCGAAAGGCAGTTGATCGTCGCGGAAGACGGCCTCTATATCCGCAAAATTGCCGACGGCGCGATGAGGCTGCTCTGTCCGCTTGAAGCCGACAATCCCGCGACCCGCTCCAACGATGCCCGCGTGCATCCCTCCGGCACGTTCTGGATCGGCACTATGGGTCGGAAGGCGGAAGCAGGGGCAGGCGCGATCTACGCGTTCCATCACGGCGAGATATCGATGCTGTTTCCGCGCATCAGCATTCCCAACTCGATCTGCTTCTCGCCCGATGGCGCCACGGGCTACTTCGCCGACACGGCGCGCGCGGTGCTCTACGCGGTGCCGCTCAATCCCGTCACCGGCCTGCCGCGCGGCGAGCCGGAGGTGCTGCTGCGCCACACCGGCGTTGGCGGCCTCGACGGTTCGGTGTGCGATGCCGACGGGCAGATTTGGAACGCGTGCTGGGGCGCGAGCCGCATCGACGTCTACTCTCCGCAAGGCGAACGCCTGCGTTCGCTGAGCGTGCCGGCAAAGCAGGCGAGCTGCCCCGCTTTTGTCGGTCCTGGTCTGTCGCGTCTCCTCGTCACCTCGGCCTGGCAGGACATGGATGCGGCGGCGCGTGCCGCCGATCCGCAAGCCGGCTACACCTTCCTGTTGGAGGCCACCGCGCGCGGTCGCGCGGAGCCTGACGTCAAGCTCGCATAGGAGGCTAGAAGCCGCACACCAAATTTCTCGACGACACGAAAAAACAGTCTGACATCCAAGGGAGTGAAACATGTTGAAACTGAAGACGACCTTCCTCGCGCTGGCGCTGGCCGGCGCTGCGACGATGGCCGCGGGCGTCACCGCCTCGGCCCAGGACAAAGCAACAGTCGGCATCGCCATGCCGACTAAATCGTCGGCGCGCTGGATCGACGATGGCAACAATATGGTGAAGGTGCTGAAGGAGCGCGGCTACAACACCGACCTGCAATATGCCGAGGACGACATTCCGAACCAGCTCTCGCAGGTCGAGAACATGGTGACCAAAGGCGCGAAAGCGCTGGTGATCGCCGCGATCGACGGCACCACGCTCTCCGACGTGCTCAAGCAGGCGAAAGCAAAAGGCATCACCGTGATCGCCTATGACCGCCTGATCCGCGGCACGCCGAACGTCGACTATTACGCCACCTTCGACAATTTCCAGGTTGGCGTGCTCCAGGCCGAATCGATCGTGCAGGGCCTCGGTCTTAAGGACGGCAAGGGCCCGTTCAACATCGAGCTGTTCGGCGGCTCGCCCGACGACAACAACGCTTACTTCTTCTACAACGGCGCGATGAGCGTGCTGAAGCCGTACATCGACAGCGGCAAGCTCGTCGTCGTCTCCGGTCAGATGGGCATGGATAAAGTCGCGACGTTGCGCTGGGACGGCGCCACCGCGCAGGCCCGCATGGACAATCTGCTCAGTGCCTACTACGGCAACAAGAAGGTCAACGCGGTGCTGTCGCCGTATGACGGCCTGTCGATCGGCATCATCTCCTCACTGAAGGGCGTCGGTTATGGCAGCGCCGGCCAGCCGATGCCTATCATCTCGGGCCAGGATGCCGAGGTGCCCTCGATCAAGGCGATGCTGCGCGGCGACCAGTATTCGACCATCTTCAAGGACACCCGCGATCTCGCCAAGGTGACCGCCGACATGGTCGACGCTGCGCTTGCCGGCAAGCAGGTCACCGTGAACGACACCAAGACCTACGAGAACGGCGCCAAGACCGTGCCGTCCTATCTGCTCAAGCCGGTCGTGGTCTACAAGGACAATTGGGAGAAGGTCCTGGTCGACAGCGGCTACTACAAGAAGTCGCAGTTCCAGTAGGCTTCTTTTCTTTTCCCTCTCCCCGCTTGCGGGGAGAGGGTTAGGGTGAGGGGAAGCCTCCGCGAGGAAGGAAGCAGTGCGTCTCGCGGAGACTCCCCCTCACCGGATCGCATCGAACGATGCGATCCGACCTCTCGCCGCGAGCGGGGAGAGGTGATCTAACACTGATTGAGGGACGTGAAATCATGACCGCAATGCTGGAGATGCGTAACGTCAGCAAGAGCTTTTCCGGTGTGCAGGCGCTGCGTGATGTCAACTTCTCGGTTGAAGCCGGGCAGATCCACGCCCTCGTCGGCGAGAACGGTGCCGGCAAGTCCACGCTGATGAAGGTCCTGAGCGGCGTCTACCCGGCCGGCAGCTACGAGGGCACCATCATCTTCGATGGCGAGGAGCGCCGCTTCCGCGACATCAACGATTCCGAGGCGCTCGGCATCATCATCATTCATCAAGAGCTCGCGCTGATCCCGCTGATGTCGATTGCCGAAAACATCTTCCTATCGCATCCGCCGTCAAAGCTTGGCGTCATCGACCGCGACGAGGTGTATCGGCGCACGCGCGACCTGCTCGCGCAGGTCGGCCTCAAGGAATCGCCGGATACGCTGATCACCGATCTCGGCGTCGGCAAGCAACAGCTGGTCGAGATCGCCAAGGCGCTGTCCAAGCGGGTGCGGATGCTGATCCTGGACGAGCCGACCGCGAGCCTCAACGAGGCCGACAGCGCCGCACTGCTGGAGCGGCTGATGGCGTTCCGCGCGCAGGGCATCGGCTCGATCCTGATCTCGCACAAGCTGAACGAGGTCGCCAAGGTCGCCGACCACATCACGGTGCTGCGCGACGGCCGCACCGTCGACAGCATCGATTGCCACGCCGAGCCGATCCAGGAAGACCGCATCATCCGCAGCATGGTCAACCGCGATCTCGCCCACCGCTTTCCGGAGCGCAGCGCAAAGATCGGCGAGCCCGTTCTCACCGTCGAGAGCTGGTCGGTCTACCATCCCATCCATCCCGAGCGGCAGGTGATCAAGAACGTCGATTTCAGCGTGAAGCGCGGCGAAGTCGTCGGCATTGCCGGATTGATGGGCGCCGGCCGCACCGAATTCGCCATGAGCCTGTTTGGCCGGTCGTGGGGCACCACGATCAGCGGTCGCATCCGGCTCGAGGGTCATGAGATCGTGCTGCCCAACGTGGCGGCCGCGATCGACGCCGGCCTTGCCTATGTCACGGAGGACCGCAAGCAGCTAGGGCTGATCCTCGCCGACGACGTCCGCAAGAACATCACGCTCGCAAGCCTCGACCAGGTCGCTCCTCGCCGCGTCATCGACGACATTGCCGAGCTGAAGGTCGCCAGCGACTACCGCAACCGGATGCGCATCCGCTGCTCCGACGTCTATCAGGAGACCAGCCAGCTCTCCGGCGGCAACCAGCAAAAGGTCGTGCTGTCGAAATGGCTGATGACCGACCCCAAGGTCTTGATCCTGGACGAGCCGACCCGGGGCATCGACGTCGGTGCCAAATACGAGATCTACTGTATCATCAACGAGCTTGCAGAAGCCGGCCGTGGCGTGGTGGTGATCTCCTCGGAGATGCCCGAGCTACTCGGCATCTGCGACCGCATCTGTGTCATGAACGACGGCGCCTTCGTCGGCGAGTTCAAGGGACGTGATGCGACGCAGGAAAAGATCATGCGCGCCATCATGCGCAACGACAGAAATTATGGAAGCAGCGCCCTTGCGGGTGCGGAGATGGGAGGATCGCAGCCATGACCGACAAGACGGTTTCGCTGCCCGAGGAGGGCCGGCACGGCAGCTTCATCAAGAACAATCTGCGCAATTACGGCATGCTGATGTCGCTGATCGCGATCATGCTGTTCTTCCAGGTCATGACTGGCGGCACGCTGCTGCAGCCGCTCAACCTGACCAATCTGGTGCTCCAGAACAGCTACATCGTCATCATGGCGCTCGGCATGCTGCTCGTCATCGTCACCGGCCATATCGACCTCTCGGTCGGCTCGGTCGCGGGCTTCGTCGGCGCGGTGGCTGCCGTGCTCATGGTGACCTACAAGGTAGACTACACGCTCGCCTTTATCGCCTGCCTGCTGCTGGGCGCGGCGATCGGCGCCGCGCAGGGCTATTGGGTGGCCTATTTCAAGATACCGTCCTTCATCGTGACGCTGGCCGGCATGCTGGTGTTCAAGGGCCTCGCGCTTGCGGTATTGCAAGGCCAGTCACTAGGACCGTTCCCGGCCACCTTCCAGAAGCTGTCCTCCGGCTTCATTCCGGAGATGCTGCCCGAGGCCGGCACGCTGCATCCGACGTCGATGCTGGTCGGTGCGGTGCTCGCGCTCGGCCTCGTCTACGCCAGCGCCAAGGGGCGCTCGCGCGAGCAGCTGCACGGCATCGAGGTCGAGCCTTACGCGTTCTTCCTCGGCAAGAGCATTCTCCTGGCTTGCGCTGTGCTCTATTTCACCTATCTGATCGCCTCGCATCGCGGTCTGCCGAACGTGCTGGTCATCATGACCGCGCTGATCGCGCTGTACGGTTTCGTCACCCGCCGCACCGTCATCGGTCGGCAGGTCTACGCGGTTGGCGGCAATGCGAAAGCGGCAAGCCTGTCGGGCATCAAGACGGAACGGTTGACCTTCCTCACCTTCGTCAACATGGGCGTGCTCGCTGCGCTCGCCGGCCTCGTCTTCGCCGCGCGCCTCAACACAGCAACGCCGAAGGCGGGCCTCGGCTTCGAGCTCGACGTCATCGCGGCCTGCTTCATCGGCGGCGCCTCGGCCTATGGCGGTGTCGGCCGCGTCGGTGGCGCCGTGGTCGGCGCCATGATCATGGGCGTGATGAACAACGGCATGTCCATCCTCGGCATCGGCATCGACTATCAGCAGGTCATCAAGGGCCTGGTCCTGCTCGGGGCGGTGTGCATCGACGTTTATAATCAGCGGAGATGAGGCTGCCGCCGACTACGATCGGCTTCAGTGAGCTATTGCTCAACAGGTGAGCATATGATCGAATGGCCGAATGGATCCTGGTCAGTTCGATCTCATTATCTTCGATTGCGACGGTGTGCTCGTCGACAGCGAGCTGTTGAGCTGTCAATGCCTGTCGGACGAGCTGTCCGAATCCGGGATATCGCTGACACTTGCACAAGCGCTGGAGCTGTTCCTTGGACGAAGCACGAGCGCAATTACTCGGCATTATCGCGAGCTCGGCCACGCAATGCCGGTCGATTTTCCGTCCCGGCTGAAGTCGCGCGTGTTGATGGCGTTCGAAAAGGCGCTTCATCCGGTTTCTGATGTCGATATGATCTTGTCGGGCCTGCGGGCACCATTCTGCGTGGCTTCCTCCAGCGACATCGACCGTGTCGCGCTCTCCCTTGACGTCACCGGCCTGCGGGCGCATTTCGGCGACCGGATCTACACCGCGCAGATGGTCAGGCACGGCAAGCCGGCGCCCGATCTCTTTCTGTACGCGGCCGAGCAGATGGGCGCGCAACCTGCGCGCACGCTGGTGATCGAGGATAGTCCGAGCGGCGTGCAGGCGGGCAAGGCGGCCGGCATGACGGTCTGGGGATTTGCCGGCGGCAGCCATTATCGCGGACGCGACGGGCAGGCTATACTGTCGGGTGCGGGGGCCGACCGGGTCTTCGCGCGCATGATCGATTTCTGGAAGGACGCCTGACGCCTGCCATGGCCGCCGAGAACGAAAAGTCCAGGCTCGACGACGCTGCGCGTGCCGGCTGGCTCTATTTCATTGCCGGTCACACCCAGGACGAGATCGCGAAGATGCTCCAGGTGTCGCGCGCGTCGGCGCAGCGGCTGGTGTCGCTATGTCTCGCCGAGCGGCTCATCACCTTCCGGCTCGAACATCCCATCGCCGCGTGCATGGAGCTGGCGGCGCGGTTGAAGGAACGTTTCGACCTTGCCCATTGCGAGGTGGTGCCGGCTGATCCCGCCGCGCCGCAGGCCACAGCGGGCATTGCCGAACGCTGCGCCAACCTGCTCGATTCCACCCTGCGTTCGGAAACGCCCGTCATCGTCGCGCTCGGGACGGGACGCGCCGTGCGCGCCGCGGTCGAGCGCGTCACGCCGATCGACCGGCCCAATCACCAGATCGTCTCGCTCGTCGGCAACATCTCCGCCGACGGTTCTGCGAGCTTCTACGATACCGTCGGCCGGCTCGCCGATCGCACCGGCGCACGGCATTACCCGATGCCGCTACCGTTCCTGATGTCGTCCGAGGACGAGCGCAACAAGATGGTCCGGATCGAGCCGATCGCGAAGGTGAAGGCGGTCGCGGAGAAGGCGGATTTGCGCCTCGTCGGCATCGGCCAGATGGACCAGAAGGCGCAGGTCCATGTCGACGGCTTCGTCACCCGCGACGAATTGTTCGAGATGATGCGGCAAGGGGCGATCGGCGAGATCACGGGCTGGGCCTATGATTCCAAGGGCCGCCTGCTGAAGGCCGGCACCAACAAACGGTTGACCAGCATTCCGCCGGAGGTCCCGGCGAAGACCACGACGATCGGCGCCGCCGTCGGCGCAGCCAAGGTGCCGGCGATCGCGGCGGCGCTGAATGGGCGGCTGATCAACGCTCTGATTACGGACGAGGCGACCGCAAGGGCGATTCTGGAGCGCTGAGGCGGTTCGTCGTTTCCCGCGCGGGGCGCGAGGCAGGGATTTCGCCACCCACGCCGCTGTCGTCGTCCGCGACCCGGCTACGCCAAGGCTTCGCCGGGGTTGAGGTCTGGGGGCGCCGAAGGTTTAGCGAAGGCGGCAGGCGGACGATCCAGGACGCCGCAGCGCCGCTTGAGGCAAACCGACAGACGGCACGGAGTACTGGATGCCCCTTCGCGGGGCATGACGGGGAGGGCGACGCACGAGCTCCCCCGCATCGCAGCACTCATAAGTTGCCGAAACGTCCGCGCGCCTGCTTGACAACGGCCCGCCCTCAGCCGAACATACGCCCAACGCGTGGGCATATGCTCAAAAGCGCGAGCTTAGGGAGGTCACCGTGAAACACGTCCTCGGCGCCGTCTGTGGCGCGTCTGTCCTGCTGGCTGTCCCCGCGATGGCCGAAACGACCCTGACGATTGCCACCGTGAACAACGGCGACATGATCCGCATGCAGGGGCTGACGGGTGAATTCACCAAGAAGAACCCCGATATCAGCGTCAAATGGGTGACGCTGGAAGAGAACGTGCTGCGCCAGCGCGTCACCACCGACATCGCCACCAAGGGCGGCCAGTTCGACGTCCTCACCATCGGCACTTACGAGGTGCCGATCTGGGCCAAGAAGGGTTGGCTGGTGCCGCTCGCCAATCTCGGCGCCGACTACGACGTCGCCGACCTCCTGCCCAAGATCAAGGATGCGGTCTCGGTCGACGGCAAGCTCTACGCCGCGCCATTCTACGGCGAGAGCTCGATGGTGATGTACCGCACCGACCTGTTCGACAAGGCCGGCCTCAAGATGCCGGAAAGCCCCACCTGGGATTTCGTCGTCGACGCCGCCAAGAAGCTCACCGACAAGAGCGCCGGCGTCTACGGCATCTGCCTGCGCGGCAAGGCCGGCTGGGGCGAGAACATGGCGTTCCTCTCCGCCATGGCCAATTCCTACGGCGCGCGCTGGTTCGACGAGAAGTGGCAGCCGCAGTTCAACACGCCGGAATGGAAGGCGACGCTCACGACCTATGTCGACCTGATGAAGCAGGCCGGCCCTCCCGGTGCGAGCTCGAACGGCTTCAACGAGAACCTCGCGCTGTTCAATGCCGGCAAGTGCGCAATGTGGATCGATGCCACCGTCGCGGCGTCGTTCGTCACCAACCCGAAGGACTCCAAGGTCGCCGACAAGGTCGGCTTCGCGCTGGCGCCCAACACCGGGCTCGGCAAGAACGCCAACTGGCTGTGGGCCTGGAGCCTCGCAATTCCCGCCGGCTCGAAGAAGGCCGAAGCCGCCGAGAAGTTCATCGCTTGGGCCACCAGCAAGGATTACACCAAGGTCGTGGCTGCGAAGGAGGGCTGGGCGAACGTGCCGCCGGGCACCCGAACCTCGCTCTACCAAAACCCTGATTATCTGAAGGTCGCCCCGTTCGCCAAGCTGACGCTGGCCTCGATCGATGCCGCCGATCCGAACAAGCCGACGGTGAAGCCGGTGCCCTACGTCGGCGTGCAATATGCGGCCATCCCCGAATTCCAGGGCATCGGTACGCAGGTGGGCCAGCAATTCTCGGCCGCGCTTGCGGGATCGATGACGGTCGATGCCGCGCTCACCGCGGCGCAATCTTCAACCGAGCGCGAGATGAAGCGCGCGGGTTACATCAAGTGAGCTCGAGCTCTCCCTCCTGAGCTCAGACTTGCGGCCATCCACCGCTCCAGGTGGATGGCCGCCTTCTTCCCGCAAGCGGAGAAGCCAAGAATGGCAACCCGGCAGACGCAGCTTCTCGCACGGACGCTCCTGACGCCGGCCGTCGGGCTGCTGTTCATCTGGATGATCGTCCCGCTCGCGTTGACGATCTATTTCTCGACGCTGCATTACAGCTTACTCGATCCCGGCTCGGAAGCGTTCGTCGGGCTGGAAAACTTCCGCTACTTCCTCACCGACCCCGCGTTCCTCGCCTCGCTCCAGAACACGCTGGTGCTGGTCGGCTCGGTGCTGGCGCTGACCGTCCTGCTCGGAGTTCCGCTGGCGCTATTGCTCGACCAGCCGGTGATCGGCCTCAACATCGTGCGGTTGATGGTGATCGCGCCGTTCTTCGTGATGCCGACGGTGAGCGCGCTGGTCTGGAAGAACCTGCTGATGCATCCTGTGTCCGGGCTGTTTGCCTGGATCGCCTCGCTGTTCGGGTTGACGCCGATTGACTGGTTTACCGACGCGCCGCTGCTCGCCGTGATCCTGATCGTGTCCTGGCAATGGCTGCCGTTCGCGACCCTGATTTTGCTCACCGCGATGCAGTCGCTCGACGAGGAGCAGAAGGAAGCCGCTGAAATGGACGGTGCCAGCGCGGTCTCGACCTTCATCTACATCACGCTGCCGCACCTCGCGCGCCCCGTCACGGTGGTGATCCTGATCGAGACGATCTTCCTGCTCACCGTCTTTGCCGAGATCTACGTCACCACGGGCGGCGGCCCGGGACTCTCGACCACCAACATCGCCTTCCTGATCTATTCGCAGGCACTGATCCAGTACGATGTCGGTACTGCCTCGGCAGGCGGCCTCGTCGCTGTCGTGATCGCCAACGTTGTTGCCTTTTTCCTCGTCCGTATCGTCGGTCGCAACCTGGAGGCATAAGACATGGCGCGTACGGCGACGAGGCAGCGGGTGGTGGTCTCGACCATCGGGGCGTGGTTCTTCGGCTTCCTGATCTTCTTCCCGATCCTCTGGATGGTATTGGCGAGCTTCAAGACCGAGCTCGAGGCTTTCGCGATCCCGCCGTCCTTCCTGTTCTTCCACTGGACCGCGGAAAACTACGCGACGGTGCAGGAGCGCAGCGATTATGTCCTCCACGCGATGAACTCGATCATCATCGCCGGCGGCTCGACCTTGATCGCGCTTTTGATCGCGATCCCCGCGGCCTGGTCGATGGCGTTCTCGCCGACCAAGCGCACCAAGGACATCCTGCTCTGGATGCTCTCGACCAAGATGATGCCGCCGGTCGGCGTGCTGGTGCCGATCTACCTGATCTACAAGTCATTCGGCCTGCTCGATTCCCGCATCGGCCTCGTCTTCATCCTGTGTCTCGGAAACTTGCCGATCGTGATCTGGATGCTGTTCACATATTTCAAGGAGATTCCGCGCGACATCCTGGAAGCCGCGCGCATGGACGGCGCCACCATCGGCCGCGAGCTGATCTACGTGCTGACGCCGATGGCGATCCCGGGGCTCGCATCGACCATGCTGCTGAACCTGATCCTGGCCTGGAACGAGGCGTTCTGGACGCTCAATCTGTCGACCTCGAACGCTGCGCCGCTCACCACGTTCATCGCGTCCTATTCGAGCCCGGAAGGGCTGTTCTGGGCAAAGCTGTCGGCGGCTTCCACGTTGGCGATCGCGCCCATTCTCGTCCTCGGTTGGTTCAGCCAGAAGCAGCTCGTGCGCGGGCTCACCTTTGGCGCGGTAAAGTAGGAAGGGCTGCCGGATCATGGGTCAGATCACACTTCAGGACGTGCAGAAATCCTTCGGCCCCGTGCACATCATCAAGGGCGCGGACCTGGAGATCGCCGATGGGTCGTTCGTGGTGTTCGTGGGGCCGTCGGGCTGCGGCAAGACCACGCTCTTGCGGCTGATCGCGGGGCTAGAGGACGTCTCCGGCGGCAAGATCCTGATCGACGGCAAGAACGTGGTCGACACGCCGCCGGCCAAGCGCGGGCTCTCGATGGTGTTCCAGTCCTATGCGCTCTATCCGCATATGAGCGTGCGCGGCAACATCGGCTTCGGCCTGAAGATGGCGGGGCTGGCCAAGGACGAGATCAACCGTAAGGTCGAGGCCGCCGCCGCAACGCTGAACCTCACGCCCTATCTCGATCGCAAGCCGCGCGAGCTCTCCGGCGGCCAGCGCCAGCGCGTCGCGATCGGGCGTGCCATCGTCCGCGAGCCCAAGGCGTTTTTGTTCGACGAGCCGCTCTCCAACCTCGACGCGGCGCTGCGCGTGCAGATGCGGATCGAGGTGACGCGGCTCCAGAAGCAGCTCGGCACCACCGCGATCTATGTCACCCACGACCAGGTCGAGGCCATGACCATGGCCGACAAGATCGTGGTGCTCAACGGCGGCAAGATCGAGCAATACGGCTCGCCGCTGGAGCTCTACGAGAAGCCGGCCAACCTCTTCGTCGCCGGCTTCATCGGCTCGCCCAAGATGAACTTCGTGACCGGCGAGCACGCCTTGCAGAAGGCCGCAGCAACGATCGGCGTACGGCCTGAGCATCTCAAGATCGAGCGCGACGGTGCCGGCGGCTGGCAGGGAACGATCGCGGTGGCCGAGCATCTCGGCAGCGACACCTTCCTTTATGTCGATGCCGGCCCGCTCGGCATGCTGACGGCGCGCTACATCGGTGAGTTGAGCCTGCACGCCGGCGACCATGTATCGCTGGTGCCGGAGCCAGCGCGCATCCATCGCTTCGACGCAAGCGGCAACGCCATCCGGGGCTGACAAGAAACGGCAAGAATCGGGAAAAGCAACATGTACCTGGAAAAATTCAAGCTGAACGGCAAGACCGCGTTCATCACCGGCGGCGGGCAAGGCATCGGCTTCGCCTGCGCCGAAGCGCTGGCTGAAGCCGGCGCCAGGGTCGTCATCGGCGATCGCGACAGTAAGGTCGCCGACAGTGCAAAAGCCAGCCTGAAGGCGAAGGGGTATGACGCCGAGACGGCGATCATGGACGTCACCGATACCAAGCGCGTGGCGGAAGTGGCCAACGACGTCGTTGCCCGGCACGGCAAGGTGGACATCCTCGTCAACAACGCCGGCATCGCCCGCAGCGAGACGCCGGCAGAGACCGTGACCGACGAGCACTGGCTCAATGTGATCGACGTCAATCTCAACGGCACCTTCTGGTGCTGCCGCGAATTCGGCAAGCACATGCTCAAGGCGAAGAGCGGCGCCATCGTCAATGTCGGCTCGATGTCCGGCTTCATCGTCAACAAGCCGCAGGAGCAGTGCTTCTACAATGCGTCCAAAGCCGGCGTGCACCATCTGACGAAATCGCTCGCCGCAGAATGGGGGGCGCGCGGCATCCGCGTCAATGCGGTGGCGCCGACCTATATCGAGACGCCGCTCAACGCCTTCGTGAAGAGCAATCCGAGAATGTACGACGCCTGGATCGGTGGAACCCCGATGGCGCGGATGGGGCAGGTCGAGGAGATCGCCTCCGTGGTGCTCTTTCTCTCGTCCGAGGCCGCGAGCCTGATGACCGGCAGCATCGTGCTGGTGGATGGCGGCTACACTTGCTGGTAGGCTTGCGTCAAAACTGACGAGAGCTTCCGGGGGCGACAATGCCGCGAGCGTATATCGGCGTCGATGTAGGGACCACAAGCACGCGGGCAGGGGTGTTCGACGAGGCGGGCACCTTGCTGGCTATCGCACGGCATCCGATCAGGATATGGCCCGAGGCCGGTGACATCGTCGAACAGTCGTCCCAGGATATCTGGGACGCTTGCACGGCGTCGGTGCGGGCCGCGATGGCGGAAGCTGCAATCGCGCCCGACAGCGTCGGCGGTATCGGTTTCGACGCCACCTGCTCCCTCGTGGTGCTCGACCGGCAAGGCGAGCCGCTCACCATCAGCGCGTCCGGCGACCGGCAGCGCAACGTCATCGTCTGGATGGATCACCGCGCCACGGCCGAGGCGCGGCTGATCAACGAAACCGGTGATGCCGTGCTGCGCTATGTCGGCGGCTCGATCTCGCCCGAGATGGAGATGCCGAAACTGCTGTGGCTGAAGCGGCACATGCGCACGAGCTTCGACGCCGCAGGGCACTTCTTCGATCTGGCGGATTACCTGACTTGGCGCGCCACCGGCTCGCTGCAACGCTCGACCTGCACGGTCACTTGCAAATGGAACTACCTCGCGCATGACGGCGGTGGCTGGAGCGCGCCATTCTTCAAGCGCATCGGCCTGTCGGACTTCGTCAACGAGAAATACGCCCGCATCGGCACCGAGATCGTCGCGCCTGGCACGCGGCTCGGCGCCGGTCTAACCGGTACGGCAGCTGCCGATCTCGGCTTGTCACCGGGCACGCCGGTCGGAGCGTCCCTGATTGATGCCCATGCCGGCGGCATCGGCGCCATCGGCGGCCGCGATGAATCGGAGGGCGCGACAGATGTCTGCGACCGCCTCGCCTACATCATGGGAACGTCGGCCTGCATCATGGCGACGACGAAAGAACCGTGCTTCGTACCGGGCGTGTGGGGTCCTTACTATTCGGGCATGGTACCAAATTTCTGGCTCAACGAGGGCGGGCAGTCGGCTGCGGGCGCTGCGATCGACCATCTTCTCAAGTCGCATCCCGGCCACGCCGAGGCGAGTGTGGCGGCGCGCAGCGAGGGCCTCGACCTCATCGAGTTTCTCGAGCGCCGCATCATCGCGCGCGCAGGCGGCGCCAGCCGCGCCGTGCTGCTGGCCCGCAACGTCCATGTGCTTCCTGAGTTCATCGGCAACCGCTCGCCCTATGCCGACCCTGACACGCGCGCGGTGATCGCGGGCCTCGATCTCGACACCGACATCGCCTCGATGGAACGGCTGTTCGTCGCCGGTCTGTGCGGGCTCGCCTATGGGCTTGCCGAGGTGATCGAGGCCTTTGCCGCGCATGGCGTCCATTCCAGCATCATGATCATGGGCGGCGGCGCCAGCCGCAGTCCGCTGGTGCGGCAGATCATGGCGGATACGACTGGCCTCACCGTGGCGCTGCCGCAGACCAGGGAGCCCGTGCTGCTCGGCGCCGCGATGCTCGGCGCAGTCGCCGGCGGCGCCTATGCCTCGATCGGCGAAACCATGGCCAAGATGTCGGCGCTGGGACGGAAGAGCGAGCCCACTACGCCCGACATTGCCGCCTTTCACGCCCGCAAGCGCGAGGTCTACAAGTTGCTGCGCGAGGTCGATCGCGGCAGCCGCGCGGCGATGCGTGGAATGGCCGGAGGTTGAAACGGATGTTGATTTCCTGCGGCGACGCGCTGATCGATTTTGTCCCGACGCGAAATACCGACAGGCGCGAAGCGGTGATGCCGGCGGTCGGCGGCTCCTGCCTCAACGTCGCAATCGGCATGGCGCGGCTCGGCGCGCCGACCGGCTTTGTCGGCGGGATCTCGACGGACATGTTCGGGCGCATGATTACCGACCACGCCGCTGCATCCAATGTCGAGCTCGGTCTCGCCACCCGCAGCGATCAGCAGACCACGCTCGCCTTTGTTCGTATCATCGCGGGAGAGTCGCATTATGCCTTCTATGACGCCGAGACCGCGACGCGGAATTGGACCTACCGGCGCGGCTCTATTCCCTTCGATACGGTCGAAGTTCTCCATGTCGGCTCGACCACGCTGGTCAACGACCAGGGCGCGACCGAGACCATGGCCCTGATCGCGGACGCACGAGCGTCCTCGACAATCTCCTTTGATCCGAATTGCCGGCCCAACCTCGTGAAGGACAAGCCGGCTTATCTCGCCCGCATGGCCGAGTTTGCCGGCTGTGCCGATCTCATCAAGATGTCAGACGTCGATTTTACCTATCTGTTCGCCGACGAGCCGTATCACCAGCGTGCGAGCACGCTGCTTGCACGCGGCGCGAGCCTCGTCGTCATCACCCGTGGCGACAACGGTGCGATCGCGTGGCATGCGGGGGCAGGGCAGATCGAGGTCGCCGCCCCCAAGGTCGTGGTCGCCGACACCATCGGCGCGGGTGACAGTTTTCAGGCGGCGTTGTTGTTCGCCCTGCACAAGCAGGGACGCCTCGCCCGACAGCAACTGAAGGATATCGGCGCGGACGAGCTTCGCGGTGCACTATCCTTTGCTGCCAATTGCGCCGGTCTCACCTGCACCCGTCCCGGTGCCGATCCGCCGTGGAGTCACGAGATTATCTGGAGCTTGTAGCGTCGCGTCACAGCGGTGCCACGACCTTCTCGGCGCATTTGAGGAAGGTCCGGATCAGCGGGCTGTGAGAATCCCGCCGCCAGCAGACCGCGATGTCGATGGAATCGGTCGCATCCCGCAACGGCCGGAACACGATGCCGCGCGGCGCCGCGAGCTGGGCGCAGGCGGGCAGGATGGCGAGGCCTTCACCGGCGAGAACCAGGTTCATCGCCGAATGCACTGTCTCTACCCGGCTCGCAATCGGCATCACGATCTGATGCCGCCGCAGCAGGGCCGCGACCGCGGAGGAGGAGGGGTCCCGCTCCGGCGGCGGCAACGCGATCAGCGGACGGCCTTGTAGTCGTGTCATTGACACCGCGCTCAGGCGCGCAAGCGGCGAACGGTTTCGCACCGCCAGCACGAACGGCTGCGCGCCGATTCGGGCCACCTGGATCTCGGGATGGTGGATCGCCGGCATGCACAGCGCGACCGTGACGCTGCGGTCGAGCAGACGCGGCTCGCGCGTCGTGGCACTGAGCTCGGCGAAATCGAGATCGACGCCGGGAACGGATCGCCGCAACTCGGGGATGAGACGCGGCAGCATCGCGTTCGCCAGTACGAACATGTAGCCGACGGACAGCCGACCACGGCTGCCGGCCGCGACCGCGCGCGCGGCCTCGATGCCGTCGGCCGCCAGCGCCAGCGCCTCGCCGGCGCGCGCCAGCAGCGCCTGGCCCGCTTCGGTCAAATCCATGCCGCGCGTGCCGCGGCGGAACAGCGGCGCGCCGACCTCGGCCTCCAGCTTGCGGATTTGGACCGAGAGCGGCGGGGGGGGCCGCCCCCCCCCCCCCGCCCCCCCCCCCCCCCCGGCCGGCCCCCCCCCCCCCCCCAAAAAACGGGGGCGGGGCGAGTACAATTGGGAT